>CAZLEO010000411.1:0-6895 GCA_964558555.1 uncultured Rickettsiales bacterium | reverse complement strand
TCGGACGGATCCTCGTCGGCGGCAGCCTCGCCACCGATGAACATGTCCTCGAGGTCGTCCATGGTGGTCGGGACGGTCTTGCCGGCGCTGATCCGGTCGAAGATCGCCTCGAGGGAGTCGTCGGCGAAGCAGTTGTCGATGAACAGGTCGAGGTCGAGGTAGCCCTTCTCGTCCGCCCACAGCTCCAGGGCGGCGCGGAGCTGGCCGATGGTGTCGAAGAACATGCCGGGCTCGATCTCGAGCTCCTCGGCGTGGAGATCGCAGAATTCGCAGCGGTGCCTGGCCCTGGCCTTCCGGTCCACCTCGTTGCCGCACGAAGGGCAGAGCCCCTCCTTCATGCGGTGCTCGTGATCGTCGGGCGCGCTACAGTCGGGCTCGGTGCTGCCGATGGTCTTGCGGCCGCACAGATCGCAGTCGCTGGAGGCGGACACACCGAGCAGACAGCACGCCTCGGATGAATCGAAGGTGCGAGTCAGCGCCGACTGCACGTGGCAGGCGGGGCATTCGTCTTGGGTCCTGAACGAGGCCATGGTCGGATGAGGATACTCTCTCGTCGTAGGAGGTGTCATGACACTACCAGCGCGATACGTCCACACGAATCTGGTGGCTCGGGACTGGCAGCGCCTCGCTGCATTCTACGAGGCTGTCTTCGGCTGTAAACGGCTGCAGCCAGATCGCGACATCTCCGGCGAGTGGATCGACCGCGCCTACTCGGTCAACGGCGGCGGCGGGTACGCGTGGGGACGCTTGTCCGGCCCGGGGAACACGGCCTCGAGCTCCTCGACGAGCAGCAGCGACGGTGACTGCAGCACCGTGGGCAGGCCCTCGTCGTCGTCGGCCATCCGGCCCAGATCGTAGGCGTCGAGGTAGGCGGAGACCTGCTGGCCGCCCCCGGCCGCGACGATGTCGCGCAGGGTGCGGCGATCGCTGCCCTCGAAGCTCAGCGCCTGGACCGGCACCTCGGTGCCGTCGGCGTTCAACCACACCGCGTCGGTGATCTTGGGCAGGGAGCCGAGCTTGCCCTCCCACAGCCCGCGCACGACCAGTATGCGGTCGAGGTCGGCGTCCTTCATCGCCCGCTCCACCTGCTTGTCGAAGGCGCGGGTGCTCAGGTTGCGCCGCGGCTCCACCTCCCACAGGGAGAGCCGGGCGTTCCAGTCGCCGTAGACCCCGCCGCGGGCGTGGCCGTTGCTCTCGTCCAGCTCCCGCCGCGGCGTGCGGCTCATCAGCAGGTCGCGCACGTAACCGTCCTCCACCAGGGCCACGGGCTGGGCGGGCGTGCCCTCCTTGTCCACGGTGAACCCACCGGCGAGGCCGGGCATGGGTTGGGTCGGATCGTCGGTGACGCGCCATCCCTCGGGGAGCAGGCGGCGGCCCAGGCGCGGTCCGCTGCGGGTCAGCGCCTCGTAGGTCTTGTCGGCCTGGGGGTTGGGAGGCGTGCCGCAGACCTGCTTGGGCACGAGGTAGCGGAAGACCTCGGCCGCGGCGCGGCCCTCGAACACCACCGGCCCCTCGTAGTAGTCCACCACCTCGGCGGCGGCCCGCGCGGCCACGGTGTGCCCCATACGCTCCACCTCGTCGGCGATCTCGTCCACCGGCGGCAGGTCGGCGGTGGAGCGCGCGACCCACTGGCGGTGATCGACGATGCGCACGCCGTCGTCCCTCAACAGGTCGGCCCAGGCATAGACCACGACGTACCCCTCGGGGCGCACCACCGTGGTGCCCTCCGAGGTGACCAGCACGAACCGGCCCTGCAGCTCGCGCACCTCGACCCAGCCGCTGCGCAGCCCCTCGATCCCCTTGAGGCGACCCGAGGCGGTCCGGGCGATCTCGCGCAGGCCGTCGCGGTCCACGGGGATGTCCGGGACGTCGAGGATCTCCACGCGGGGTCCGGCGGCGGTCCAGTCCGGCGGCGGCGGATCACCGCCTTGAGTGGCCAGGGCGGCGGTCTTGAACATCCACCGCTGCATCGACGCCTTGTACGCCGCGTCCGTGCCCAGCCAGAGGTCCCGCTCGAGGGCCATGGGCGCATCCTCGGGCACGAGGTTGTAGCGCTGGTGGGCCCCCGGCAGGCGGTCCTTGGACTTGTAGCGCGAGGAGTTGAGGGTGTCGTCGCCCACGACCACCTCGATCCGCGTGGGCCGCGCGGGGTGGCCGCTCTCGGACTCGATGGAGCCGAACAGGGCGTCGGCGTAGAACTCGTCCCGATCCAGTACGGCGATGACAGCGCGCTGGGGCTCGGTCCCCTCGCCGATGGACAGCTCGGCGACCGAACGATCGGCCCAGGTCCTCATCGCCTCGATCAGCACGTCGTCCTCGGTGGCGTGGGCCGCGGGCGCCAGCGCGACGAGCAGGGGCAGCATCCACAGCGAGCGGATCATGGCTGCACCTCCTCTACGTCACGCCCCGGGGGCGGCAGCAGCGGGGGCTGGTTCTGGCCCTTGGGCTTGCGCTGGGTCTCGATCTCGGCCACCAGCATCGCCGGCGCCACCGCCGACACCGGCACCCAGCCGCTCTCGGCGCCGCACATGCCGTTGAACACGGAGTACTCGTCGCCGGCGAGCATGATCTGGTTGAACGCCACCAGCGGCGTGCCGATGAGGTCGGCGCCGCGGACCAGCTCGTCGGGGCGGCCGTCGGCGTACACGCGCCACGCCAGCACGGCCTTGACCTCGAAGGCGTTGGGCAGGGACCGGCCGGTGAAGGTGAACCCGCCCTGGATGTCGTCGATGAGCAGCCCGTACTCCAGGCCCTCGGCGCGCACCCGCTCGAGCAGGTGATCCCGTAGCGAGTCGTCGTCCACGGTCTCCGAGGCGGTGATCAGCAGGTTACCCTGGCGCGTCACCGCGTCCTTGCCGATCATGCGGCGGCCGTGGCCGTTGCTCAGCTCCCCCTGGCGCATGGGCGAGCGGCTCTGCAAGAAGCCCTTGAGCACGCCGTCCTCGACCAGGGTGACCCGCTCGGCCGGCACCCCCTGGTTGTCGAAGCGGTAGTGTCCGTTCAGATCCACCCCCTCGAACACGTCGAGGGTGGGATCGTCGTACACCGAGAGGAACTCCGGCAGCACGTGCTCGTCCACCATGTCGCGGAAGGTCTGCGCGTCGTCCACCCGCTTGAGCCGGTGGCCCTCCACCCGGTGTCCGAAGATCTCGTGGAAGAACACGCCCACGGCCCGGCCGGTGAGCACCGCCGGGCCGGAGTAGGGCTCCTGGTCCGGGGCCACGCGCAGCTGGGTGAGCAGGGCGTCGAGTTCGCGGGTCTTGGCCTCGAGGTCGTCGCGGTCGGGGATGGACTCGGGCTTGGCCGCGTCCCAGTGGTACCCCAGGTTCAGCTTCTCGCCGTCGTCGGCCACCGTGTTGAGCATCACCGAGACGCGCACGTGGGTGCCGCTCTGGCGTAGCCGCGTGCCCTCGGAGCTGACGAACCAGCGGGTGGTCTGCTGGGCCGTCAGCCGTACGGAGCCGTCGTGCACCACGTCGCTGTCGGTCAGGGCGCCCGAGGCCTGACGGATGGTGTCCTCCCACTCGGCCAGGTCGAGATCCAGCTCGACGTACGGACCGATCTCCTGCACGGGGGTCACGGGCGCGAGGTCCTCGGCGGGCTCCTCGTCCACCAGCACCTGGCGGTCGCTCTCCACCTTGGCCCAGCGCTCCTGGGCCTCGACGAAGCGGGTGTCGATCTCGCGCCAGATGCCGCGGCGGATCGTGCCCACGTCGTCGGACACCACCACCGCGCGGCCGTGGCGTTCCCAGCGGTTGGGTTTGGTGGACCGCAGGGCGTGGGTGGAGTCCAGCTGGGGGCTGCCCACGCGGATGTCCACGTCCACGTGGCGC
Organism: uncultured Rickettsiales bacterium; assembly: GCA_964558555.1. Classification (GTDB taxonomy): domain Bacteria; phylum Myxococcota_A; class UBA796; order UBA9615; family CAYRNR01; genus CAYRNR01. The sequence goes on along the minus strand of CAZLEO010000411.1, from coordinate 3,062 downwards.
TTGTGCATGGGTGCGTACCCCTGCAGCCCGCCCTCCTCGCCGGACATCTGCACCATCCACATCTCGGTCACCTCGGCGGACACGAAGTACGGCGCCGGATCGGCCTGCGCCAGGGCCTCCATGGCCCGGTCCACCTCGGCCGTCATGGCCTGCAGCACGGGATCGTCGGGATCGTCGGTGGGGAGGGCTTCCTGCGCCGCGACCGGGCTGGACAGCCCGATCAACAGCAGCATCGCCCACACGTTCAGGGGGGGTCTCATCAAGGTCCGTTCCTCCATTTCAGGGGAGCGGCCAGGATAGCACCGGTCGCCCATGCTACGCTTTGGCCGCCCATGAGCACCCGCAAGGACCCCATCGCCAAGCTCACCGTGGAGCGCTCCCGCTTCTTCGGGATCTACGTGCCCGCGAAGGACGAGGACGGGGTGCGTCAGGTGCTGGCGCGGCGACGCAAGGCGGTCAAGCGGGCCCGCCACCACTGCTGGGCGTCGCGGCTCGACACCGACGGCGGCCAGGTGGTGGAGAGCGCCCGCGACGACGGGGAGGTGGGGCGCCCCGGCCACCGCCTGCTCGAGGTGCTGCGGCGCGACGACCTGCGCGGCGTGCTGGTGGTGTCGCGCGTGTTCGGCGGCGTGAAGCTGGGCCCGGCCGGGGTGGGGCGGGCCATCAAGGACACCGGCGTGCAGGCCGTCGAGCTGGCGCGCGCGGGAGGCGGCCGTGGGCGGTGACATTCGCGAGACCTGCCTGCACTGCGGTTCGGAGATCCCCGACGGCCTGGACCACTGCGCGCTGGGGTGCGAGGGCACGTCGGTGGGCATCGACACCACCGGCCCCGGCGATCTGCTGTTCAACCGCTTCGAGGTGGTGCGTGAGATCGGCCGCAGCGGGTCGGGGACCGTGTACCGGGTCCACCCCCTGGCCGGCGGCGACGACCTGGCCCTGAAGCTGTATCACCCGCACCTCGCCGGCTCGCCCAAGGCCCGCGCCCGGCTCATGGAGGTCATGTCCGGGGCCAGCCTGATCCAGCACGCACACCTCGTGCGCATCCTCGCCGACCACGCCTATGGCGACCGCCTCGGCATCACCATGGAGCTCGTCCGCGGGCGGTCCCTGGCCGATCACGTGGAGGGGCAGATCCCCGGCTCCCCGCTGGTGGACGAGGACCGCGCGCGCCGGCTCGACACGGTGCTGCGGCTGATCGAGGAGCTGGCCTCGGTGCTGGACCACCTGCACTCGTGCGGCCTGGCCCACGGCAACATCGATCCCGCCAACCTGATGCTGGCCGAGGCGGACGGCGAGGACACGCTGCACCTCAAGATGACCGACCCGAGCATCGGCCTGGGCTCGGGCCGCGGCTGGTGGCAGGTCGAGCGCCGCTGCCCCGCGGCCCCCGAGCTGGTGGACCCGGACGCGCCCCCCACCGTGGCCACGGACGTGTATGCCTTCGGCCAGGTGGCGCTGCTGCTGATCGCCGGCGACGTGGTCGCCGACGTCCAGACCGTGCCCCCGGCCGTGCGAGACCGCGTGCCGCGCCCGTTGCGCGAGAGCCTGCTCGCCTGCCTGGGGGACGCGAAGGGCCGGCCGCGGGAGGTGGGCCCCCTCTCCGCCCTGGCCTGGGCGTCGCGGGAGGATCTGACGGGCCGGCTCGACGGCCGGATCGAGGTGCCCGCCGAGCCCGCGGCCGCCGAGCCCGCGGCCGCCGAGCCCGCGGCCGCCGAGCCCGCGGCCGCCGAGCCCGTGGCGCCGGCGGACCCCGAACCGATCCAGGATGAGCGGATCGACACCTCCGCCGCAGAGACCGACGTCGGCGAACCCGCCGCGGACGACGAGACCGCCGCCCCCTCGTCCAGCGTGCTCACCGCCCACACCTGGTACGACACCGCCGAGCAGCTTCCGGTCACCCCCTCCACCGAGGAGGAGCGCCGGGCCACCTACCGCAGCCCCGCGGAGCTGGCCGACAAGGTGATCACCTGGTCGCTGATCGGCCTGGCCGTGGCCTTCAACCTGGTGTTCGTGCCCCTGGCCATGGCCTCGGACTGCCTCACCGGTTACGTGGGCTGCGTCGGCTTCGGCACCCCAGCGGTCTGCCTGTGCGCCTACGCCATGGGCCGCCTCAGCCGCGGCGATCGCCCCGGCGCGTCGCTGCACTGGGTGCTGATCCTGGCGATGGTCTACGCCGCGACCACCTGGGGAGCGGCGTACCTCGGGTACGATCACTACCTGCGCACCCACCTCGAGGGCGACGTGCAGCAGCGCAGCTGTCACGGGCTCCCGTTCGTGTACCCGGCCGTGGCCACCGCGTCCCTCGCTGCGGCGGTGGCGTGGGTGGCCCGTCGGTTCGGGGGAGGCGGGTCGAAGAAGGAGGGCTAACCCTCGTCCGCCAGCATCTCGCGGATGGTGCCCTCGATCCCCTCGAATCCCTCACGGAACTTGCTCTCGACGATCTTGGCCAGGCCGCGCCCGACCACCGGGATCTTGATGCTGATCTGGACCTCGCGGTGGACGCGGGTGCCGTCGCCGGCCGGGGTGAGGCGGGTCTCGCCGTGGACGTCCACGCGCTTGCCCTCGGAGCCCTCGTGTCGCCAGTACAGCACGTGGGCGCGCTTGTCGTAGCGGTAGTGGGTGGTGGAGTTCTCCAGGGCCTTGCGGTCCAGCCCGCCGGTCTTGGTGCGCTTGTAGTGGGTGACCTGCATGCGATAGAGCCGCTGGCCGTCGTCGTCCGAGTCCAGCGAGTAGGTGGCCTCGGTGACGTCCTCGCGGTCGTTCTGCATGCGCATGTTGTACGGCTCGGAGGTCAGCAGGTCGGCGACGCGGTCCACCGACGTCGGCACGGTCATGGTGTGGGTGATGGTCACGGAATCCTCCTCGCTGGGGGCTACTGGCCGTCGACGCCGTCGCAGTTCTGGTCGATCCCGTCCACGGTGTCGTCCACGGCGTCGGGGTTGATCGTCGCGTCGTCGTCGTCGCAGTCGTCGCAGGCCATGTACCCGTCGCCGTCCACGTCGCCCTCGTAGGTCTCCAGGGCGCCGTCGCAGTCGTTGTCGATGCCGTCGCACAGCTCGGGC
>CAZLEO010000410.1:0-6902 GCA_964558555.1 uncultured Rickettsiales bacterium | reverse complement strand
GACGACGCCACGCCCGGTGACGACGACGACGCCACACCCGGCGACGACGACGACACGACCAGCGACGACGACGACGCCACGCCGCCGGATTGGACCCAGCAGTTCGACTACACGTTCATGTCCAACGGCATGGGCGGCGCGGGCTTCCTGTTCACCCAGACCATCTACGACGACACCGACACCCTGGTGTGCACCACCACTGCGGGCGGCAACGCCGACACCTTCTTCGGTGCCGGCCCCGGCCTGGCGTACTACCCCTACATCGACGAGCTGATCAGCTGGCTGACCACCCCCGGCGAGGTGGAGGAGTCGGGCAGCGACTGCGGTGACGTGGGCGTCGTCCCCTACCAGGGGGTCGTCGCCGACGGCTTCCACGGCACGGCCTGGCCCCTGGGCGTGATCAGCTGCGACTACATCGACGACGAGCCCAGCCTCGCGGCGCTGTTCCTCGGCGACGACGTGTTCTACAACGTGGGCGACGGCACCTTCGGCTCCTACTGCACCGATGTGGGCACCTACGCCGAGCTGCAGTACGGCACCGGCCCCGTCGAGGGCATCTGGCTCGCCCCCGGCCCCGTGGGCATGATCGACTACCTCGGCGGCTCCTTCGAGTACTTCGTGCCCGCCGACAACTCCACCTACGCGTCCTGGATGGTCAAGGGCCTGCTCATGGCCGCGGCCGGCAACGTCTACGAGCCCGGCCCGTACCTCGGCGAGGACGACTACGTCACCGTCGAGTTCTACCGGCACGGCTTCACGCCCTGATTCCACACCCACCATAGCCGCGCCAGGACCTTTCTTCCTTGCTTCGCTGCCTCTTTCAGGCTAGTAACTCAGTAATGAGCGACTACATCCGCGTCCTGCTCTTCGGCCTGATCCTCGCCCTGGCCTCGCCCGCCGCAGCCGACGTGCCGATCCACCTGACGTTCCACTGGCACATGCACCAGCCGATCTACTGGCCCTACGAGCCGGTGACGCAGACGGAGTCGGGGGGGCAGTACGGGTTCTCGGTGCTGCAGGTGCACACGGATCGCAGCGGGCCGTATACGGACTGGCCGGTCTCGGCGGTGCAGTCGGGCATGGACTGGGGATTCGACCACCTGGGGGCGCAGGTGAGCCTGTCGGGGTCGCTGATCGAGAACCTGAACACGCTGGAGGGAGAGGGGTGGGCGTTCCAGGGGTGGAAGAACCGCTGGGACGAGTCGCAGGACTGGACCACGTCGCTGGGCAACCCGCGGCTGTACCTGGTGTCGTTCGGCTACCACCACCCGCTCATGGCGCTGGTGGACGATCAGGCGCTGGAGCTGCAGGTGGCCATGCACGCCGAGCAGGTGCAGCGGGCGTTCGGCCAGCCGCCGGGGCCGGGCATGTTCCCGCCGGAGATGGCGTTCTCGCCGCGGATGATCCCGGCGCTGGTGGAAGCGGGCGTCGAGTGGATCATCGTGGACAGCATCCACCTCGAGCGCGCCCACGTGGACTACCCGTGGAACTCGGGATCGAACCTGGTACCGCCCAACGGCGCGGACGTGATCAACGACCACGAGACCGACTGGGTGACCCTGGTCAACCTCTGGGCGCCGTCGCCCGTGGCCGCGCCGTGGGCCTATCGGCCGCACTGGGCGGTGTACATCGATCCCGAGACCGGCGACGAGCACCGCATCATCGTGGTGCCCGCAGCGCGGTACGAGGGCAACGAGGACGCCCGGGGCGGCTACGGCGCGCTGCTGTACGACTCGGTGTTCCGCAGCTACCTGGCCAACAACGACGATCCCGACCACCCCATGCTGGTGGTGCTGGCCCACGACGGCGACAACTACGGCGGCGGCACCGACTCGTACTACAACAGCAACTTCCAGGGATTCCTGGGCTGGCTGCAGGACAACCCCACCGACTTCATCGGCACGACCATCCAGGACTACCTCGACCAGTACCCCCCCGATCCCGACGACACGCTGCACCTCGAGGACGGATCGTGGTCGGGCGCGGACAACGGCGATCCGGAGTTCGCCAAGTGGAACGGCGACCCTGGCGAGGACGGCTACAGCCCGGACCGCAACTCGTCGGCGGTGATGACCGCGGCGCTGAACCACGTGCTGACCGCCGATGCGCTGGCACCGTACACGTCGGCGGCCGCGGTCATCGACGGCAGCGGCAGTGACACGGACCTGGCCTGGCGGTGGCTGCTGGTGGGACAGACCTCGTGTTACTGGTACTGGGACAACTCCGAAGGCGGCATCTGGGACAGCCACCCGACGCGCGCGGCCAACGAGGCCGTGGCCGCGGCGGACCGCGCCGTGGACGCCGCCGGAGGGGGCGATCCCATCGGTCCCAGCATCTACCTGCCCCAGCGGGAGGCCTTCAACCCGGGCGGGTACGAGTGGGCCGACGCGCCCGAGCCGACCGAGTTCGAGGTGTGGACCTTCGCCTACGACGTCTCCGGCCTGACCCGCGTGGACCTGCGCTACCGCGTGGACGACGACGCGTGCCGCGACGCGGCCAACGAGGTCTACGGTGGCGGCGGCTGGGAGACCGTGTCCATGGACACCTGGACCCAGGACCCGCAGACCGATCCCCAGCCCTCGGCCGTCGCGACGGGCTACCGCGCCGACCTGGACGTGGGCACGGGCGTCCTCGTGGACTACTACGTCGAGGCCGAGGACACCCACGGCAACGTGACCCGGTCCCCCATCATGCACGTGGCCGTGGGCGAGCTGGGCAGCGGCGGCACCGGCCCCTGGGACCCGGAGTTCCCCTCCGAGGACGACGAGATCACCATCCACGCCGAGGGCCCGGGCTGGCTGCACTGGGGGGTCAATGGCTGGCAGCGCCCCGACGAGGTCTACTGGCCCGCCGGCACGGTGGACTGGGGCGACGGCCTGTCCGTGGAGACCCCCCTCGACGGCCCGGACGGCGACGGCCTCTACCACGTCACCCTCGGCCCGCTGAACGACCCGTCCCACCCCATCACCCAGGTCGACTTCCTCTTCCACTGGTCCGACGACACCTGGTCGAGCCCCGACCAGGTCATCCCCATCAACGCCGCCCCCGCCCCCGACGCCCTGCCCGAGGACTGCGTACCCTACTACCGATCCGGAGGCTACGAGGGCGACGACGACGACGCGGCCGACGACGACGATGACGACGACGACGGGGACGACGATGACGAGGGGGGCGACGACGACGACGATGACGACGACGCCACGGCCGATCCCGACGGCAGCATCAACACCTGCGACTGCCGGATGGATGGGCGCGCCGGAGCGGCCGGGTGGTGGATGGCCCTCGCCCTGATCGCTCTGCACCGCCTGCGCAGGTAGCGCGCTCCTCGACGATCCCGGCCCCTGGCCTGTATGCTGTCCACCGCCGGACTCCGGCTACGCCGAGGTGAGCATGATCCGACTGGGTTGGTGTCGTTTTGGACCGCTTGTCGCCGCTGGGTGGCTCGCGCTGATGGTGGTCGCGACCGCCTCGGCGACGGGGCGCCACGGGGCCGGGGTCAGCATGGGGGTCGGGGCGACGATCTACGCGCCGGCGCCGTCCATCGGCTTCCGGGTGGACCTGCCGTCGCTGGAGATCGCGGCCGTGCCGAAGGAGGGGATGCAGCTGCGGCTGCGGTCCCCGCTGCTGGAAACGGTCTACAACGCGATCCTGCGCCATCAGTTCCTGTTCATCGTGGACGCGTTCTTGTTGTTCTCGCCGGGGCCGCCCAAGGTCGGCCTGGGCAAGGCCGTGGTCCGGCCGCGCGTCGGACCGATGGTGGGCGTGCGGCTCCAGGGAGGCGACCACACCTTCCAGCCGGGGTTGCGCGCGGGGGGTCGATTCGGAGGTGAGGTGATCGGCCCGGGTCGCCAGACCGGCTTCTTCTTCGGGTTCGAGCCGCATGTGGAGCTCAGGGGCGGCGCCGCTGGCGCCACTCGATCGTCGCTGACCTTCGGCGGCGGCGCCGTGTTCACCATCGCCGTGACGGGGTACGCCAAGCCATGACCACAACAAGACGTCTACTTCTGTGTCTGATGGTCGCGGGTGTCCTCCCCGGATGCACGCCCGAGCCGTCGTACTTCGTCAAGGCGCTGCCCGATCACCAGATGGTGGTGGCCCACCGTGGCGGCGCGATGGTGGCGCCGGAGAACACGCTGGTGGCCTTCGAGCGCTCGGCAGCGGCCGACATCCAGGCCGAGGTCATGGAGCTGGATCTGCACACCACCGCCGACGGTGAACTCGTGGTCATCCACGACCACACCATCGACCGCGTCACCGGCGCGGGCAACGGCTGCGACATCGAGCAGGACACCTCCACCGAGACCTACGGCGCGATCCACGTCAACGACCTGACCCTGGCCGAGATCCAGGCGTACAACGCCGGGTACTGCTGGCAGGATCCCGACGCGCCCGAGGACGCCGAGGAGACCGAGCGATACCCCTACCGCGAGAACGGGCTGGCTTACGGCGCGTACGTGCCCAGCCTGCGTACGGTCCTGCAGGCCTACCCCACCCAGCGCTTCATCCTCGAGATCAAGCAAAAGGACCCCAGCCTCGTCCAGCAGCTCGTCGACATGGTGGACGAGGAGGGCGCCATCCAGCGCGTGTGCTACCTGAACTTCGACCCCGACGGCACCGCCGAGCTCGCCGAGTACGCCCCCGAGGGGTCGTGCATCGCCCTGTCCTCCGAGGGCATCCGTTGCTGGGCGTCCGAGGCGATCATGCCCTTCGGCGGCGGGGGCTGTGAGGCCTACGACCTCGGCGTGGTCCCCCACGAGGACGGCGGCTTCGACCTGAAGTCCGAGCGCTTCGTCGGCAACATCCAGGCCACCGGCGCGCCCGTGTTCATGTGGACCGTCAACGACCAGCAGCTGATGAAGCAGGTGCTCGACCTGGGGGTGGACGGGGTGATCACCGACCGTCCGGACCTGCTGCGGGAGATGGTGGATCTGGTCGAGGACACGTCGGGCGAGTAGTTACTGAGACTTGCAGATGAACGGCATCTCGTCGTCGCAGGGGTGCGTCCACCAGCCTTCGGGGCCGCTGCGGCCGCAGTAGGCGTCGGGTTCGAGCAACGGCCCCTCGTGGCCCCACCACTCGAAGTCCAGCTCCGATCCGTCACACCACGCGAAGTCTCCCTCCTCGGTGGGATCGTGCAGGCCGATCCAGCTGTCCCAGACGCCGGCCAGGTCGACGAACTGCCAGGTGAGGTGCTCCCAGGTCTCCACGTCGTGCAGGGACGCCAGGTCCTGCCCCCGGTCCTGGCAGTGGTCCCGTGACGCCTCCCACGACTTGTGCTCGAAGCACAGGGCGAACTGATCGCCGCCCGGCCCCTCCGCGTCCATGCAGGTGGGGCAGTCCTCGCCGTCGTCGAGCACGCCGTTGCAGTCGTCGTCGCGGAAGTTGCACTCCTCCACGGCACCGGGGAAGATCCCGGGATCGTGGTCGTTGCAGTCCACCGAACAGCCGTTGGCGCCGTCCCCGTCCTGGTCCACGGTGCCCCCGTCGAGGCAACCCAGCCAGCTCTCGATCTCCGCGTGCCGGTTCTCGATGAACTCCGCCACCCCGTCCATCGCTTCGGTGGCCATCTCGGGATCGCCGTGCTCCTGCGCCTCGGCCATCACCAGCGGCTCGACGAGCTCCCGCACGTCCTCGGCCATGGCCGCGAGGTCCATCTCCTCGACCCGCTCGATCACGTCCTCGAACGCCTGGTGCAGCCGTGACACGCACTTGTCGGACATGAAGCACACCTGGTGCACGCGCCCGCCTCCGTTCCAGCTCGGTCCCGGACCGGACATCACGCCCCCGTACTCTCCCATGGCGTCCACGAAGGTCTGGTCGATGCCCCACGGCACGAACTGCCACTTGCCGTCGTCCGGGTGGAAGATCTTGTAGTTGTTCGCGCTCTGCGCGTACCCATCCCAGTGCCCCAGGTAGATCTCCGTCGCCGCAAACGTCAGGTACTCGTCCAGGTCCAGGTACTGCTCCAGCACCGCCAGCGCGTCCTCACCGTCCTCCACCCCGTCCAGGGCCGTCGCGAGCTCCACCAGGTCGTCCATGGACTCGTCGTCCCCGTGATCCTGGTCGAACTCCTCCATCGCCCCTTCTTGCAGGTCCGTACCGTACTGCCCCTCGTACAGGTTGCCGTCGTTGCTGCCGAACCACGCCTCCAGGAACACGTCGTTGTCGTTGCTCTCCAGCAGCGCGTAGATCCCCTTGACCTCCCCGTTGAACGTCACCGTCGCGAACCCCACCCGGCACCCCGGCACGCCCCCCTCGCGGAACAGCGCGTACGACAGGTACTCGTGCATGCCCGACGGGTCCTGCACCAGGTTGTTCAGCGTCAGCTTCTCCAGCCCCAGGTACTCCTGGTCGTCCACCTGCCGGTTGAAGTCGATGATGAACGACGACTTCCCCGGGTTCCCATTGCCGTCCCCCGAGCACTCCGGGTAGTCCCCGTCCAGGGGGACGAAGGAGCCTGCCGCGCCCTTGAGGCGGACGGCCACCACCAGGGCGTCCCCGCCGTCGATCGTGACGTCGGCGCGCGTGTACTCCTGGGGCTCCGCCAGCAGGTCCTCGACGCCGGAGTCGGGGACCTCGATGTCGATGGTGTGGACCTCGGCCAGTGAGAAGAAGGTGTCGAGGGCATCCGAGCTGGTGTCGTCATCGTCGTCGTCGCCGATGACGTCGGCGGAGTCGTCGTCGTCTCCCGTCGAGTCGGAGGTGTTGCAGCCGAGGGCGAACCCCAGCGCCAGCCAGGAACAAGCGAACGTCAATGCCTTGAACATGCGATCTCCCTCCCGCTCCACCGTATGCGTTCTGATGGGGGTACGGAAGGGGAGGGAAAAAGGGGCGGATTTTTTTGGGTGGGGGGCTGGCGGGGTCGGAGTGCGACGGGGTTTGGGGTTGGTGGAGGAGGCGGT
>CAZLEO010000409.1:0-6923 GCA_964558555.1 uncultured Rickettsiales bacterium | reverse complement strand
CCACCTCCACTTCCACCTCCACTTCCACCTCCTCTATCATTCCCCCCCATGGAACGCCTCCGCTCCCTCTGCCTCCGCATCGACGGCCGCGGCTACAAGGCCTACAAGGACCTCGTCGGCCGCTACACCTTCGACGACATGACCCTGCACATCGACCACGTGCAGGGAGATCCGTTCGCCGCTCCGTCGCGTCTGCGGATCACCATCCCCTGGTACGTCGGCGGACTCCCCGACCATGCCCGCGAGACCCCGGTCCGCCTTCGCGCCACCGCCGACTTCCTCGCCCGATCCGTGGCCCACGAGCTGCGCCGATCCGCCGGTCACCGCCAGGGCTCCGGCAAGTCCGGCCAGGTGGAGATCTGCCCCTGCGGCCAGGAGGTGCTCGCGCGGTCCAGCGTCGAGGTGACCGCCGAGGAGATCACCGTCCGCATCACCGCCGGCCTCCCGGCCAAGGGCCGCCGCGTCCTCGGCAAGGCGGCCGTGACGCTCCTGTGCGAGCGTATCCCCGAGCTGATCGAACGATCCGCGCTGACCCCTGCCGTGGACGTGGATCGTCTCCGCGGTCACCTCGACGCGGTGGAGGACAGCGTCCACCTGCGCGCCGAGCTCGCGGAACGAGGCTGGATCGCCTTCGTGGCCGACGGCGCCGTGCTCCCCCGCCGGGCCGGCAACGACGACCGGCCCATGTGGGACGACGAGGCCGTGGCGTGGACCTCACCCGACACCCTGGCCGCCGAGGTGGACCTGCCCCACGCCGGCCGCGTCACCGGCACCGCCATCCCCGCCGGCGTGACCCTGGTCACCGGCGGCGGCTACCACGGCAAGTCCACCCTGCTGCAGGCGCTGCTGCGCGGCGTGTACGACCACATCCCCGGCGACGGGCGCGAGCTCGTCGTGACGGTGGGGGACGCGGTGGCGATCCGCGCCGAAGACGGACGGCGCGTGGAGGGCGTGGACCTCCGCCCGTTCATCGGCGACCTGCCCGGCGGCCGGTCCACCGAGGCCTTCGGCAGCGACGACGCGTCCGGCTCCACCAGCCAGGCCGCGAACATCGTCGAGGCGCTGGAGGTGGGTGCGTCCTTGCTGCTGGTGGACGAGGACACGTCGGCGACCAACTTCATGGTCCGCGACCGGCGGATGCGGTCGCTGATCGGCGACGACCGGGAGCCCATCACGCCGTTCATCGCCCGCGTGCGCGAGCTCTACGAGGCCCACGGGGTCTCGTCCGTGATCGTGGTCGGTGGCGTGGGCGACTACCTCGACGTGGCCGACACGGTGGTCCTCATGGAGGAGTACGGCGGCCGCGACGCCACGGCACAGGCGAAGGAGATCGCCGAGGCCACCCCGGGGGACCACCTGGCCCTCGACGTGGCCCCCTCCCCTCACCTCCCGCCGCAGCCCCGCGAGGTGGACCGCGGTTGCCTCGACGCCCAGCGCGGCAGGCGAGAAAAGGTGCGCTCCCACGGCGTGCGCACCATCCAGTTCGGTCGCGAGGACATCGACATCACGCTGGTCGAGCAGCTGGTGGACCCGGCGCAGGCCCGCTTCGTCGGCGACGTCCTGCTCGGTCTGGCCCGCGGCGCCGCGCCCGACGCGACCACCGTGGCCGAACTCTGCGCCGCCGCCCAGGCCGCCGTGGACGAGCACGGCGTCACCCGCGTCGGCGACTTCCGTGGTGGCGCCGGGGACCGCGCCTGGGCCCGCCCCCACGAGATCGCCGCGGCGCTGAATCGGCTGCGGATGCTACGCATTCGGTAACCACCCAGGTCGCGTCCCCCGGCCTCTCCTCACGCGCGTTGCGCGGGTGCCCGTGCATCGTTAGACTGCGCGCACTGCGATCCAGGAGGTGTCCCGTGACCACTCGTCTGCTGTCCCTGTCCCTGCTGTTCCTGATGACCCTGGCCCTGGCGGGTCCGGCATCCGCCGACAACGTGTTGCTGGAGGGCGACCCCGGCGACGGCCTGGAAGTGGTGAGCTCGCCGGATGGGGCGTACTCGGTGCGCATCCTGGGCTATATCCAGCCCCGGCTGGTGTTCCACGACGGCGGCGCTGACACGGATCTGCTGCCGCTGGTCGCGGGTGATCCCAACGACCGCCCCGGGTTCAAGCTGCGTCGCGGCCGCTTCGGCATCGCCGGCACCCTGGGCAAGTCGTTCCGCTACAGCTTCGTGGCGGGCGGGAGCTCGTCCTTCGACACCCTGGACTGGTCCGTGCGGCCGGACACGGAGCAGCTGGGCATCCACAACGCCTACGTCGAGTGGGCGCCGGCGGACGAGATCGCCCTGCGGCTCGGCGCCGACAAGACTCCCTTCGGCGGCCAGCAGACCCAGTCCTCGGTGGGCCTGGCGCTGACCGAACGCGCCGTCGCGGCCGAGAACATCACCCCCGGCTACGACGTCGGCGCCCGCCTGCACGGCTCGCTGCTGGGCGACCTCGGACCGTTCGCCGCCCAGGGCATCGCCTACGACGTGGGCGTGTACAGCGGCGACGGCACCGTGCTGACGCCGGACGACAACAAGGGCATGCTGCTGGTCGCGGGTGTGCACCTGAACTTCGGCGACGACCTCGGCTGGAGCGAGTCCTGCCTCTGGGACGGCATGTTCGGCCTGCGCGTGGGCGCCTCCACCGCCATCAACTGGGAGCGCGAGAGCCGCGACAACATGGGCAGCGTCGACCTCGCCGCCAAGATCTGGCGGGTCTCCCTGCGCGGCGAGTACCTCATGGCGCAGCGCGAGCCCACCTACCTGGGCACGGACGAGGCCCCCTACCCCGAGCGGTTCAAGCGCCACGGCTACCTGATGCAGGTGGGCTTCATGATCGTGCCGGACCACCTCGAGCTCGCCTTCCGCCACGACTACTACGACGACGACCGCGAGGACGTGGACGACTACTCGGCCGTGCGCTTCCTCACCGGCGGGGCCAACGTGTTCTTCCTCGAGGGTCGGGTCAAGTTCCAGCTCGACTACATCCACCGCATGGAGGCGGGCGCCGTGGAGTCCATCTCCAACGACACCTTCATGGCCCAGGCCACCCTCGCGCTGTAGGGGGCACCGATGAAGCGTCTGGCACCCATTCTGATCGGAGCGGCGGCCCTGGCGGGCCTGCTGCCCAGCTGCGACGGCGGCGACCCACGGTCGTACGCCCTGCAGATCGACACGGAAGAACAGTTCATCGGCGGCGCAGCAGCCCTCGGTGAGCTCGGCGACTACCTGCTGTACAACGACCAGATCCGCGTGGTCATCAACGGCCGGTCCACCTCACCGGGCTTTGGCCTGTGGGGCGGCTCCATCCTGGACGTGGACCTCGTGCGCGGCTCCGACGAGTTCGGCGGCGAGGGCAACGACCAGTTCGGCGAGAGCTTCCCGCTGGTCAACTTCGTCACGGCCCAGCCCGATCCCGACGCTGGACAGGTGAGCATCGTCGCAGACGGCTCGGACGGCGGCGCCGCGATCGTACGGGTGGAGGGCGACCGCGCCCGTTACCTGTACCTGCTGCGGCTGCTCACGGACATGCTCAACTCGGACGAGGACGCGTTCCGCATCCGCACCGACTACATCCTCGAGCCGGGCGCGCGGTACCTGAAGATCGTCACCGAGGCCTACATCCCCGACGAGGTGGCCGAGGAGAACGGCTGGACCACCGACGCCGAGTGGCACGACCTCGTGGACGCCACGGGTGAGGTGGATCCCTTCGGACAGCTCGTCAACGGCATCCTGCCCGAGCTGATGGCCGAGGCCGAGGATCTCGAGCTGGTGGGCGGCGACTCCCTCGTCGTCACCTCCCCCTCGGTGGACTTTGCCGCGGCCGGCGTGGTGGCCGGCCACACCATCAAGATCGACGAGGGCGGCGGCTCCCTGGCCCACGTGGTCATCGAGGCCGTCTCCGGCAACGAGCTGACGCTGGAGGACGACGTGGAACCCGAGGCCGGCGGTGCCTACTTCCGCGTACTCGGCGATACCGGCGAGGGCGGCGAGGTCTTCGGTGACTTCCTGTTCATGGGCGGCCTGGTGAACTTCTTCATGCCCGACGACGAGAACCCCATCCGCGCCGACTTCAACGGCGGGCTGGGGCCGGGCATCGGCTTCGACTACGAGGGCAGCATGCTCGAGGTGCAGAACCTCGGCGGCTCCACCTTCTCCGATCCCTTCGTGGTGGACTACTTCGCCGGCACCGGCAAGTTCGGCGGCGTCTCCTACGTGTACGGCACCAAGGAAGGCAAGGTCTCCGTGCCGCTGCTGGCCTCGTCGTTCTCGGTCGTGTTCACCCACGACTCGGACTTCCAGACCCTGCTCGCGCCCGGCCACGCCGTGCGCTTCACCCGCTACCTCACGGTGGGCGACGGGGACGTGGCCACCGCGGCCAAGATCCTCTACGAGGACGTGCGCGGTGAGCCCGTGGGCCGCGTGGACGGCTTCGTGCTCGACGGCCGCAGCGGCGAGGGGATCAGCGGCGTGTCCGTGCTGGCCTTCCGCGATCCCGACCCCGACGCGGCGGAGTTGCCGGCGCTGGACGACCTGGCCGGTCCCATGATGCAGTTCGAGACCGATCTCGCCCGGGACCCCACCGCGGACGGCTCCTTCGGCGGCGTCATGCACCCCGGCGACTACCTGCTCATGGCCAGCGGTCCCGGCCACGTGCACAGCGATCTGGTGCGCATCCACGTGGAGGAGGGCGCGGACGCCCAGGCCACGCTGGTGCTGCCCGACGTGGCGCACCTGGACTATGACGTGATCGACGCCTCCGGCGCCCACATCCCGTGCAAGCTGACCTTCTACGGCGGCGACGGGCTGGGCAAACCCATCCCCCAGGTGGGTGACGGCTACCTCCCCGGCGACATCGCCATGGTGGAGTTCTCCGCCGACGGTCGTGGCGAGGTCACCCTGGAGCCCGGCACCTACGAGGTCCTGGTATCCCGCGGCCCCGAGTACGACCTCTCCCGGCACAGGGTCACCCTGCAGCCGGGGCTCCGTGCGTCGTTGACTGCGCAGATCTCCCGGGTCGTGGACACCACGGGCTGGATCTCGGGCGACTTCCACCTGCACATGCAAAACAGCGCCGACTCGGGACTCCGCAAGGAGGACCGCATCATCACCTGCATGGCCGACGGGCTCGAGTACGCCATCACGTCGGACCACGACTTCCACACCGAGCTGCGACCCCTCATCGACGAGATGGGCGCGTCGGAGTACTTCATGTCCACGGTGGGCAACGAGCTCACCACCATCGAGCAGGGCCACTTCAACGGCTGGCCCATGACCTTCGATCCGTCGAAGCCCGAGAACGGCGCCGTGGACTGGCAGCAGCCCTCCGACTCCGGCGCAGAGGTCCCCGAGGATCGCCCCGACCTCGACGTCTTCACCCCGGGCGACGTCTACGACGCCCTCCGCGCCGGGGGCGCGTACGGCGCGGACCTCACCGTGGTGCAGAACAACCACCCCAGGGACGGTCTGCTGGGTAACTTCTACATGTACGGCGTGGACGTCACCACGGGCGAACCCAGCGGCGAGCTGAACATCCTCGAGCTGTTCCACCCGCGCATCACCCCCGAGGAGTTCTCGTACGACTTCGACGCCATCGAGGCCTCCAACGGCAAGCGCCAGGACCTGATCAAGACCCCGACGATGGACGACGTGGCCGACTTCTCCGACGGCGGGACGCTGTACGACTTCCTCACGCGCACCGAGGACGAGCAGGAGGCGCTGCGCACCGGCTCCACCGGCCTCGACACCTCCTACTCCGGTGCGCTGGACGACTGGTTCAACTGGCTCAACCAGGACCGCCGCTACACCATCACCGGCAACTCCGACTCCCACGCCAAGACCAAGGTGGAATGCGGCACGGTGCGCAACTACGTGCGTTCCAGCACGGACCGCCCGCACTTCATCGATGAGCAGGAGCTGACCCAGAACATCCTCGACGGACGCGTCAGCCACTCCTTCGGCCCCTTCATCGAGGTGGACGTCACCGGCGACCACGGCAGCGGTGAGCTCGGGGACACCGTCAGCGACACCGACGGCGTGATCGACGTGGCCATCCGCGTCCAGAGCCCCACCTGGTTCGACGTGGACCGCATCGAGGTCTTCCAGAACGGCGTCATGGTCTGCGCCATCGAGTCCGACCACACCTGCGGCGACCCCGCCGACAACTACGGCCTCTTCCACCCCAACGAGGACGTGGTCAACTTCGAGGGCACCGTCTCCCTCGATCTGGCCGACTACTGGTACAAGGCCACCCCCGACGACCTCCTCCCCTCCGAGGTCCTCCCCCCCGACTCCTGGATCGCCGTCGCCGCCATGGGCGACTCCTCCATGGAGCCCGTCGCCACGTCCCTCACCCGCGAGCCCATCATGGTCTCCAACGTCCTCTCCGGCGCCATGGCCACCCTGCGCTTCGAGGACATGTCCGGCTTCTTCGCCTCCATCGACATCGGCCTCGGCGCCGAGTTCCACTCCGTCTTCGACATCGTCCCCTGGGGCATCACCAACGCCATCTACATCGACGCCGACAACGACGGCGAGTGGGTGGCGCCGGGGCTGCCTGGATATCTGGGGTATTACGAGTTCGAGGAGGAGTAGCTAGCGCCGCAGCGCCTGAGGAGTCGTGGTCTCGCCGTAGGGCGTACGTTCCGCTCCCAGCACCAGGGCCTCCCTCACCACCGCACCGATCCGCTCGCGATCCTCGTCGCCGAGGCGGTTGAAGCGGACGCCGGCGCCGACGGTGTCCTGGCCCTTCTCGCCGGAGACCCAGACGATGACGGCGTCGGCGCGGACCACCTTGGAGCCGCCAGAGGGGGGCAGGTAGATCTCGATGACGATGTGGGTGCTGGGGGGGGGCGGGGGGCCCCCGCGCCCGGGGGGGGCGCCCGGGGGGCGGGGGGCGGGGCGGGCGGGCGCGGGGGGCGCGGCGCCCGGGCCCCCCCCCCC
>CAZLEO010000408.1:6617-6940 GCA_964558555.1 uncultured Rickettsiales bacterium | reverse complement strand
AGATTGTTCGCCACCAGCCCTTCGGGCGCCGCGCAGGCCCAGGTGGGGGGAGAGACCACGAAGTCCACGTCGCCGTAGCCGTCCCCGTCCGCGTCCACGTAGAAGGGCCGGATCACCTCGTCGAGGGTGTGGTCCTCGTCGAAGTACCCGTCCCCGTCGTTGTCCACACCGTCGCACACGTCCTCGGTCTCGCAGGCGGGCAGGGCGGGCAACAGGAAGGCCAGCAGGATGAATTTTCGCCACATGGCGGTCATCGTGAAGAGAGGTGTCACGCACACAAAAAAATATATTTTTTAAGAAAAAAAAATAAAACATCTGAAACC
>CAZLEO010000408.1:0-6607 GCA_964558555.1 uncultured Rickettsiales bacterium | reverse complement strand
GTTTTTTGGGGGTGTCCGTTTTTTTATTTTTTTTTTTTTTAATATATTTTTCAACAGTGCCTGACACCAGCCGGAAGGTCGACACATGAGACGAGTGGTGATCGGGGTTCTTGTCGTCCTGTTCGCGGTGCCTCTGGCAGGGGCCCTGCCCGCCGAGCCCATCCCGCACATGGTCCTGGAGATCATCCGGGACAGCCGCGACAACGTCATCGGCTACAAGGTGCACCACGAGGTGGAGATGGTGACCTACGTCGCCATGCTCGGCCCCGACGCCATGTCGAGGGACGCGTGCCGGCGCGACGGCATCCGGTATCTGGAGGTCATCGAGGGGGAGGGGCTGCCCACGTTCAAGGGGTCCGACGGGCGGCAGTGTCCGCTGGCCCGATTCAAGCCCGACGTGGTGGATCCGAACGAGAACCTGCCCCCCAGGGAGCTGCCCGGGGGCGCGTGCCCCAGCTGCCCCGGCTCCTGAGACGTCCCGTTCAGTCCAGCTTCACCGGCCAGGTGATGTCGAACTCCTCCCCGGTGGTGGATTCGGGGAAGACCATCTGGGTGAAGCGCTCGACGAGGCAGGCGTCCACCTCGGGGTCGGTGAAGGTCGAGGAGACGACCTCGGGGGACTGCACGACACCCTTACCGTCGATGGTCATGCGGATGCGGGCCTCGCCGCGGGGGCGTTCGCCGGTGTCCATGACGATGCGGCTCTGCTGGCAGTAGCGCAGGGACGAGACGTTGGAGCGGATCACCTCGGCGATGGTCTCGGCGTTGAGCTCGCGGCCGTCCTCCTCCCGCCGGGCGAGGAGGTCGGGGGGCGCGTGGACCACGGTGCCGGCGTCGATGCCGGACCAGGTGGCGGCGGCGGCGAGCTTGCCGGGGGGCAGGCCGTCGGTGTCCTTCCACGTGGCAGCGTCCACCTCGACCATCCAGCCGAGGGCGGCGTACTCGACGCGGTACCTGGTGACGCCGGAGATGGACTGGTCGGCGGCGAACTTCGCGGCGATCTCGACGATCCTGGCGAACGCGGCGGTGTCCGCGGGGGCCGAGGGGCCGGGATCGCGGGTCACGGACGCGTCGCAGCCCTCGGTGGCCAGGGCGACGCGCACGGTCTTGGCCTCGAACATGGGCACGATCTCGGTCTCGGCGACGATGCACGGGAGGGCCGGGTCGAGCCCGCGCAGGGTCTCCTTGAGGGGGGCGGACGCGTCCTCCTCCTCCCACTCGATGTCGTCCTCCTGGGCGAAGGCGGGCAGGGCGAGCAGCGCGACGAGGCCGACCAGCAGGCAGGGCAGGGCGTATCTGGACATGGGATCTCCACCGACCGATCCCCCCGGACGGTCGGCGGCACCATCCCAGAATCCGCCGGTCTTGGCCAGCCTTAACCCGGTCCGGGGAGAGGGTGTCCGCCCCCTTGCGTGGACGATAGGATCACACCAAGGAGGGAATCACGATGCGCACGATGGACATGTTCCTGTTTCTGTTTCTCGGCTTCGGACTGGTCGCCTGCGAGGGGAGCGGCTCCATCGGAGACGACGACGACTCGGCCGCGGGGGACGACGACGACGACGACGCGGCCGGGGCCGAGCTGCCCTTCGACCTCGACGCCCTGGCGTGTGAGCACGCCTTCGTCAACGAGCGGCTGGGCGGGGTGCACTACTGGCTGCTGGATCTGCAGGCGGACGGCAGCTTCACCGCCGGGTTCCCCAACACGACCGGGGACGTGGTCGAGGGCACCTACGATCCCGAGACGGGAGCGCTCTCGGCGTCGATGACCTTCGACGAGGGGTACTCGCTGGTCACCGAAGAACTCAGCGGTACGGTGGTCTTCGAGACCAACGGCGACGCCGAGGGTGAGTTCACCTCGATCCGCACGCACCTGGACGGGTTCGTCGAGGAACAGACCCGCAGCAGCTCGGTGGTGGGGTGCGTGCGAACGGTGACCGGGAGCTACCTGGACCGCGACGGCGAGCTCGTCAGCGGCGATATCGTCACCACCTTCACCGGGTCCATGACCGCCGACGAGACCGTGGAGGCCACCCTGGGGGAGGACCAGGTTACGTCTCGCACGAGCGAGCTGTTCGAGGACTTCACGCGGGCGGACTCGATGGTCGTGGACGACGTGACCACCGACGTGAATCCCGATCAACAGGTCGAGCGCGTGATGGAGGCCGACGGCAGTGGCTTCGGCACCTATGTCAGCTTCCGGGACGACGGCGGCCAGATCGACGGAGAGCGCCAGTACCACCGCAACGGCGACCAGGAAGAGGACTGGGAGATGACCCTGCCCCAGTCGCCCATCAACCCCTACGCGTGGGGACACACCAACCGCTACCTCGACGGATCGGGCGACTCGGACTACACCCGCTACGGAGCCCAGGGCGAAGAGGTCCACTGCACCAGCGAGTGGGACGCGGACGGCAGCGGCCACACCGAGTGCGACGACGGCACCAACGAGGAGTTCTGATTACCTAGTGATCTTGTGTAGTTAGTCGCTTCGAGACTCGCGCTCGCCCCCCCGCGCGTACCTTGACATGTCAGGGGGTGAGTGCTACCAATTCAGGCCCCGAAGATCCCCAGCCCAAGGGATGGAATGGCCACGGTCTCGAAAGCGACGCTGCCCATCGCACCCATCGTCGGGTTCGTGGGGAATTACGGCAGCGGCAAGACCGAGGTGGCCGTCAACTACGCCCAGCAGATCGTGTCGCTGGGCCGCCAGGTCAACATGGCGGACCTGGACATCGTCAACCCGTACTTCCGCTGCCGTGAGGCCACCGAGGCCCTCGAGGCCGTGGGCATCCGCGTGGTGGTGCCGCGGGGCGAGCACATGCACGCGGACCTGCCCATCTTGCTGCCCGCGGTCCGCGGTCTGCTCAGCCGCAGCGACGAGATCTCGGTGCTGGACGTGGGCGGCGACGATGCGGGCGCTCGGGCGCTGAGCCACCTGTCCCATGATTTCCCCGAGCCCGGCGGCTACCGGCTGCTGCAGGTGATCAACCGCAGCCGGCCGTTCACCGACACGGTGCAGGGCTGTCTGAAGATGCGAGCCCAGATCGAGGCGTCCTCGCGGCTGAGGGTGACCGGCCTGGTGTCCAACACCCACCTGATCCAGGAGACCACCGCCGAGACCATCCGCGAGGGCTACGCATTCGCCCTCGAGGTGGCCGAGGCTGCGCAGCTACCCCTGGAGATGGTGGTGATCCCGAACTGGCTGGTCGACGAGCTGGACCTGGAGGCCTTCGAGCCGCCGGTGCTGATCATCGACCGCCAGATGAACCCGCCCTGGCTGGCCGACGGCGACTCCATCGGTTGGGCCGGAGAGCGGGAACGACTGAGACTGATGCGAGGTTGAACCATGCCCAAGGTCAACATCAGCGAGGACCGCTGCAAGGGCTGCGCCCTGTGCACGCTGGCGTGTCCGCAACAGATCCTGGCCATGTCCAGGGAGTTCAACGCCAAGGGGTACTTCTACTCCACGGTGCGTGAGCAGCCGCGGTGCATCGGGTGTCGGCTGTGTGCCATCACCTGCCCCGACGTGGCCATCGAAGTCGCCAACAACGGCACCCAGTACAACTTCTTCACCTACTAGAGGCGACCATGGCAAAGGTCCTGATGAAAGGGAACGAGGCGATCGGCGAGGCAGCGCTTCGCGCCGGCTGCCGGTTCTTCTTCGGCTACCCCATCACGCCCCAGTCCGAGGTGCCGGAGTACCTGTCCAAGCGCATGCCCGAGGTGGGCGGCACGTTCGTGCAGGCCGAGTCCGAGGTGGCGGCGTCGAACATGATCTACGGCGCGGCCGGGGTCGGGGTGCGGGTGCTCACCACCTCGTCCAGCCCCGGCATCAGCCTGATGGCCGAGGCCCTGTCCTACCTCGCCTGCTGCGAGCTGCCGGTGGTGCTGGTCAACATCGTGCGCTCCGGGCCGGGCCTGGGCGGCATCCTGCCGGCCCAGTCCGACTACTTCCAGGCCACCAAGGGCGGCGGCCACGGCGACTACCGGCTGCTGGTGCTGGCGCCGGCGTCGTGTCAGGAGGCGGTGGACCTGGTCATCGAGGCGTTCGATCTGGCCGACCGTTACCGCAACCCGGTGATGATCCTGGGCGACGGCATGATCGGCCAGATGATGGAGCCGGTGGACTTCGGCGACCACCCGTTGCCCCAGCCGGGCTTCCACGAGGAGCCCCACAAGCCCTGGGCCCTGACCGGCACCGGCTCGCGGACGGACGGCTCGCGCAACATCGTCAACTCGCTCTACCTCGACCCGGACGAGTGCAACGCCATCAACCTGAAGCTGCAGGCCAAGTACGCCGAGGTGACCGAGAAGGAGCAACGCTGGCAGGACTTCCACACGGACGAGGAGGTGGACCTGCTGGTGGTGTCCTACGGGACCATGTCCCGCATCTGCCGCACCACGATGGCCAAGCTGCGGGCCGAGGGGAAGAAGATCTCCTTGATCCGGCCCATCTCCCTGTACCCCTTCCCCTACGACGCCGTGCGAAAAGCCGGGGACAAGGCCAAGAAGGTCATCTCGATCGAGATGAGCATGGGCCAGATGGTCGAGGACGTGAAGCTGGCGATGGAGGGGACCAAGCCGGTCCACTTCTTCGGTACGGCCGGGGGGCTGGTGCCCACGCCGGAGCAGGTCCGCGACGCGATGCTCAACCTGATTGACGACTAGAAAGGAGACGTCGATGGAGATCATCTTCCAGCGGCCCCAGGGGTTGGTCGACGTCCCGACCCACTACTGTCCCGGGTGTACCCACGGGACGATCCACCGCATGGTCGGCGAGTCCCTCGAGGAGCTCGGCGTGGTCGGCAAGGCGGTGGGCGTCGCCCCGGTGGGTTGCTCGGTGCTGGCCTACAACTACTTCAACTGCGACATGTTCGAGGCCTCCCACGGGCGCGCCCCGGCGGTGGCCACCGGCGCCAAGCGCTGCCGGCCGGACCTGATCGTGTTCACCTACCAGGGCGACGGCGACCTGGCCTCCATCGGCACCAACGAGATCATCCACGCCGCCAACCGGGGCGAGAAGTTCACCACCATCTTCGTCAACAACGCCATCTACGGCATGACCGGCGGGCAGATGGCCCCCACCACCATGCCGGGGCAGCGCACCACCACCACACCCTTGGGCCGCGACGTGGACGATCAGGGCCACCCGATACGCGTCGCCGAGCTGATCGCCGGGCTGGGTACGCCGGCCTTCGTGGCGCGCGAGGCGGTGCACACGCCCGCGGCCACCATCAAGGCCAAGGCGGCCATCCGCCGGGCCTTCGAGTACCAGGCGGCGGGCACCTGCTTCACCTTCGTCGAGGTGCTGTCCACCTGCCCCACCAACTGGGGCCTGTCGCCGCTGGAGTCGTGCAAGTGGGTGGAGAGCACGATGGTCCCGTACTACCCCCTGGGCATCAAGAAGGAGCCCGAGGACGGCCCCGGGCCGGGGAGGGGTATCGATGCAGACTGACGTCGTACTCGCTGGCTTCGGCGGCCAGGGCATGCTGCTCATCGGCAAGCTGCTGTCCCTGGCGGCCATGGAAGAGGGCAAGGAGGTGTGCTGGCTGCCCTCCTACGGCCCGGAGATGCGCGGCGGCACCGCCAACGTCACCGTGACCGTGGCGGACGGCCCCATCGGATCACCGGTGGTCAACAACCCCAAGGCCGCTGCGGTGATGAACCAGCCTTCGCTGGAGAAGTTCGGGCCGGCGCTGTTGCCCGGCGGCAAGCTCATCGTCAACAGCTCGCTGGTGAAGTTGCGCTACGACCGCGAGGACATCGACGTGATGTACCTGCCGGCCAACGAGCTGGCCAACAGCATCGGCGCCACCCGATCGCCCAACGTGGTCGTGCTGGGTGCGTACACGGCCCTGTCCGGTGTGGTCGATGCGGACTCCGTGCGGCACCAGCTGGAGTTCCAGTTCGGGCGCAAGCCCAAGGTGCTCGACCTCAACCTCAAGGCTTTCCAGCTGGGCTTCGACGCGGCCCAGGAGTACCTGGCGCAGAAGGGCTGACCATGGATCTGGCGCAGGTCGACACCATCCTGGATCGGTACGGCAGCGAGGAGAGCTCGCTGCTGGCGATCATGCAGGACATCCAGGCCGAGGAGAACTGGCTGCCCCGCGGCGCGCTGGAGCGTGTCGCCGAACGCGTCGGCGTCTCCCTGGCGCGGATGTACCGGCTGGCCACCTTCTTCGAGGCGTTCCACCTCGAGCCGCGCGGCAAGCACATCTGGACGGTGTGCATGGGCACGGCGTGCCACGTGCGTGGGGCTCCGCTTCTCTCGGAGAAGCTCGAGCGCGACCTGGACGTGGACGGCCGCGGCAACACCGCGGACATGGAGCACACGGTCGAGGGCGTCAACTGCGTGGGCGCGTGCGCCCTGGGGCCGCTGATCATCGTGGACGGCCAGTACCACGGCAACATGACGTCGGCGAAGGTCGATCGCGTGTACAAGACCCACGAGATCGAGCCCAAGACCGGGGGGGAGGCCTGATGAACCGCATCGTCACCCCTGCCGAGCTCCAGGCAAGGCGCGAGGGGATCCTCGCCGAACGCGATCCGAACCGCGAGGCCATCGCCATCTGCGCGGGCACCGGCTGCATCGCCTACGGCTCCA
>CAZLEO010000407.1:0-7006 GCA_964558555.1 uncultured Rickettsiales bacterium | reverse complement strand
GCCGTGGTGGCTGTTGAGTCGGAGGTTGTTGGTGGCGGGGGGGGAGGGGCGGGCGACGCCCCACTTCCCGCGGGGGGGGAAGCCGGCGCCTCCGCGGCCGCGGAGGCCGGAGGTCTTGACCTCTTCGATGACGTCTTCGGGCTTCATCTCGAACAGGGCCTTGATCAGGGCCTTGAAGCCGCCGATGGCGAGGTAGTCGTCGAGGGAGCGCGGGTCGATGGAGCGGTTGGGGCCGAAGACGAGGCGCTCCTGGTGCTTGTAAAACGGGATGTCGGACTCGCGCTGGACCGTGGTCTCGTTCGTCGGGTCCACGTACAGCAGCCGCTCGAGGATCTCCCCGCCCTGGATGGTCTTCTCGACGATCTCGGGCACGTCTTCGGGCGTCACCTGCAGGTAGCAGGTCTCCGCCGGCTCGATGACGACGAGGGGGCCGCGCTCGCAGAAGCCGTGGCAGCCGGTGCCGCGGAACTCCAGCTTCGTGCGCAGGCCCTGCTTGTCGAGCTCGGCTTCGAAGGCGGCGACGACGTCGTTGGCGCCGGAGGCGACGCAGCCGGTGCCGGCGCAGACGGACACGCCCAGGGCGTCGGGGTCGCGCGCGGCGATCACGTCCGATCTCAGCTTCTCCAGCGCTTCAGCGGTGTGCAGCGGTTGCATGGTGTTCACCTACTCGTAGGTCGCGAGCACGTCGGGGGTGTCCGCGGGTGCGAGCTTGCCGTGGGTGGTGCCGTTGATCTCCATGACGGGACCGAGGGCGCAGCAGCCGAGGCAGTTGACGGTCTCCAGGCTGAACTTGAGGTCGAGGTCGGTCTCGCCGGCCTGGAGGCCGGTGATGTCCGCGACCTTGTCCAGGACGCGCTGGGCGCCGCGGACGTGACAGGCGGTGCCCATGCAGATGTTGACCTCGTGGCGGCCCTTGGGGACGAGGCTGAAGGCCTTGTAGAAGGTGGCGATGTGCTGGATGCGCGCGATGGGCACGTCCAGCTTCTCGCTGACCCGGTGCAGGGCGTCCATGGGCAGCCAGTGGAGGTCGGACTGGATCTCCAGCAGGACCTGGATCAGGGCGCTGGGCTCGCTGCCGTGGCCGTCGATGATCGTGTCGATTCGTTGCAGTTCCATGACGGTCTCTCAGGCCAGGACGTAGCAGTTGCGGTCCATGTCGTAGCGGACGAGGCCCTGCCGCGACGAGCTGTTCATGGTCTTGTTGACCTCGGAGGGGCTGAGGCCGAGCGCGTCGGAGATCTCGCCGGTGGACAGGGGCTTGCTCTGCAGCAGCGTCATGATCTCGCTCACGCGCAGCTTCGAGCCGATGAGTTCTTCGAACAGGCGGTCCGTGTCCGCGGCGGCGTAGAAGTCCTGGTAGGCCTGCTCGGACTTCTCGTCGACCCGCAGCCGCTCGCGCTCGACGAGCTTGATGTACGGGATGAGCTTGTCCACGGCCGCGAGCTTGGCGGCGAGGCCGTCCGTGTCGATGCCTTCGGGCTCACCCAGCGGGCCCAGGGCCTCGAGCTGGGAGACGAAGTCGTCCATGACCTCGGCGAAGCGGGAGCCCTCGGAGGCGGCGACCCACTCGAGGCGCAGGCGCTTGTCGTCGATGCCGACGTGCTGCAGCAGGCGCTTGCACAGGTACATGTTGCCCAGGGCGTCGTAGTTGCCCTCGGTGACGTAGTGGCATTCGCCGGGCCAGCAGCCGCCGACGAAGACGCCGTCGGCGCCCTTGGACAGGGCGCGGATGATGAACGACAGGTCCACGCGGCCGGTGCACATGACGCGGATGATCTTGATGTCCGTGGTGTATTGCTGTCTGGAAACTCCAGCCAGGTCCGCAGCGCTGTACGCTCACCAGTGACACAGGAACGCGACGACTCTGGGTTTGAATTCCATCGTCATGTTCTCCTCCCCTACAGGGCCTCGAGGGCCGCGTCGATCTGACTCAGCAGCTCTTCGTCGGTGAAGTGCTTGAGGATGATGGCGTGGGTCGGGCACTTGGCGTTGCACAGGCCGTCGCCCTTGCACAGGACCGGGTTCACGTGGGCCTTCTTGCCCTTGGGCGTGTCGATGAACTCGATGGCGTCGTAGGTGCACGCGGTGATGCAGGCGCCACACGCGACGCAGTCGTGTTCGACCACGTCACACACGGAACCCGACGCCGTGACCGTGTCCTGGGACAGCAGGCTCGCGGCCCGTCCCGCTGCGCCGTAGGCCTGCGCGATGGACTCGGTCAGGTGCTTGGGATAGTGCGCCGTGCCGCACAGGAAGACCCCGTCCGCGGCAAAGTCCACGGGACGCAGCTTGACGTGCGCCTCCTGGAAGAAGCCGTCGGGATTGGACGCGAGCTTGAACTGCCGCGCCAGGTCCGGGTTGCCAGCAGACGGCGCGATCGCCGCCGAAAGCACCAGCAAGTCCGCGTCCAGCGCGAGGAGCTTGCCCAGCACCGGGTCGGGCACGGACACCTGGACCACGGGCTGGCCTTCGTACGAGTTCGTCGCCTCGACCTGGGGAACATCCTCGGGCGTGTAGCGCACGAACCGCACGTCCGCGGCCGCGGCGTCGCGGTAGTAGTCCTCGCGGAAGCCGTAGGTCCGCATGTCGCGGAACAGCACGTAGACGTCCCGTTCGGGGCGGTCCTTCTTCAGCGCCAGGGCGTTCTTGATGGCCTGGCTGCAGCACACGCGGGCGCAGTAGTTCTTGTCCTCGGTCCGGCAGCCGACGCACTGGATCATGACCACGGTCTCGGCCTTGGCCACGGCCTCGTCGCCGCCCGCGAGCCGCTCCTCCAGCTCCAGCTGGGTCATCACCCGGTCGTCCTCGCCGTAGAGGTACTCGGTGGGGCGGTACTCGTCCGCGCCCGTGGCGATGACCACGGCGCCGTGTTCGATGGTCTCGACGCGGCCCTCGGACGAAACGGTCGTGGCGAAGTTGCCCACGTAGCCCGTGACGTCGGTGATGGTGGCCTCGTGGGACACACGGATCAGCTGGTGGCGGTAGACCTGCCGGATCAGGTCGTCCACGTAGGCCTGGACGTCCATGCCCTCCAGCGTGCTGCGCACCCGCCGGGCCATGCCGCCCAGGTCGTGTGCCTTCTCCACCAGGTGGACCTCGAAGCCCTGCTTCGCCACGGCCAGCGCGCTGGTCATGCCGGCGACGCCGCCGCCGACGACCAGGCACCGCTTGTTCACCGGCAGGTCGAACTCCTGCAGCGGCTCGAGGTTGACGGTGCGGGCCACGGACATGCGCACGATGTCCTTGGCCTTGGCGGTCGCCTCCTCCTTTTGCTTGGAGTGGACCCACGAGCAGTGCTCGCGGATGTTGGCCATGTCGAAGAAGTACTGGTTGATGCCGCCCTCGCGCAGGGTGTCGCGGAACAGCGGTTCGTGGGTCTTGGGGGTGCAGGCCGCCACGACCACGCGGTTGAGCTTCTTGTCGCGGATGGTGTTGGAGATCTGCTGGGCCGCGTCGGTGGAGCAGATGAACAGCCCCTCTTCCGCGTGAGCCACGTGCTCGAGGCCGCACGAGTACTCGACGAGGCCGGGCACGTCCACGACGCGGCCGATGTTGGCGCCGCAGTGGCAGGCGAAGACGCCGACGCGGGGCTCTTCCTCGGTGACGTCGCGCTCCTCGGGGTAGACGCGGTCGCGGGCCAGGCGGCCCTTGCGCGCCTCGAGCAGCTCGCCGGTCAGGGCGTTGGCGCCGCTGGCGGTGATCACGGACTCGGGGATGTCGATGGGGCCGGAGAACGCGCCGGAGGTGTACACGCCGGGGCGCGTCGTCTCGATGGGGCTCTCCTGGCTGGTCTTGCAGAAGCCGTGGTCGTTGAGCTCGACGCCGAACTGTTTCGCGATCCCGTCGACGTTCGCCGGCGGGTTCAGGCCCACGCCCAGCACCACCAGGTCGAACTCCTCCTCCTTCACCCCGCCGCCCTCCTGGGCGTAGCGCACGGTGACGTTCTTGGTCTCCGGGTCCTCGCCGCTGACCGAGACGTAGCTGCGCACGAAGCGCACGTCCGACAGGTTGGCGGCGCGGTTGTAGAACCGCTCGAAGTCCTTGCCGTAGGAGCGGATGTCGTTGTGGAAGATCACCGCCTTGGCGTCGGCGTCGTGGTCCTTGGTGAGGATGACCTGCTTTTGAATGTACGAGCAGCACACCGACGAGCAGTAGCTGTTCGCGCCTTCGATGATCTGCCGGGAACCCACGCAGTGAATCCACGCGATCTTGTGGGGATGCTCGTGGTCCGACGGCCGCAGGATCTCCCCCTCGTGGGGGCCCGTGGCGCACAGCAGGCGCTCGAAGTCGAGGCTGGTGACCACGTTGTCGTAGGTGCCGTAGCCGTAGTCGCCGCGGATCTCCGGGTGGTACACGTCGTAGCCCGGCGACAGGACGATGGCGCCGACCTTCACGTCGAGGCGCTTCGCCTTCTGGGTGAAGTCGATCGCGTCGGTCTTGCACACCCCTTCACAGATGTTGCACTTGCCCTCTTTCAACCGCAGGCAGCGGTCGTCGATGTAGGGCACGAGCGGCACGGCCTGGGAAAAGTAGATGTGGATCGCCTTGTTGCCCGACAGGTCCTGGTTGAAGGGATCGGGCACGGAGACGGGGCAGTACTCCACGCAGGTGGTGCAGCCGGTGCAGTTGCTCTCGATGACGTAGCGGGGCTTGCGTACCAGGGTCACGTCGAAGTCGCCGGCCTCCCCCTCCACGGTCTCCACCTCGGTGTAGGTGAGGATCTCGATGTTGGGGTGGCGGTCGCACTCGATGAACTTGGGCGACTCGATGCACATCGAGCAGTCGTTGGTGGGGAAGGTCTTGTCGAGCTGGGCCATCTTGCCGCCGATGGTGGGGGCGCGATCGACCAGGAAGACCTTGAAGCCCGACGTGGCGAGATCGAGGGCGGCCTGGATGCCGCTGATCCCGCCGCCGACGACCATCACGTCACCGATCTGGGTGGGGTCGCTCATTCCATCACCTCCGCGAGGATCTCGGTGATGTCCCTGACCTCGAGCTGTTCGTCGTAGCCCAGCGTCAGGCGGCTCTCCTCGAAGTTGGTCACGCAGTAGGGGCAGGCGGTGACCAGGACGTCCGCTTGAGCGGCGCGCGCCTGCTCGACGCGCAGGTTGGAGAAGCGCTCCTCCTTGATCACCTCCATCCACACGCCGCCGCCGCCACCGCCGCAGCACAGGCTGTTGGCGTGGTGGTCGGCCATCTCGACGAGGTCGAGGCCGGGGACCTGGCCCAGGACGTTGCGGGGCTCGTCGTACACGTCGTTGTGCCGGCCGAGGTAGCAGGGATCGTGGTAGGCGACCTTCTTGGCGTATTCGCCGGGCAGCTCGATGCGGCCGTCGGCGAGGAGCTGGGAGAGCAGCTGGGAGACGTGGACCACCTCGAAGTGGACCATGAACTCGGGGTACTCGTTGCAGAACGTCTCGTAGCAGTGGGGCGACGAGACCAGGACCTTCTTCACGCCCGCGTCGATGAAGGTCTTGATGTTGTCCCTGGCCAGGGCCTTGAAGACCTCCTCGTCGCCGGTCTTGCGGATGGACTCGCCGCAGCAGTTCTCGCGGGTGCCGAGGATGCCGAACTCCACGCCGGCGCCCTCGAGGACCTTGGCGGTGGCCTTGGCGACCTTTTGCAGCCGCGGGTCGTAGGCGTAGTAGCAGCCCACGAAGTACAGGTACTCCATGTCCTCGGTGAACTCCGGCACGCCCAGGCCCTGGGCCCACTCGGTGCGCGCGGCGCGCTCCATGCCCAGCGGGTTGCCGTCCGAGGTGAGGCTTGCCGAGGCGGCGCGGACCGCCTTGGCCGACTCGGGGAAGACGCCGTACTCGGTGGCGAGGCGGCGGATGGAGACGCCCACCTCGATCTGCTTCACGCCTCGGGGGCAGTGGGACGGGCAGGTGCCGCAGGTGGTGCAGCGCCAGATGTCGTCGAACTCGATCTCGGCCAGGCCGAGGCTCGCTTCACGGACGATCTTGCGGATGGAGAAGTCGCGGACCCGGTTCCAAGGGCAGACGACGTCGCACTTGCCGCACTGGTAACACAGCGTGGACGGATCGCCGCCGGCCTGCTTGATCAGGTCGATGATTTCCTTGAAGGGGACTACGGTTTCCACGGCTCAGTCCTTCTTCGCCATGCGCGCGACGGTCTCGGCGACCTTGTCCCAGCCGTGCTCGTTGGCCAGGGACTCCAGGCCGATCTCCATGACCTCCTGCTCGACCTCCTCGTTCACGTCTTCCTCGCGCTCCTCGTAGATCAGGGCGTCGGCGAGGCACCACTTGACGCACATGGGCTCGTCCAGCGGCGGGTCGGCCTCGCACATGTCGCACTTGAGCGGCAGGCCGGAGTCGGGCTCCTTGAACAGGTCGCGCGAGGGGCACGCGGCGCGACAGAAGGCGCACTCGTCGTACTCCTTGCCGTCGATGATGTACTTGTCGCGGCCGGCGCACTCGGTGGGGGTGTACTCGCCGGCGTAGACGGGCACGTAGATGTCCCGGATGGGGTCGTGGATGACGCGGATGCGGGATCGCTCGGGGTTGTTGGACGAGTACTTCGGCATCGCGTGGAACGACGAGCAGATGACCTCGCAGGCCTTGCACCCGTTGCACTGGTCCACGTCGATGCGGATGGTCTTGACGACTCGGGTCTTGTGGTCGCTCATGTCGTCCTCCCCTACGCCTGGTCCGCGGCGTCGTCGCCGCCTTCTTCGGCCAGGATGCCGCGCTCGAGGAAGTCGTCGCGGACGAAGTCCAGCTCGAGGTTGGTGAGTGACTCGGCGGTGGGGACGCCGTCGTCGTTCCAGCCGCGGAACGCGTAGTAGGTGTCCAGCAGCTCCTTCTCGAGGTCCGGGAAGCGGTACTTCCAGTGGTTCTTGGGTGGCTTCTCGTCCTTGCGCCGCATGCCGCGGCGGACGTTGACCGCGCGAACGAGGTTGCGGTTACGCCGGGAGATCTCGGTCAGCGAGTCCTCGTCGAGCTCGATGCCCAGCGCCGCGCCGATGATCTTGGGCAGGTTGTGG
>CAZLEO010000406.1:0-7063 GCA_964558555.1 uncultured Rickettsiales bacterium | reverse complement strand
CCGAAGCGCTGCTCGAGCTCCTCGACGTAGCCCAGCCGCGCCGTGTGCACGAACACCGCGGGGGTGCCCAGCAGCGCCGCCTCCACCGCAGTGGTGGCGCCCTCGCCCACGTAGAGGCTGGCCGCGGCCAGGACGTGGTGCAGGTCCTCGGGGGGCACGCGCAGCTGGTACTCGGCCAGCTGCGGCGGCACGCCCCGCTCGGCGCTGATCACCACCCGCATGCGCTGCGAGAGCTGGTGGACGAAGGCCACGGGATCGGCGAACCCCTTGTCCCCCACGTCGTGGCTGGCCTCCCAGCTGACCAGGCGCAGCAGGGCGAAGGTTGGCTCGAGGCCGTGGGGCCGCAGCCGCGCGGGGTCGGGGGTGAAGCGGGACGGGTGCAGGTACGCCAGCTCCTGGTAGCCGTCGTAACGGCGCTGGTTGGGCCGGGTGCGGCCGCGGTAGGCGCGGGGCGTGGCCACGCAGGTGGCCAGGGGGAAGACCCAGCTGTTGGTGGCCGTGGCGGTCTCGGTGTCGTAGCACACCAGCGCCGGTATCCCCAGGGCGCGACCCACCGGCGCGATGCACGGGCCCATGATGCCGGCCAGCGCGTCGGGTCGGAAGCGGCGGCACACGGACGCCAGACGCGCGGACCGCACCACCAGCTCGCGCGCCAGGCCCGCCGCCCCGCCGCCGATGCCCGAGAGGATCTCGTGGGGCAGGTCCGCGGCTTGCAGCAGGTCCACCGTGACCTCCTTGTGCCGCGCGCAGAACAGCACCTCGCCGCCCGCCGCGGTCACCTCGGCGGCCAGGGGCCGGAAGAAGTGCACGTGGGCGGGGTGCAGGACGTCGAAGATCAGCCGCATGGACAACCCTATTGCACGGTGGGCGGCGCGTCGCCGGCCTCGAGGCCGGTGGCCAGGAAGTCGGCGGCCGTCCGGGCCGTGTAATAGCACTCCTGGATGACGAAGTGGCCGAGGTTCCCGCGGGTGACCAGCCCGGCGGTGAGCACCTCGCCGTCCGCGGCGACGACGTTGCCCGAGTACGGCGGGGTCTGCAGATCGAGGCCCTCCCAGGCCAGCTCCGGGATACCCCACTCCAGCGGCGTCACCGGCGGCAGCCCGCCGGCCACGGCCATGGCGCCCACGGTCACCGTCGGCGTGTAGGGATCGAGGAAACCGGCGCTGGCGAGCACGGACGTGCCCTCGCCGGGTTCGGCGGCGAGGAACCACGGCCGGGCGTAGTTGATGGGGTCCACCACCTCGGACAGGAGCTGGGCCAGGCCCACGGCCGGGTGGAAGATGTTCAGCGGCACGTCGGTCTCACCGATGCCCTGCCGCACCAGCTTCTCGATGTCCACCGGACTCTTGCGCTCGACGATGGTGTAGGACAGCCCACCGCCCATGGAGCTGATGAAGACCGGATCCAGTTCGGGCTCCACCGCGGCGAGCATCACCCCCACGTGGGCGCCCTGGGAGTGGCCGAAGAACCCGAGTCGGCCCGTGTCCAGGGTCAGATCGGGGTGGTCCGGCCCCACCGCCTCGCGCAGCAGGCGGATGGCCCAGCTGGCGTCGATGGCCTCCTGGCGCAGCACGCAGCGGCTCGATTCGGGGTTGAAGTAGTTGTAGGTGTACAGGTCCGGGTCCACCCCGTCGCCGCGGCCGCCGGTCAGCGGCGGCTCGAAGCTGAGGGTGGCCACGCCGCGCTCGGACAGCAGCCGCCCCTGGGAGCTGGCGCTGTCGGGGCGGAAGTGGTCGTAGACGGTCCCCGACGTGCCGGGCAGGGCGATGACCACGGGGTAGCCGTCGTCGGGCGGGTCGCCCGCGGGCACGGTCAGCGAGAAGGTGACCGGCTCGTAGCGCTGGATCTGCGGCTCGCCCTCCCACCACACGAACCCGCCCCCCTCGGTGGCGAAGGGCGGCGCACCCTGCTGGAAGATGGGGGTGAGGTAGGTGCCGATGTACACGGTCATGAAGGGGTAGGCGTCGTCCTGGGACCACACCTCCCAGCTGTCCACGGTGGGCGTCTCGGTGTTGGACGGGTCCATGAGCCAGTCGCGGATCCGACGCAGCTCGGACGTGGTCTCGCCGGTGGTGAACACCGTCGCCGCCGCCACGGTCGCCGTGGGAATGTCGGCGGCATCCAGGGCGACGGCCAGGGGTTCGTACGCGTCGACGAGGTCCGGATCGCCGGTGCCGGCGAGGGCCTGCTGCAGCGCCTCGGGCAGGGCCAGCGGCAGGCCCTCGGCGTCATCGAGGGAGTCGAGGATCACGAACCCGTAGGTGGTCCCGGGCGCGAGGGGGAAGCCCACCGCCGGCACCGCGCTGAGGGTCTGCAGGTCGGTGTAGGTCCGCTCCTCGGTCTCCCAGTGCAGCTGCACCGGCACCAGGGCGCCGCGGTCGGGGCTGTCCGGATCCACGTCCATGAGCAGCACCGGGCTGTCGATCCAGCGCGTCTGCTCCGGCGCGGGCCAGAGGTCGGGGTCCAGCTCCCCGTCGAAGCGCACCTGGATCAGTGGGTGGGTGCCGAAACCCTGCACGAGGGTCTCCACCGCCGCCACGTAGGTGTCCAGCAGGTTGGGATCGTCGGCCAGGGGGAAGCCGGTCATGTCCGGCGCGCCGTCGTCGGTGAGGCGGGTGTCGCTGGGCCAAGGGAAGGAGGCGAAGCCCTCGCCGAGGTCCGTGTCGAACATGGCCCCGACGCCGCGGCGGAGCTCCGGGTCCTCCTCCGCGCACCCCACCACGGCCAGCAGCGCCAGCGCGGTGATCGAAGCTCGGCTCATCTCAGCTGTTTCCTTGCTGCCCCTGCTGCCCCTGCTGCCCCTGGCCACGTCCGCCGCGGCGCCGGCGCGGCCGCCTGCGGCGCCTCGGGCGCTTGCCCTCGCCGGTCTTGCGGTTGCCGTCCTCGGCTCGCTTGCCCCCCTGGCCCTGTCGCTGCTGCCCTCCCCGCGGCTTGCCACCCCGCGGCTTGCCACGGCTTGGCGCGGGCTCCCCCGCGGCCTCCATGGCGCCGCTGTCCGGCGCTGCGCCGCCCTGGGGACGCTTGCGCCTGCGCCGCCGGCCCTTGACCGTGCGCACGGCGTCCTGCTCGCTCTGTTCGGACTCGAGGCGGGCCTGCAGCGCGGCCTTGGCGTTGCGCTGGTACTTGTGTGGCACGTACGCCTGCTTGGCCCGCTCCACCACCGGCAGGATCTCCAAGTTGAGATCCTCGAGGATGCGCGTCTGACAGGCCAGCCGCTCCTGGGTCACGTGGAAGACGTTGCCCAGGTGGGCGCGCTCGTCCCACTCCATGGGCGTGACCGCGCCGTCCCCATCGGGCAGCTTGACCTTGCACAGGGCGCAGCCGCCGTGGCCGCCGCACTGGCTCTCGATCTCCACGTCGGCCTCGATGGCCGCGGCGAAGATGGAGGTGCCGGGTTTCACCTCCACCGTCACGTCGTCGGGCTGGAACGTCACCTTGGGCATGGCGCGAGTATAACCTGGGGAGGTCGACGGTCGACAGTCGACGGTTGACGGTTGGGTCGACGGTTGTCTGGTCGACGGTTTACTTCTTTCACCTGCTCCTTGCCAGAACCGTCGACCACCAAACCGTCGACCAGAACCGTCGACTGTTGACCGTCGACCGTCGACCCTTCAGGGCGCCCCGAGGGTGCCGTCAGCATCGACCCAGATGCTTCCCGGCCCCGGCGCCAGGCCCGTGGCGGCCTCCGGGTCGCCGCCGGGGGACGGCAGCCACAGCGGCGGCAGGGCCCGCCCGATGGGGACGCCGGCCACGGCTCGGAGCAGGTAGCGGCGGACCATCTCCCGGTTGATCATCGCAGCGCTGGTGGCGCCCAGATCGATGCCGACGAGTCGGCCGCGGGCGTCCACCACGGCCTGGACGCGCCCGGCGAGCCACACCGGGTACGCGCCGGCCATGTCCGCGCGCACCCCCACCCACGGCGACAGGGCGGCCGGGCTGCGGTCGGAGAGCCAGCGGCCCTGATCCAGGGCGTCGATCAGCGGGCCTGCGAGGGGATCGCGATCCATGAAGCCCAGATCGTGGGAGACCACGGCGCCGCGCGCCGGGGTCGCGGTGGCCCGGCCGAGGATCTCGAGGGCGGGCTGGACCAGGTGGAACGGATCGTCCGCGGCGGCCCAGGGGGTGGGGTGGCCGACGACCCCGCCGTGGCGGTGCAGCACCAGCCCGCGCCCACCCGGCTCCACGGTCACGGCGGCGGGGGGCGGCCCGAAGGGGCCGAGGTTCCACGTGGCGTACAGGGCGCGCAGCTCGTCGAGGCCGGGGCAGACCAGGGCGATCGGGGCGGCCTCCCGGGGCACCAGCACCCGGTGGTCCGCCACGGCCGGGGGGGCGAACCCGGTCAGGGCGAGCAGGCCGGGGACGGTCACGCGGGTGTGCTCGTCGGCGGGGGCGGGGAGGTCGGCGCCGGGCGGCACGGGGAGGGCCGCGCTCCACTCCGGCAGGGCAGAAAGCGCGAGCAGGTCCACGGCCCAGCGGGGCAGGGGCGGCCCCACCAGGGGGGCGCCGGTCAGGGCGGGCGGGCCGCCGTACAGGGGCAGGTAGGGCGCGAGCAGGGCGTGGGCCACGGCGTCGCGTGACGCAGCGTCCCCGTCGCACCCTGTTCCCGTGGACTCCCCCTCGCCCTGGGCGTGCCCGCGCGCGTCGCGGGCCACGGAGGTGAGCGTGCCGACCGGGCCGCAGCGGGAGATCAGTCCGTCGGCGCCGTAGTCCAGTTCCAGCGTCTCGTCGCCCGCGCGCGGCCGCAGTCGCGGCCGGCCCAGGGCGTCCGACGGCGAGGGGCTCTCCTCGCCGCGTGCGGCGAGGGTGAGCAGCTGCCCGGCCTGGCCCCAGCCCACGTCGATGTCCCCGGCGCCGCGGGTGCCCGCGATCCGTCCCTGACCGTCCAGCAGCACGGCGCGTCGGGGTCTTCCGCTGCGGTCGATGTCCACCCGTCCGCCGGACCAGCGGTAGTCCAGGGCGCGCTCGTGGGTGGCCACGCGGGTGATGACGCCGCCGCCGTCGCGCGCGATCGAGAGCCATTCGACGCCGCTGCGCGCCTCCAAGAGGGAGCCGTCGGCGGTCCAGGACAGCTGCACGGGGGGGGCCGCGGGCCCGGCCAGACGGACGGCGTAGCCGGCCGTGTCCACCTCCAGGGTCCACTCGTCACCGGCCGGCGAGGTGAGGGTGCCGGGCCAGCCGCGCAGCCCCTGGTTGAGCTGCCATGGCTCGTCACCGCGGCCGGCGGAGATCACCCGCCCGCGGCCGTCGCGGATCATCCATAGCAGGGGATCGTCCCCGTCGCCCACGTGCGTGACGTGGCCGGTGAGGTCCCGCTGGATCGAGATCGGGCTGCCGGTGGCGGGATCCACGGCGCGCGGCCGCCCGGCGTCGTCCAGATCCGAGGCGAAGGGCAGCAGACCCCCGTGGGTGATCCCGGTCAACCGCCCGGCCGGGTCGCGCACCAGGCCCACGTCGCGTCCGCCGCTGGACGTGATGCGGTCGGGGCCGGTGACGCCACCGGGGAAGGCCCAGGCCGCCGGTCCGACCTGCGCCGAGGCGAGCCGGCCGTCGGCGTGGACGAAGCGCACCGGGCCCAGGACGCGTCCGTCGAGCTGGGCCACCCGCCCGGCCTCGTGGCTCACCGTGAGGGTGGCGCCGCCGGGGTCGACGGCCCGGATCAGCAGCCCGTTCGCGCCGTGGGCCAGGGTCACGCGGCGGCCCGGGCTGGTGCTCTCCACGGCGTCGAGCCAGCCCGCCGCGCCGCGGGAGAACGACAGCACACGCC
This sequence comes from uncultured Rickettsiales bacterium, assembly GCA_964558555.1. Classification (GTDB taxonomy): domain Bacteria; phylum Myxococcota_A; class UBA796; order UBA9615; family CAYRNR01; genus CAYRNR01. The sequence goes on along the minus strand of CAZLEO010000406.1, from coordinate 1,299 downwards.
CGCGCACGTCGGCGATGCGCAGGCCGTCGCCCTGGACCAGGGTCAGCTCGTGGTGATCGGCCGAGGAGAGGCGCACGAGGCGATCTCCGCCGTCCCACTCGGCGCGCATCATCGCGCCCGCGCCCGTGCTGTAGGACACGGGGCGCCCCGCGCCGTCCCAGTGCAGGTAGGCCGTGTCGCCGCCGGCCTCGGCGACCTGCTGGACCTGGCCCCAGGGGCTGCGCTTGACGCGCAAGGCGCTCGATCCCGCCCTCTCGTGGAGCAGCAATCCGAGATCGTCGTAGCGGTATTCCTGGACCACGCCGACGGCGTCTGCGACCCGGTTCAGGCGTCCGTCGGTGTCCAGGGACAGCAACACGCGCTGGTCGGCCGCGTCCACCACGGCGGTGGGATCGCCCAGTGCGTCCTGCTCCACGGTCAGGGTGCCGCGCGGTCCGCCGACCGCGGTGATGTGGCCGCGGTCGTCGTAGGCGAGGGTCACGTCGCCGGCGCGCAGCGGGCGGTTGAAGCCGGCGTCGAAGGTGACCGCCATGGGACCTCGGGGGCCGTCGACCCGGCGGGTGTAGGCCTCCAGATCGAGGTCCACGTCCACGTCTCCGCCGGGCCCGCGGGCCTCGGTCTGGATGCGGTCTGCAGCCACGGTGTACGCGAAGTTCGTGGTGCCGGTGGGCGTGTCCAGGGCGGCGACGCGGCCGTCGAGGTAGCGCACCCCCACGCGGCCTTCGGGCCCGTTCACCGCGGTCAACGCGCCGGCGTCGTCGTAGGTGAACGACCAGGTCCCCTGGGGGGCCTCGATCGCCGCGAGCCGCCCGCGCTCGTACTCCAGGCGGACCCGGCGGCCGGCCTCGCCGCGCATGGCGACCAGGTCCCCGCCGCCGTCCCGCTCCAGGATCAGGTCGGGGCCCGCGGGGATCTCGGCCCCGTCCAGCTCGCCCGAGGTGCGGTCCAGGATCACCGGCGGGCCGACGGCGGGCTCGATGGAGAGCAGCCGCCCGTCGCGGTCGTAGCGCTCCACGCCACCGCTGGCGCGTGCGCGCACGGCCGAGCCGTCCAGCTCCACCTGGAGGATCTGGTGTCCGCGCGCCTGGCTGACATAGGTCCCGGCGAGCCCGACCCCACCGCCGAGGAAGCGCGCCCGCATGGCATCGAGGAACGCGTCGTCGCCCTCCAGCAGGCGGCGGAACCGGGGCCCGGACGGGATGGGGGCCCCGTCGGCGCCGCCGCCGCCGCGCCGGCGCGTGAGGCTCGCGTCCCCCAGGCCCGCCCCGGGCCGCGGGCGGCCCGCGGCGCGCATGTAGT
>CAZLEO010000405.1:0-7086 GCA_964558555.1 uncultured Rickettsiales bacterium | reverse complement strand
CTCGCAGGAGAGCGAGGACCTCGCGCCGGAAATGCTCCTCGATCAGGGACAGGTCATGACCGCGGTGGATGGAGATCCTTACGAAGGTGCCGTCAGGGCCCAGGCACCCGTCTGTGGCGATCAGGTGTGGGTGTGGGTTGTACGAGAGATCACAGCTGGCCGAGCAAGGACGGGTCGTGCCGGAAGAAGGGACGGATGCGCTTTGGGATGGTGAGGTGGTCGGTGTGGTCGAGGAACAAGCTGGAGCACTCCAAGCTCCAGCCATGAGCGTCGAGAAGCTCTGCGGCATCCTAACGAAGCATGGCCTCGTCCAATCGATGGCTCGCATCCGGGACGCCCGTGCCGAGCGTTGATCTCGCGCGTGGCATCCTCACAGCCATCGCGTCGATCTCGAGCCGATATTGCACCCATGACCCATACGGCGGGCCGTACGGGAACTGGTAGGAAAGGCGATACTCGAAACTCCTGGCTCCTCCTGGCCGGGCTGACGGAGGGACGCGCGTGAGAGAACCAAGGCCCCTGAAGAACCACGACGGTCCAGCGATCCCGACCCTCGAGGGTCTCCTGGAGGATCCCGCACGAAGACGATTCCTCGAACTGGCTGGCGCGGGCGCCCTCGCGGTTGCTGGCGGCGGATGGCTGGCGGCGTGCGGTCCCTCAAGCGACGACGACAACAGCGCGCCTGGAGACGACGACGACACCGAGACCTACTGGGACGACGACGATGGGGGCATCGACGACGACGACGACGCCTCGGCGGTCCAGGACTGCCGGCTCCCCCGGAGTGGGTACCACGAGGCGACCATCGAGCTGGGCAACGTGGTGTCGTACTCGGTGGTCGCATGGGTCACCGGATGGTCCGTCGTGGATTACCTGCACGATCACGAGGACGAGGCGATGCAGGTCCTCGACGCTGTGATCAGCGCGCACAACTGCGCGTCCCTGTCCGGCCCCGTCGGGCAGCTGCAGATGGACATGGCCAGTGCTCTGACCGACCTGGTTCGCGACGTAGGCGGCCTCACCTGCAGCGTCCAGGAGCTGACGATCTACATCGACGGGTGCCTCTGACGAGACCTCCCCCTCGAGACTCGCCTTGTGATTCGCTTGTGATTCGCCTGGCACCTCTCCCCTTGGCCGATGGCGGCGTGTACATCATCGGCAACCTTTGTCGACTTCGCCGAGCCATCAGCATCAACGCCAGGGCAACGATCAGGTTCGGGAGGCTCGGTCGTTGCCCGGCGACGTGTCCGCAGCCGCACCCGTCGGGATCCGCGGGCGCCCCCGTGCTGTCGTCGTCGTCCGTTGTGTTGTCGTCGTCGTCCGAGGCCGGCGCGGACGTGAGGACCCGCGTCAAAGACGCAGCGGGCACGGTCAGCTCACCGAGCGTGGTGCAGTCGGACACGGCCTCGATCTCCACGACGACCGCGTCCTCGTTGTTGTCGAGGTGTCCGCCCGAGAGGCGGTGGCAGCTCGTCGGCACCCCGCACGCGTCCGGCAACTCGAGCAGGACGTCGCGGGCGACGTCGGGGTGCGTGTTGGCCAGAAACAGCGCGCATCCGTCCTCGCGCTGGAATGCGAAGGCATCGACGCCTGGGATCGCAGTTCCCTCGTGATCCCAGCCCCCCTCGGGATCCTCCACGGTCGCCGCCAACATCGTATCGGACACACCTTCGTTGACCAGCTGCAGAGCCAAGAAGGCCGGCCGACGGCGCCCCGTGGCGGTCATGTCGCGAGTGATCCCGAACAGCCGCACGTACTCGCCGTCGGTGAGCGGCGCGCTGAAGTTGGCCAGGGTGAACACGTTCTGCACCGGAGTGGGCACGTCGCGCAGCTGCGTCAGCAGGTGGAGCGCGAGGACCTCGCCTCCGACGCGGCTGGTCACCCAGGGGTTGCGCACCTCCGCGGCGGTGGAGCCGTCGGTCGTGTGCATGTGCATCTCGTAGATGTACAGGGAGCGGTCCGACTCCCCGACCAGCTCGGCGAACCGCTGCTTGTCGATGGCCGAGAGCGTGGGCTGGGCGAGGACGGCCCTGAGGAACTCCTCGTCATCACCCTCGAGGTCGTCCACGTCGTTGAGGTAGTACCCCCCCACGGCGAGCACGTCGTGCTGGTCCGAGGCCGCCTCGATGTGCTCACACTGGGAGAACGAACCCCGCTGACCGCCGATGATCAGCTCGAACCGCTGGGGATCGAACGCCGGGTGCGCGCGCAGCCTCTCGTAGGCCCGGGCGGCCACCGTCCCCAGCCGGGTTCCCCCGTAGAACGACGCGCCCCAAAACGGATCTTCGGCGTCGGCCCCTCCCCAGCCCTCGTTGGCGAACTCCAGGTAGATGCGGTCGAACACCGCGCTCCACGCCGGCTGACCGCCGGCGCGCGGGCTGGTGAGATAGTCCATCAGGCCATCGAGGTCCTCGACCGAGAACGACGGCGGAATGATCCACCAGGGTCGAGCCCCCATGGCCTCGCACAGGGCCAGGAACTCCGGCAGCGAGTAGGTGAAGTCGGCGCCCGGGGACCCGGGATCCCGGACGGTGAGGGGGCGTGCGAACTCGTCGGCCAGCACCGAGTCCAGGTCGCCGCCGAGCTGCTGGGCGAGCATGCGTAGGACCCCCGGCTGCAACGCATCGAGGGCCTCGAGGGTCGGGCGAGCGAAGCTCAGAGCCGAGGTGTCGTCGTCCTCCATCCGCACCGTCAGCTCGTCGACCCACGCCGTGCCGCTGCCGTCGGACTCCACCCGGATCCCCAGGATCGGCCGGTCGTCCCCCTCGGGGGGGGCGTCGTCGTCGGTGCCCGGCGCCACGTCGCACGTGACGTCGAGGGTCTGCCAGGCCTCGTCCAGGGAGAGGCTGGAACTGCAAAAGTCGGTCTGGTTCTCGCGAAAGAACCGCAGGTTGACCGCGCCCGAGCCCCGCGCCGCGAGACTCATGTGAACGGTTCCCTCGACGATGCGCAACTTGCCCGCCGACCGATCACCGTCCCGCCACGCGGCGTCCATGTAGAAGGTCGCTGCCCCGTAGGCCGGACCGAGACGCAACGCCTGGATCCCCTGCCCTGCGTCCTCGTCCGGGTCCAGCGCCGTGTCTCCACTGCACGACCAGAAAGCCGGGCAATCCCCGCCGCGTTCCTCCATGCGTACGAAAACCACGTCCCCGTCCCCGGTCACCGGCCCCCCGTCTGCGATCCCGTCCCCGTCGTCGTCCAGCACGAACACCAGCCGATCGCCTTCGTGGGTGAACTCGAGGATGGTGCCGGTCCGGCCCTCCGCGGCCCCCGAGGCGACCTCGAATGCCCCCCCGTCGAACAGCCCGGTCAACCACGCCACGGATCCGGCCGAGTGCGACACGAAGACCCGGTCGGCCTCCCCTCCCGAGGTCACCAGCACCGAGTTGCGCCGCAGCGGCTCGAATCCGCCGCCCTGGACGAGGTTGTCCAGGACGATCGACGAGCTCCACCGCTGGATCCAGGTCAGGTTGACCCCGAAGCGCAGCACGTCCTCGCGCAGCACGTCGTCGGTCACGGTCACCACGGCGGGCTCCTGCGCGCGCCCGTTCAGCGGAGCGACCACGCACAGTGCTGCCAACGCGAGCTGCCAGGGGTATGTCACGGGGTTCTCCCTTCCCATCTGGACCGGCCCGCTCCCGCCACCTTGAACTCGCTGCGGACGCATAGGGAAATCTCGGGTGGAGACAGCGCCCCTGTCCGCGTGGTGAGACAAGCGGGCTAGGCCCCGCGACGTGCCCGCGACGTGCCCGCGACGTGACCCTTGAGCCGTGCCACCCGAATCACCTCACACACGTCACAGGCTCGAGCGCTGAGCGGCGGATCAGGTGGGTGACCGTGACCACCGGCTCGGTCCAGCCGAACAGCAGGGTGACGGTCCCCTGCTCCGCCATGAGCTTGCCCGTCACGGTGAGCCGTCCGTCCACGGGCATCCTGCCGGTGGGCAGGACGTCCTGGATGACGCTGTCGTCGACCACCACGTCCAGCAGCGCGAACGGTGGACTGCCCGCCTGAACCACACGCGCGGCCACGGTCTCGGCGGTCACCTGCTGCAGGTTGAAGTAGTCCCCCCCACTGCTGCGGCCCACGTGGCGCAGCAGCGCGTGGTCGGCGGCGCTGTCGGCGCTCAGCGCGAACACCGGGACGTCCAGCGCGGTCGGGCGGTTGTCGCCCACATTGCCCAGCCCGTCGCTGAACAGCAGCCACAGGTCGAACGGTGGATCCTTGCGCCGGTCGTCGGGCAGGGTCCTCGGCGCGGTCAGCGAGCCCAGGTCCGTGCCGCCGTCGCAGGGCACGGCCTCCAGCCAGGCGCGGAGCTCCGACACATCCCCCCCGGAGATGTCCAGCCCGCGGTGGGCCTCCTCCACGCGATTGCGGAACACCACCACGTCCACCCGGACGTCGCCGAGCTCGGCCGCGATACGCTCCAGCGCTGCCAGCTCCAGCTGCTTGTCGGCGTGGGCGCGGCTGAGGGACGCATCCCACAGAATGCCGATCCGGCGGCGTGTGGCCGAGGCTGCCGGAGCCTTGTCCCGGGGAAGGTTGGGCAGGTCGTCGATCAGGAAGTGTGGGGGTGGAACACGTCGTGGCTGCTCTCCACGACGATGTGGGAGCGGGGCACGTCGGGCAGGGAGATCAGCAGGTCCTCGGTGACTGGCGCGTCCTCCATGCGGGCCTCGGCCAGGAAGGCCTCCTGCCAGCGGCCGAACCTCAGCTGGTCCGTCGGCCCCCGTGCGACCACCGGTTCGGCCGGCCCCTGGACCACCTCGACACGGATGTCGAACCGCTGCAACGGCTCGCGGAAGTCCAGCGGGAGCAGGTAGCGCGCCTCGTCGCCCACGTACACCAGATCGGCCACGTACTCCACGCGCACGGTGCGTGTGCCGTTCGCGGGGATGGGGTAGACGCGGGTACGGAAGTTGTTGCCGCGGGTCCACTCCACCAGGCCTGAGTCGATGCCTCGCCGGACCTCGGTCTCGAACGCGACCCGCGCCTGGTGCTTCTCCACCGCGGACGCATCCACCAGCACACCGTCGATATCCAGCGCGTAGCCGCTGACCGTGGACCCGTCGGGCAGCGGGAACACCAGCTCCCCCTCCATCACGCGGTCGTTGGGGTTGTGGAACACCAGGGTCATGGCCGTGCGCGAGACCGAACCGGTGATGGTCGCGCGCACGTCCACGGTCTGGATGGTCAACGGCTGGCGCCCGTCATCGACCTGGGCCAGCAGCGCAGGCGGGCGCGGGTCGCCAGGCTCGGACGGCGTGGTCGGCTCCTCGGCCTGGCGGTTCGCTCCGACGAGGCCCAGGGACAGGACGATCAGGACGAGGGGCAGAATGTGGTGGTGTCTCACGTGGGGTGTCCTCCCGGAACTTCGACCCTACCATCCATGGACACCTTCGGCCCGAGCGGGTTCCCACCATTCCATGGAGGCCTGAGCAACGAGCGGAGATCAAGGACGACAAGGCGCCCGTGGGCGGTGCGGATGCGGTCTGCGCGCGTGGTGGGGATGGCCTTTCCTCGGCCTGGCTGAGGTTTGCCGCGCATGCTGTCGGTCAACGGACGCCGCTGATCCAACCGTCAACCGTCCATGTCCGGCACCGCCTCCGGCACCGCCTCCGTCCATGTCCGGCACCGCCTCCAACCGCTGATGCCATGACGCCCCCGTTCCGACCCGCGACAGCTGTTATCCTCGGACCCGACGGAGGAGAATCTCGATGCGAGGAACACGCATTCCCTTGCCCCTGGTCACCTCGTTCGCCGTGGTCGCCGTATTCTGCGGGTGCAGCGACTCGAACATCGCCGTGGACAACGCCCCCCCCAACGTCAGCATCGTGGCGCCCGTGGACGGCGCCTCCGTGGCGTGGGGCACCGAGGTCGAGTTCGCCGGCGTGGTGATCGACGAGATGGACGATGCGTCCGCGCTGCAGGCGTACTGGACGAGCAGCATCGACGGCGCGCTGGACGAGGCGGTCCCGGACGAGGAGGGCGACGTGTCGTTCGTGGCCGTCCTGTCCGAGGGTGAGCACACGATCACCTTGCAGGCCGTGGACAGCGACGGCCTGTCCGGAGAGGCCACGGTGGACGTGGTCGTGCAGACGAACACACCGCCGTCGGTGACGATCGTCGCACCGGAAGATGGCGCCGAGGCACTTCTCGGCGAGGACGTCGTGTTCACGGCTGCGGTCTCCGATGTCGAGGAGGCAGCGAGCTCCCTGGCGATCGTGTGGCTCAGCGACCTCGACGACGTCATCGACGAGACCCCTGCGGGCGCCGACGGCCAGGCAGGCTTCCAGACGGCGCAGCTGTCCGTGGGAACCCACACCATCGAGGTGCAGGCCATCGACGCGGGTGGAGCGCTGGCCAGCGATGCGGTCGAGATCACGATCTACGAGTGCGTGGACACGGACGGCGACGGGTACACCGACTGCGACGGCGACTGCGACGACGGCGATGCGGAGCTGAACCTCGCCGACGCCGACGGCGACGGGTACTCCACCTGCGACGACGACTGCGACGACGCCGATCCCGGTGTTCACCCTGGCGCTGTGGAGCAGTGCAACGGGCTGGACGACGACTGCGACGGGACCGTGCCCCCCGACGAGGTCGATGATGACGGCGACGGCTCCATGGCCTGCGAGGACTGTGACGACACCGACCCGACCGTGTACCCCGGCGCCACCGAGCAGTGCAACGGGGTGGACGACGACTGCGATGGTGTCGTACCCGCGGACGAGGTGGATGCGGATGGCGACGCGTTCCTCGCGTGCGAGGACTGTGACGACGGCGACCCGGGCGTGTACCCGGGGGCTTCCGAGCAGTGCAACGGGCTGGACGACGACTGCGACGGCGCCCTCCCCGCGGACGAGGCGGACGGCGACGGCGACGGGTAGCTGGCGTGCGAGGACTGTGACGACGCCGACGGTTCGATCCACCCCGGGGCTCCCGAACAGTGCAACGGGCTGGACGACGACTGCGACGGCAACGTGCCTGCGGACGAAGGGGACGGCGATGGCGACGGGTATCTGACGTGTGAGGATTGCGACGACGGTGACGCCGCGGTCCACCCGGGCGCGATCGAGCAGT
>CAZLEO010000404.1:0-7160 GCA_964558555.1 uncultured Rickettsiales bacterium | reverse complement strand
GGGCGCCCCCGAGCTCTGCGACGGCGAGGACAACGACTGCGACAGCGCCGTTCCGGCGGACGAGGCGGACGACGACGCCGACGGCCAGCGGGTGTGCGAGGGCGACTGCGACGACGCCGACGCGACCGTGGGCGACGGCTTCACCGAGCTGTGCGACGGCCTGGACAACAACTGCAACGGCGACGTGCCGGCGGACGAGATCGACGACGACGGCGACGGCCTCGCCGACTGCGAGGACGACTGCGACGACACCTACGCGGATTCGTACCCCAACGCCCCCGAGATCTGCGACGGCGAGGACAACAACTGCAACGGCTCCGTCGCCTCCTTCGAGGCCGACGTGGACGGCGACGGCGGCATGATCTGCGAGGGCGACTGCGAGGACGACGACGGCGGGCTCTACCCCGGCGGGACCGGCTACCACGTGGTCCCCGACGACCACGGCACCATCCAGGACGCCATCGACGCGGCCTCCACCGGCGACTACATCTGTGTCAAGGCCGGCACCTACGTCGAGAACGTCACTTACTCGGGCAAGGACCTGCACATCAAGGGTCTCGACGGCGCCGAGTCCACCATCATCGACGGCAACGACGCCGGGTACGCCGTGGAGTTCGCCAGTGGCGAGACCGCGGCGGCCGTGCTCGAGGGCGTGACCGTGACCAACGGCCACGGCACCTACGGCGGCGGCATCAGCGTCTGGCAGACCAGCCCCACCCTCACCGACGTCATCGCCTCGGCCAACACCAGCGACACCTTCGGTGGCGGCATCTTCGTGTACCAGGGCGCGTGCACCATGACCGGGCTGGTCCTCGACGGCAACGACTGCGCATTCAAGGGTGGCGGCATCGCCGTGGGTCAGGCAGCCAGCTTCACCCTCACCGACGTGGTGGCCATGAACAACTCGGCGGGCCAGCACGGCGGTGGCCTGTACTTCGAGCTCACACCGGCCGTGATCACCGACGTGGTGGCCTCGGACAACATCGCGGTGTCTGCCGGCGGCCTGCACCTCAACCAGGCCGACGCCACCATCACCAACGTCACCGTGCAGGACAACGACGCCACCGAGTACGGCGGCGGCATGTACATCTTCGAGGCCTCGCCCTCGCTGACCAACGTGATCATCAGCGGCAACGAGGCGGTGCTCAACGGTGGCGGGGCGTTCTTCTACTACTCGGATCCCGAGGTCAGCGCCGCGCTGGTCGCCGGCAACACCACCGAGGAGTACGGCGGCGGGCTGTACCTGCTGCAGTCGCCCGCGGAGATCACCAACACCGTGGTCGGCGGCAACCTCGCCGACGGCCTCGGCGGCGGCATCTTCCTGGACAACTGCGACCCGACGCTGGAGAACATCTCCGTGGTCGCCAACATGGCCGTGGGCGGCGGCGGCGGCATCTCCATGACCACCGCCAACCCCGTCGTGACCAACTCCGACGTGTCCCTCAACGAGACCGACGGTGTGGGCGGCGGCTACCGGGCCTCCGGCTCGACCCCGGTGCTGCTCAACTCCAACACCTACAACAACAGCCCGGAGAACTACTTCTCCATGACCGATCCCACCGGCGTGGACGGCAACCTCAGCGAGGACCCGATCTACCTCGACACCTCGCCCGCCGACGCCCTCGAGTGGGACCTGCACCTCGACACCACGTCCCTGCTCGTGGACGCCGGCGAGGTCTCCATCCTCGATCCCGACGCCGGTGCCAGCGACATCGGCGCCTTCGGCGGCCCCGGCGCCGGCGCCATCGACCTCGACGGCGACGGCTACCCCATGTGGTGGCAGCCCGGCCCCTACGACGGCGGCGTCTACCCCGGCGAGGGCTGGGACTGTAACGACTTCGACGACACCATCACGCCCCTGTCGGGCTGCTAGCTCCCTCCCGGCCCCGACTTGTCTCCCCCCTCCCTCCTTCGATAGCGTGTTGCCTCACCTTCGAGGGAGGCTCACGCCATGGACATCCTGCCGTACACCGAGGACCACCGTATCTTCCGCGACGTGCTCGCGAAGTTCCTGCAAAAGGAGGTCGCGCCGCACGTCGACGACTGGGAGCGCGAAGGGATCGTGCCGCGCAGCGCGTGGAAGGCCATGGGGGAGCAGGGGTTCCTGTGCATGGACGTGCCCGAGCAGTACGGGGGGCTGGGGGCGGACTTCCTGTACTCGGTGATCGTCACCGAGGAGCTGGTCAAGGCGGGGTGCTGGGGCCTGGCGACGCCGCTGCACAGCGACGTGGTGGTGCCCTACATCACGTCGTTCGGCTCGGAGGAGATCAAGAGCAAGTACCTGCCCGGCTGCGTCACCGGCGACATCATCAGCGCCGTGGCCATGACCGAGCCGGGCACGGGCAGCGATCTGGCGGCGCTGAAGACCACGGCCGTGGAGGACGGCGACCACGTGATCCTCAACGGCCAGAAGACGTTCATCTCCAACGGCATCAACTGCGACCTGTGCATCGTCGCGGCGCGTAACCCGGAGATCGAGGACCCCCACGCGGGGGTGAGCCTGTACGTGGTCGAGGACGGCACGCCTGGGTTCGACAAGGGCAAGCAGATCCCCAAGATCGGCATGCACAGCCAGGACACGGCCGAGCTGTTCTTCTCGGACTGCCGCATCCCGGCGTCCAACGTGCTCGGCGGCAAGGGCGCGGGCTTCATGATGCTGATGCAGAAGCTGGCCCAGGAGCGGCTGATGGTGGCGATCATCGCCGTGGCCTCGGCCGAGCAGATGCTCGAGTGGACCATCGACTACTGCAAGGAGCGCAAGGCCTTCAACCGCCCCCTGACCAAGTTCCAGAACAGCCAGTTCAGGCTCGTGGAGATGGCCACCGAGGTGAAGCTGGGCCGCACGTTCCTGGACAAGACCATCGTCGAGCACATGGAGGGAAGCAACGTGGTGGTCGACGTGTCCATGGCCAAGTACTGGACCAGCGAGATGGCCATGCGGGTCGCCGACGGCTGCCTGCAGCTCCATGGAGGGTACGGGTACTGTGAGGAGTACCCCATCGCGCGCGCCTGGCGCGACACGCGCGTTCTGTCCATCTTCGCCGGCACCAACGAGATCATGAAGGTCGTGGCCGCCCGCTTCATGGGGCTGTAGAGAGGGAATCCCTTGGACGATCGTATTCTGATCCCCAACGCCACCCGAGCCATCGTGTTCGGCATCCTGGCCTGGCCCATCGGCTGCCTGACCATCATCCCGGTCGTGGGGCCCATCATCGGCCCCATCCTCTCGGCCCTGTTCGCATTCGCCGGCCTCGCCTCGGGCCTGTCCGCCCTGCGGGTGCTGTACAAGGAGCCCGAGGAGTACACCGGCATGGGCCGCGCCGTCACGGGGACCGTGATCAGCTCGATCGGCACCCTCATCTTCGGCGGCTATGTGCTGTTCCTGATGGGCGCGTTGCTCCTCGGCGCCGCCGGCGGCGTGATCGAGGGCATCCTGGACGCGATTCGATGAGGCGACGCAGTCTCATCGTCCTGGCCGTCGTCGCCGCGTCCCTGCCGTTCCTGGTGGCCGCCATGACCATCCAGATGGACTCCATCACCGCCGACGGCGTCGAGCTGCGCGACCTCTCCTGCGAGGTCGAACAGGGCGGCCTGCTCGCCCCCACCCTCGTCGTCGCCGCCCTGGCCACACACAAGGCCGACATCGACGCCTGCGCCCCCCAGGGCGCCGCCTTCGCGCTGAAGTGGAGCTGGACCTCGGCCACCCCCACCGTCGAGGTCACCGACTCTAGCGAGCGATCGAAGGACAGCTGCATCGCCGACGTGATCCGCAAGGCCGAGGCCCCGGTGGTGGGCAGCTGCAGCGCCATCCTGCTGGCGGGGGAGCCGACGGCGGCGGCGAACGCGGCGACGGCGTTGCAGACGAAGGCCGCAGCCCCCGTGGCCCCGTAGAGATCCCGGGACACGCCCCTTTCCCTGAGCTAGACTCGTAGGTGAGGCCACAGGTCTCGGCAGGGGAGGGCGCCATGGCGTTCGTCGCATCACACACCTTCCGAGGAATCCCCGTCTTGATTGCCCTGGCCGTCGTCGGCGCGGCCCAGGCCTGGGAGCCGGACACGCCTGTCAGTAACGCAACGGTGTCGTTCCACGGAGAACATGACGGCGATCGCGCGGGCACCTCGCTGGCGGGGGTGGGTGACGTCAACGGGGACGGCTACGACGACTTCGCGGTGGGGACACCGTACTCCGAGGCCACCCTGGACGGCGTCGTGTCGGGGCGGGTGTACCTGCTGTTCGGGGGCAACGCCGGTTGGTCGGACCTCACGTCGCTGAGCGACGCCGACGTGATCTTCGACGGCGAGACCGAGGAGGACAAGTTCGGTTACGCGGTCGATGGCGGCGGTGACGTGAACGGGGACGGGTTCGACGACATCCTCGTCGGCGCACCCCACTACGACGGGCCGCCGGTAACCTGGGACACTGGCGCGGCCTACCTGGTGCTGGGACGAGCCGGGGGATGGCCCCAGCACTTCGACATGTCCCTGGCCGATGCCTCGTTCATGGGGGCAGATCCCGGTGAGTGGACAGGTTGCGCAGTGTCGGTGGCCCCCGACCTCGACGGCGACGGCCTGGCCGATCTGGTCGTTTCAGGGCCAGCGAGCCACGAGGCGTCCTTCGACGCCGGTCAGGTCTACATCCTGTTCGGCCGGGCGAGCGGGTGGGCGCAGCAGACCCCCCTTTCCACCGCCGACGCCTCGTACTGGGGAGAGGAGTCCGGTGACGGAGCGGGGGAGAGCGCAGCGGGCGTGGGCGACGTGAACGGGGATGGCTTCGGCGACCTGGCCATCGGCGCCGGCTGCTACAACGCCGAAGACGAACACGTGGGGAAGCTGTACCTGGTGTTCGGGCGGAGCGGGGGATGGGTCGCGGACACCTCGCTGGCGGCGGCGGACGCGTCCTTCGTCGGTGAGGACATGTACGACACCCTCTCCTACAGCGGCCTCGCCGACGCGGGGGACGTCAACGGCGACGGCCTGGCCGATCTCGTCGTGGCCTCCAACAGCAACAACGAGGCCTTCGACGATGCCGGCCAGATCTATCTGATCCTGGGCCGGACCAGCGGTTGGTCCACGGACGTGTCCATCACGACCGTCGATGCGTCGTTCCATGGGGAGAGCGTGGATGCATATGCCGCCGGCGTCAGCGGGGCGGGCGACGTGGACGGCGACGGCTTCGACGACTTCGTCGTGGGAGCCAAGGTGGTGGATGGTTCGGACGTGGTCCACCCCAAGGCCTACCTGCTGCTGGGCAAGGCGAGCGGGTGGGCCATGGACACGTCGCTGGCCGATGCGGACGCGTCGTTCGTCAGCAGCGTCGAGGGGGGCGTGTTCACGGTGGGCGGCGCCGGCGACGTGTTCGGGGACGGCCTCGACGACATCCTCGTCGCCGATCAGTTCGAGTCGTACCAGGGTGACGATCGGCAGGGCATCGTCTATCTCCTGGATCGCGAGATGGTGGAAGATCCCCTCCCCGAAGCCGAGGACTGCGAGTGTTCGGTGACCCCCGTGTCGCAGCCTTCACTGCTCGCGGCCGCCCTCGGCCTCCTCGCCGTGTGGCTCTGGAAGCGCCGGCAATCCCCCTGATACAATCGGGGTACCCGGCGGAGGGGTGCCCGTCATGGCCAGAAGAGACGATTCGACCGAGCGCAAACCGCGCCGATCCCCGACCCAGACCGTGGCCCACCTGACCGACGACTTCGTCGAGGGGCTGCACATCCCGGAGCTGCCCGGCCAGGTGCCGGCGCGGCTGCGTAAGGCGATCCGCGAGCGGACCTCCGCGCTGCTGTTCCGGCTCGAGGAGGCCAAGAAGGCGCAGTACCATGGGCCCTTCGAGGTGCGACTGGTGCGGGACGCGCACCGGGCGGTGCTGACGTCGTGCGAGCTGGGGTTGTCCGAGGGCGAGGTGGACTACGCGCGGTTCCGCAAGCTCGCCGAGGAGCTGGGGTACGAGTCGTGCGAGGTGGGATTTCGGAAAAAAGGCGGGGACGGTTTCTGAGCGCACAAGCGCGCCCAGTCCGCCCCCGCCCTGCCCGGTCAACGCGGCATGTCTAACGCGCCCGGACGGTATGGCCGATGGAGACCAGCATTCCGTTGAGGGTGGCCCAGAGGGCCCCGAAGGCGGTGGTGGTCATGGCGATGCCCACCGCACAACCGAAGAGCTTGGGGACCATCTCGGCGTCGTTCAGCGCGCCGATGGCCTTGCCGGCCTGGTAGAGGCCGGCGCCGGTGCCGGTGAGCCCCATCAGGACCGCTGCGGCGCTGAGGCCGATGATCAGCGGCTTGAGATCCCGCCCCTCCTTGCGTGCGAACTGAACGACGTTGAGCACCAGGGCGGTCAGGCCCAGGGCGGTGATGACGTAGGCAAAGGGTCCCGCGTCTGTGAACATCTCGAACATGGCATCCTCCTCCAGGGTGACGATTGGCGATTCCCAGGTAGAGCAACCCCCGTGCCAGGTCGGTCGGATGGAGGGACGGGCTGCGAATGCAGGGACAAGGAGGTCGGCGGGGTGTTCGGTATGCCGGACAGGGATCCCGCATACCTGTCCGGGGGACCGGACGTGGACGAACCGTTTCGGTGTTGCGCCGCGCCCGGGGGCGAGGTAGGACTGGGCGAACCCGCCGCCACGGCGGGCAGAGGAGGACAGAAGATGGCCCGGATTCAGACCTTGCTGGCGACCCTGGTCGCCCTGTTCGTCGTCGCCCCGGCCGCAGCCTGGGAGTGGGACTGCGGTAACGGCGTGGACGATGATTGTGATGGTTTCCTGGACTGCGACGACTGGGACTGCGACACCGACGCCGCCTGCATGACCGAGGTCTGCGACAACGGCGTGGACGACGACGGCGACGGGTACGCGGACTGCGACGACTTCGCCTGCGAGAACGACGTGGCGTGCGCCGGCCTGTTCGAGCAGGACTGCACCGACGGCCTCGACGACAACGGTGACGGGTTCGTCGACTGCGACGACTGGGACTGCGAAGACGACGAGGCGTGCCGCGAGACCAACTGCACCGACGGCCTCGACGACGACGGAGACGGATTCATCGATTGCGACGACTTCGACTGCGACGGCGCCCCCAGCTGCCCCTGCACCGGCGGCGAGGACTGCGCCAAGGGCGTGGACGACGACGGCGACGGATTCATCGACTGCGACGACTTCGACT
>CAZLEO010000403.1:0-7161 GCA_964558555.1 uncultured Rickettsiales bacterium | reverse complement strand
GGGGCCGACCACGACACGACCGGGGACGACGATGATTCGGCCGCCGTGGCGGATGCGGACGGCGATGGCTGGACGATCCAGGAAGGCGACTGTGACGACCAGGACCGGACCGTCTACCCCGGTGCGCGGGAGATGTGCGATGGAGTGGACGACGACTGCGATGGCAGGGTGGACGACGGTTGCGTGGCCTGCGACCTGGAAGTGCCCACGGATCATGCGCTGGTGCAAGACGCCATGGATGCGGCGTCGTCCGGCGATGTGGTCTGCGTGGCTGGAGGGACCTACTTCGAGAACATCGCGTTCGCGGCTGCCTCACTGCACTTGATCGGTGTGGAAGGCCCCGATGCCACCGTCCTGGACGGGGGCGGCGCCGGGACGGTGGTCGCTTTCCCTCAAGGCTCTTCCAGCGGCTCGATCCTCGAAGGCTTCACCGTGACCGACGGCTCCGCCCAGGACGGTGGCGGCGTTCGCATCCGCGGCGTCTCGCCCACACTGCGGGATCTCGTGATCGAGGACAACCGAGCCAGCCGTGACGGCGGCGGGGTCTACATTCAGGATGGCGAGCCGAGCCTGGAGCGGATTGTCATCCGGGGCAACTACGCTGGCGACGACGGCGCCGGGCTGTACTCCGAATCGAGTGCGCCGGTCATGGAACAGATCTCGGTCACGGACAACTCTGCCGACGGCGGCGGAGGAGGCATGCTCGTCTATTTCGGAACCATGACCCTTCGAAACGCCGTGGTCGCCCGCAATTTCGCCCTCTCGTACGGCGGCGGGATCTACCACGCCGGCGACGGGGTCACCGTGAGCAACACCGTCATCGCCGACAACTACTCGGACTACCACTCCGGCGGGATGTACGCGCACAGTCCATCCACGTTGACCAACGTCATCATCAGCGGAAACGTGGCACAGAATGGGCCGGGTCTGTCGATGCGGTACGGCGCCGGCACGTCATTCCTGACCAACGTGACCGTCGTGGACAATCGGGCGATCATGCTCGGCTACGGTGGGATCCTGCTCAACGGCTCTCCCGTCCTCACCAACGTCGTGGTCGCGGGCAACACGGGCGTCCAGTGTGGCGGCGTCTGCGGGGATCTGGACTATCCGATCTACCTGCACTGCAATGTCTACGGGAACTCCCCCAACGACTTCATGGGCGTACCGGACATGACGGGGTTCGACGGGAACGTATCCGCGGACCCGGCGTGGATGGACACCCTCGCGGCGGACACCCTGGACTGGGACCTCCACCTCCAGACGACATCGGCCATCGTGGATGCGGGCGATCCCACCATCCTCGACCCGGACGGTTCCCCGTCGGACATCGGCGCGTTCGGCGGTCCGGGCGCGGACGACTGGGACCTCGACTGGGACGGATTCGAGCAGTGGTGGTTGCCCGGTGCCTACGATGTGGCGACCTCGCCGGGGATGGACTGCGCCGACCTGGATGCCTCGATCCACCCGGGCGCCATGGAGACCATCGGCGACGGCGTGGACCAGAACTGCGACTGCGTGGCGGACGAGACCACGGATCACGACGGCGACGGATTCGCGCAGGACGATGGAGACTGCAACGACGCCGATGCCGCCGTGTTCCCGGGTGCCGCGGAGGTCTGCAACGGCGTGGACGACGACTGCGACGCGGTGATCGACGACGGTGTGGACCAGGACGCCGACGGGGACGGCTTCACCCTGTGCGCCGACATGGACTGCGACGACAGCGATCCGGATGTGCACCCCGGGGCCGAGGAGCGCTGCAACGGTATCGACGACGACTGCGATGGCGCCCTGTGGGACGACGAGGCCGACCTCGACGGGGACGGCTCGGACGTGTGCGCCGACGGCGACTGCGACGACGCTGAACCCACCCGCTACCCCGGCGCCGTGGAGGTCTGCGACAGTGTGGACAACGACTGCGATGGCGCGATCCCGCCCACCGAAACGGACGACGACGGCGACGGATTCGACGAGTGTGCGGGTGGGGACTGTGACGACACCGACGCCTCGGTCCACCCCGGGGCGACCGAGGTGTGCTACGGCGTGGACAGCGACTGCGACGGCGTGATCCCTGCCGACGAGACCCTGGACGCGGACGGCGACGGATACCTGGCCTGTGCGGACTGTGACGATGCGGATGTGGACGCCCACCACGACGACCTGGACGACGACGGTGTCAGCTCGTGCGACGGCGACTGCGACGACCTCGATCCGGCCACGAGCCCAGGGGCGACCGAGCTGTGTGGTGACGGCGTGGACAACGACTGCGACGGGTCCGTCGACGTCGGTTGCGTCATCTGCACGAGCTGGGTGCCCGGAGATCACGCCACGATCGTGGACGCTGTCGCGGCCTCAGCGGCGGGCGACATCGTCTGCGTGGAGCCGGGTTCGTACCCCGAGAACGTCGACTTTCTCGGTACGGACCTGCACCTTCTCGGCGTGGGTGGGCGGGACGTGACCGAGCTCGTCGGCAGTCTCTACGACCCCGTGGTCTCGTTCCTCGCCGGTGAGGGCCCGAATGCCATCCTCGAGGGGTTCTCCATCGTGGACAACGACGCCCCGTACTGTGCCGGCATCCGCGTGGACAGCTCCTCTCCGACCCTGCGCGACCTGCGGATCGCGAACATGGTCTCGCTCCTGGACGGGGGTGGCGTGTGCCTCGTCTCATCCTCGGCCACCCTCGACCACGTCCTCATCGAGGGCAACGAAACCCTGTGGGAGGGAGGCGGCCTGTTCATCAGCGTCGCGTCTCCCACCCTCACCGACGTCAGCCTCGTGGACAACCATGCGACCTATGGCGGCGGCGCCTTCGTGGACGAGAGCCTGGTGACCATGAACCGCGTCCACGTGGCCTGGAACACGGCCAACGAGGGTGGTGGGATGGCCCTGAACTACAGCTCCGACGTGACCATCTCCGGCGCCATCGTCGAGGACAACTTCGCGTATGGCTACTACTCGTCCGGGGGCGGCCTGGACATCGCCTGGGGGTCGACGGTCAGCCTCGACGGCGCCACCATCCGCCGCAACCGCTCGGAGCGAGACGGTGGCGGCATCTACATGTTCAACAGCGAGCTGACGCTGTCGAGGTCCGATGTCCGCCTCAACGAGGCACTGAACAGGGGCGGCGGCATCGCCGCGTACTACGGCACCGTCGCGGTCGCCGAGACGACTCTGGTCGGCAACCGGGCCGACCTCGGCGGCGGTGGGATCTGGGTGGATACGGCGACCGGGCAGTTGCAGCACCTGGTGGTCGCAGGAAACGACGCCGAGTTCGCCAGCGGCGGAGGCCTGCTGTTCGACGTGTCGTCCACGGTCACGCTGGACGACTCCATCGTGTACGCCAACGTGGCCAACAACGGCGGCGGCGTGTACGTCGAATCCGGTGCGAGCGTGACGGTGACCTACACCGACGCGTTCGGCAACGCCGCGACCAACTACGAGGGTATGGCCGATCCCACCGGGACCAACGGCAACACCTCCGTCGATCCACTGCTCCTCGATACCACGAGTCCGGATCTGTCGGACTGGGACCTCCACCTGCAGGCAGGCTCTTCACTCGTGGACGCGGGCGATCCCCTCGTGCTCGATCCGGACGGATCGCCATCGGACATGGGGTGCTACGGAGGACCGAGCGCTGACGGCCGCGACCTGGACTGGGATGGCTACTTCGAGTGGTGGCTCCCGGGCCCCTACGATCCGTTGACCTCGCCGGGGATGGACTGCGACGACGGGGATCCGGATGTACATCCCGGGGCGGGCTGCTGAACCGGGGCACCTCAACGGGAATCACAGCTCCCCGAGAGTTCCCTTGAGATCCCCCACCCCGCAGCCACCGGGCAGTCCCTCCAGGGGCTACGAAGGACACAATGGTCCGTTCCAGCCCAAAACTCCCGGGGCATACTGTTCCCATGACAGCGGGAGGAGGTCCGATGCGCACCTGGAACTGGACGACTCTGATGTTGGCCGCGGGGTTGTGGATCGCTGGCTGCACACAGGGCAGCGGCACCATCGACTTCGGCGGCGACGATGACGACGATGTCGTCGCGGACGACGACGACGATGTCGTGGACGACGATGACGATGTCGCGGATGACGATGACGACGTCGCGGACGACGATGACGACGTCGCGGACGACGATGATGACGTCGCGGACGACGATGACGCCATACCTGCGCAACCCGGGGTCGTGTTCACCATCCCCAGCGGCCACCTGGCCGGGACGTACGAGTACCTGGCCGAGGGATACTGCGACGAGTATCAGTATCAAGGGGGGTCCTCGATCATCATCGCTGGTTCCGAGGACGGGTGGTGGGAAACGGGATTCGAGTTCGTCCTCGAGCAATTCCCGGCTGCCAACGAGCTCATCACCTGGGACCAGTACATGTACTGGTGGGTCGAGACCTGGGGCGAAGACGACTGGGCCTATGCAGAAGGCGGGCCCGACTGCTGGGTGGAGACCGGGCCCGAGCCGTGGCCCCACAACACGGGGTACTTCGAGTGCGGCGAGATGTGGTTCGGCGAGGGCGATCATGCCCTGTTCAGCTTCGAGATCGTGGACGGCGCGTTCCGCTGTCCGTGAGGGCTCGCGAGTCCTCGGATAGACCCGCGTGAATCTCCCTACGAGGCTCAGACCCTGCGAGGTTCTGCGAGGTTCCACCCAAATCTCAGACAGTGTGATTCGCGTGTGATTCCCCTGGCACCTCTACGGCACCTCTACGGCACCTCTACGGCACCTCTACGAGACTACGAGACTAGTCGGAGACGCCAATCCGTACCGAAGACACCTCCCCAAAGTCGGCGGCATCGGTGATCCCGGAGCTTACATCACCTACCTGGATTCCCAGCTCCCCGATGGGATCCAGGGAGATGTCCAGCGTCTCGCAGGAGGTCGGATCGTCATGGGTGACCAGGATTCGCAGGTCATCCAGGCCGATGTTTCGAATCGTCCACTCCAGGGACAGCCCGTGATCTGTCCGGTCGTAGATCGAGTCGTTGTCATCGAAGAAGTCGATGGCACCCCGCTCCATTCCCCGCGCATCCCCTGCGAAATTCGCAGCCGGTAACACACCGAACACCGAATCCGTGGCCTCGAGAACGCCTGCATCGGCGATGAGACCGACAATGGTGAGACCGGATGAAAACGTGACCGTAGCGTACTGGTATACCCGCCCGGCCCCGGAGTAGCCGTAGAAGCGGAGGTAGATGGATTGCACATCCGCATAGGTGGAGTATCCGATGTTGCTCAGATCGAGCGTGGGGTGGAACTCCTCTCGGACCACGACGAGATCGAGATCCGGCGATGGGGTCTCGGTGGTGAACCCAAGATCCACCACCGGGCCGCACGTCTCATCGCAGAACTCGTCGATCTCTCCATTGCAGTCATTGTCGATGTCGTCGTCGCAGATCTCCTCGGCATCCGGGTTGACGCCGCCGTCCTCGTCATCACAGTCTCCGCCGGAGTTCACCCACCCATCAGGTGGGTCACAGGCGACGATCGAATCCCAATCGCTGCCCCACTCGTCACCGTCGGCGTCCGCGTGCCAGGCTTGTTGGTCTTCGATCTCGCCGTCGCAATCGTTGTCGAGGCCGTCACAGAGTTCCTCGGCACCGGGGTAGATGGTGTTATTGAAGTCGTCGCAGTCCGTCCCATCCGCCACGAAGCCAGATGGGGCATCACATTCGGTCATGGTAGACCACGGGTCCCCGAACCCATCCTCGTCACGGTCCTCGAACCAGATGGACGGGTCCATCGCATCGTCCCCGTCTATCGCTTCGTCGCAGTTGTTGTCGATGCCGTCGCACAGTTCGTCCGCATCAGGGCGAACCGCAGCGTCGGTGTCATCGCAGTCAGTCGAATCCGAGCAGTACCCAGGTGGCGTCACATCGCATGGTCGTCTGATGTATGAACCGGCATCCCCAAAGCTGTCGCCATCGCTGTCCTGGAAGTAGAGGCAGAGCGGCTTGTCCTCGTGCAGCGCCGTGTCGGAGCACGCGACGAAGAGCAATAAGGACGCGACCGCAAGTCGCTTCATGATGCCAAGCCCCCCAGCATTCGAATCGTGCCACGGCGGTAGGAACATCCTTCACAGCCGTGAGCCCCATCCATCCACCAACCCTCCTGTCACCCGAGGATAGCAGGGGGTTCACCCGTCACCAAGGTCCGAGATCCGCCGTTCGGCCCTCGCCGGGGAGGCGATCGAGGTCGCTGTGACCGTCTCCATCTCGGCGGGGCCGAATGGCGGCGTCGCGACGTCGTCACGGGAGGCGTCCGTGGCATCAGGTTGCGTGTTTTCGGGCGATTATCGGACTCGCAACCCGACGACGAACCGCCCAACTCCCCGTGTGATTCGCCTGGCACCTCTGCGGCACCTCTGCGGATCCTCATGAGGGCCATACCCCGGCCTCTTCATCTGCCTCAATATCCGCTCAGCGACCGGCCTCACTTGCTCTCGAGCTTGATGCGCGCCAACGTGGCCACGGCGTCGAGCTGGGTCTCGTTCGTGATGGAGAGATTGAAGGCGTGGCCGAACCTGCTGACGGACGCATCGTCCATTGCCAGCACGACCTCTTCGGGCAGCTCCGCCTCCCTGGCCGCCTCGACGGCGCGATCGGGCAAGAGGAAGACGGCGAGCAGCGCATCGGGCGTCGGCAGCACCGTACAGACGGTGAACTTCTTATGCTGGATCCGCAGCAGCCAGCCCGTGGATTTCTTGTAGAACGCCCAGTTGGCAGCCAGCCCGTCTGTGACGCCGAGCAACGTGCCCAACAGCTCCGTCCACAGGAGATGGCGCGGGTCGAGCGCCTGCTCTATGGCGTCAGGCGTCGGCTCCTGGGCGCGGTCAGTGAAGATGGACTCGGCCACGTTGACCTCCACGTCATCCGGACCCTACCAGACCGGACGATCCGAACAACAGCCCACTGCACCAGTCGGCCGTACAAGGCTCCCAACAAGGTTCCCCTGGTGAATCACTGGTGAATCACCTGGCATCTACGGGGCACCACTACGGAAGCTCCTGGGGCACCCTACGGCCCTCTACGGACGGGAATCGGTGCTCGCACGCGATAGAACCTGCCCGGGGGAAACCGCGTGTGATTCGCCTGGCACCTCTACCGCACCTCTACCAAGCGAAACCGCGTGTGATTCGCCTGGCACGTCTACC
>CAZLEO010000402.1:0-7187 GCA_964558555.1 uncultured Rickettsiales bacterium | reverse complement strand
GGCGACGGCTACACGTCGGACTTGGTCTGCGACGACATCGACGCCGGCATCCACCCCGGCGCGGCCGAGATCCCCTACGACGGCATCGACCAGAACTGCAACGGCCTCGACCTGACCGACGTGGACGGCGACGGCTACGACGGCGGCGCGGGCGGCGACGACTGCGACGACAACGACGCCGCAGTGAACCCGGGCGCCACCGAGGTGGTCAACGGCGTCGACGACGACTGCGACGGCAGCGTGGACAACATCGGCCCGTCCTGCCCCAACAACGAGGTCGAGCCCAACGACTCGTACCTGTACGCCGACGGCATCTCGATGAACGACGCGATCTGCGGTGTGGTCGACCCGTCCGGCGACGAGGACTGGTTCTCCATCGCGGTCACCGACTGGATCCAGGTGGACTTCGACATCGACGCGCAGGACGACGGCTCGTACCTGTACTCGCTGCTGCAGATCTGGGACGACGACGGCGCCACCTTGCTCATCCAGTCCGACGGCGACGGCATGGGCGGCGAGGACGCCACGGCCAGCGTCATCTTCCCCGACGCCGGCACCTTCTACGTGTCGGTCACCGACGAGGACAGCCTCGGCGGCCCCGACTACTTCTACGAGCTGAACACCACGGCTTCGAACCCCTGCGATCAGATCGAGATCGAATCCAACGACACCATGGGCCTGGCCGACGGGCTGTACGCGTTCGACACCCACTGCGGTGAGTCGCCCGGCTGCGACATCTTCTTCTGCGACCAGGACTACTGGTCCTTCTACGCCTACGCCGGTGAGACCTGGACCTTCGACATCGACGCCCTGGACGTGGGCTCGCTGTTCGCCGCCGAGCTGCGCCTGTTCGACACGGACATGGCCACCGAGCTGGCCACCGACGAGAACATGCCGCTGCTGATCGACCCGGAGATCACCTGGACCTTCGGCGCCACCGGCATGTACTACATCGAGGTCAGCGCGGACTGGTACGTGGTCAACGACATCGGCCCGTACATGCTGTACGTGTACTGATTCAGGGCATCCCCTAGCACGGGACAAGCACGCACAGCTGGGTTATCCTGGTCTGCGACCCCGGAGCGTGGGGCGCGGCCGGGGGTGGAGGAGTGAACGATGTGGCGCTGGATCGCGGCAGTGACGACAGCCCTGGTATTCGTGGTCTTCGGGTGTCTGGATCACGATCAGTTCGGCCTCGGGCAGAACCAAGGCAACACCGACGACGACGACATGGCCGACGACGACGTGGGGGACGACGATTCGTCCGAGGTGCCTCCCGGCGACTGGTACTTCTACCAGCTGGAGATCAGCATGGAGGCCATCGGCGGCACCGAGGGTGGTGACGCCAACGTCATGATCAACCTGACCTACTTCGGCGAGGACGAGGACTACATCTGCGGCCGCCAGCTGCGCTTCCGCTCCACCTACACGTGGGGCTCGGGTCAGGGCGACGACCTGTACCACTACGCCGACGAGGTCGTGACCTTCGACGAGGCCGAGGAGACCGGCGGCGACTGCCCGCCCGACTACGACATCGAACCCGACGAGCTGATGGCCATGTGGGAGTGGCAGATCCATCCCCTGATCTTCGTCAGCTGCGACACGGTCCTGGCCGACGAGAAGCTGGCCGCCGAGCCCGTCACCCTCGAGGAGTTCATCTGGGAGGGCGAGCTGGGCGACGGCACGTTCGGCTTCTTCTGCGAGGCCATCGGCCCGGCGTTCGAGTACTTCCACCACACCGGCCCGGCCGAGGGTGTGTGGTTGCTGCCGGGCGAACCCGGCGACCTCGAGGAGTACGAGGACGCGGAGTTCAACTACTTCGAGCCCGAAGACCAGACCAACGTGAACGTGTGGCACTTCTTCGGCTTCTCCGTGGCCAGCGAGAAGAACAAGGCCGAGCCCGTCGAGGGCCTCGAGGGCCAGTACGAGGTCCTGCCCCTGTGGGACTGGGTCATCGCCCGCGAGGACGACTAGCGCGCCTCGGCCCCCAGGACCTCGTAGGGGTCCACCACCTCACCCAATCCCTGTTCCAGCACCGACCGCCACCAGTGCGTCAGCTGCGCGTCGGCCAGGTCGTTGTCCTGGGCGTCCTCGTGGTCCGCGGGCAGGAACTGGTCCCCCTCGAGCTTCTCGTCGTACTGGTACAGCACGGCCGTACGGCCGTCGAGGTTGGCTGAAACGGGCAAGCTGCCGGTGGTGGTCAATCCCTGGACCTCCTGCAGGACCGGCGGCGCGTGGTGCACCCCGAAGGCGCGGGCCAGGGATCGGTTGCACTCGTTGGGGATGATGCCGTCGTCCACGACCATGGTCATGAGCACGTCGCGGTCGCCGTCGAGCACTTCGGGGGCCCAGTTGGACGCGTCGCCGCGCTCGATTGCGGCCTGCATGAACGGGAAGAAGCGGGCCACGTCGCCGTCCCCGGTGCCCTCGGGGGCCATGATCGCGACCAGGGGCGCGAAGATGTCGCCGCGGTAGACGATGTCGCCGATCCGGCCGCCGGGCACGGACAGCTCGGCCGCGGGGATGGACGGGTCCAGGGCCAGCAGGTGGACGCCCATGATGCCGCCCAGGGAGTGGCCCGAGTAGTAGACGCGGTCCGGGTCGAGGTCGGGGGCGCCGTCGCCGTCGATGTCCACTCCGTCGCGGATCACGTCGACCAGCTGCAGCTTGTCCCAGGCCGCCTGGCGCCAGTGGTCGCGCATCTGCAGCACGTCCAGCGTGCCTTCCAGCGCCAGCCCGAAGAACTGGAAGATCCAGTACAGCTCGTACGCGTCGGGGTTGGTGGGGTGGTCGGCGTGGGACGGCGCGTCCAGCGAGACCACCGCCAGGCCCAGCTCGGCCACCTGGCTGGCGAAGCCCCGGCCCTCGCCGCGGTCGCCGCCCAGGCCGTGGCCGTAGACGATCACCGGCTGGGGGCGCTCTTCCACGCCCTCGGGGAGGTAGATGTTCAGCGGCAGGTCGTAGCGTTGCTGGGCCTCGGGCACGGCGCCGGGGTCGAGGGCGAAGTGCTGGTCCTCGCCGAGGAAGTCGTCGGCGGTGAGCACGGCCGGGCACAGGGACACCGCGCCGGCGGGCTCGCAGGGGCCGTCCATGCGGATCTCGGGCTGGGCGGACTGCAGGACCTCGGCCACGGCGAGATCCTGCTCGTGGATGGACTGGGTGGTGAAGACGGTGGCCGCGGCGATGTCGTCGGCGCCGCCGAGGTCCTCGACGGCGGTGAGGAGGGCCGCGTAGCGATCGTGCAGGCGTGACAGCAGCGGGTCGGTGGCGGCGCCGGTCAGCAGGTCGTGCAGGACGGGCGCGGCCCAGACGGGCTCCCCGGACGCGTCGAGCACGTCGCGGGTCATGATGAACCCGAAGCGCTGCTTGGGGGCCAGCGGGAACAGCGGGTAGACGATGATCGTCGCGCCGTCGTCGGTCCACTCCACCTCGAACGGCTGGATCGCCGCCGAGCCGTCGAGGGCCACGAGCCGCGCCGTGCCGTCGTGCACGGTGGCCGGATCCAGGGGACTGGTGAACCGCAGCATGATGCCCGCGGTGGTCCCGAACCCGTCCAGCTCCTCCAGTCCCGCCTTGACGTTGAAACCCTCGGGCAGCGACGCGTCCATCCAGGCCTCGGCGTCACCCTGGAACTCCACGGCCAGCCCGGTGTGCGAGTTCGGATCGTCCGCGGTGTAGACGTCGTCGGGGAAGGTGGTCACCGCGGCCAGCGGCTCGTACCAGCCCTGCGTCGCCCCGTCGGGGACCTCGTAGGGCTCCTGCGGATCGGGGTCGGAGCCGGCGGAATCGTCGTCGCCGGCGTCGGAGCAGCCGACCGCAGCCAGCAACGCCAGGACCAGCAGGCGAAGGCGCATGGGTACCTCCCTCAGGGCGCCAGCGTGTCCAGTACCGCGCGGATGTCGTCGATGGACTGCATCGCCGCGTCCTTGTCCGGCGCGTACAGCGACGTCGAGGTCCAGCCGGTGCCGTAACACCACGAGTAGCTGCCCTCCACGCACTCGGAGATCACCAGAGGCACCTGTAGCGTCACGCCGATGGGGCTGTTGCGCAGCAACCACGACGTGCGTAGCACCACGTCGTCGGACGCCACGATCGAGTCGATCTCGGAGGTCGCGAGCATCGCCTCGTTCCCGGTCCACTCCAGCACCTCGTCGATCGTCATCCCCGGATACAGGATCGCCGCCTGCTCTGCAGGCCGGTCGTCGAGGTACGTCGGAACCTGGATGCCGGAGATCCCCACCTGCCACGCCCGCCCGGACGGGCACGTCTCCAGCGGCCCGATGTACTCCGATCCTGTCTCGAACGCACAGTTGGAGTACGAGATCGGATTCTCCAGGAACAGCACCCCCTCCTTGAGGGACCACCACGCCACCGTCGCCGCCGTGTCCAGCCGCTCGTCCCGGCTGCCGGACAGCGCCGGCACGATGTCGCGGCCGTAATACTCCAGCCAGCCGCACGCAGGCTGGTCCACGGAGTGGCCGTTGACCATGGGCTGGGAGCAGTCCAGCGGTTCGTAGGTGTCGTCATCGTCGCCGGTGGCGTCGTCGTCGTCGGGGAGGGTGTCGTCGTCGTCGCCGGGGAAGGTGTCGTAGTCGTGGGTGGCGTCGTCGTCGTCCCACTGGGGGCCGGGGGGATCGTTGCCGTCGTCCTCGGCGCAGGCGGGGAGGAGGAGGGCCACCGCCAGGATCGGGATCGAAAAGCGACTTCGCATGGGCCTTCCCTCCTCGGAACGACAGTGTATCGCACGCGTGGAGATCCACGATTGCGGGAGTTACAATACAACCGTTACGTAACACCCGTGATCGACGGAGGTCTCCCCCATGCCCCCCAAGGCCAAGCTGACCCGGGAAGTGGTGCTCGACGGCGCATACGAACTCGTCCGGCGGGAGGGGATCGACGCCCTGACCGCGCGCGGGCTTGCCCAGGAGCTGGGGTGCTCGACCCAGCCGGTGTACCGGGCGTTCCAGTCCATGGACGAGCTCAAGGCGGCGGTGATGGAGCGGGCCGAGAAGGTGATGCTGGGGTACATGGTGCTGCGGGATACGGGCCAGCAGCCGTTCCTGCAGATGGGGCTGGGGAGCCTCAAGTTCGCACAGGAGGAGCCGCAGCTGTACCGGCTGGTGACCCTGTCGGGGGCGATCCTCAAGGACCTGCAGCAGGGCAACGATCCGCCGCAGTTCGTGCTGGACCAGATGCGGGCGCAGCCGGACCTGGCGGGGCTGACGGACGAGCAGCTGGTGCGGATCCACGCGCTGTTGTGGTTCTTCAGCCAGGGGTTGTCGAGCCTGTTCTTCGCCGAGATGGAGGGCGATCCGATGGACAAGGCGGTGGAGTACCTGATGCTGGCGGGGCGGGCGGTGATCGGGTTCGAGCTGAACGCCGGGTAGGGATCAGGCCGTCTCGAGCAGGCGGGCGTAGTTGCGCATCTTGCCGCTCATCATCCAGCGGACGGCCTTGCGGTTGAGCGTGGGGATGCGCTTGAGCAGCAGGATCGCCGACTGGAACAGCCAGGCGCCGAGGTCGCGCGTGGGGAAGTCGTACAGGCCGTTGTCCCGGTAGTAGCGGTGGTCGGCCGACATCAGGCCACGGTAGCTGTACACGAGGTCGCGGAAGTTCTTCTGCGCGCCCACCCCGCGGAAGGTGGCGGGCGCGTGCCAGGGCTGCTCGATCCAGCGGTCGGCGGTGCGCGCCAGGGAGACCAGCGCCGCGGTGAGGCCGTCGTCCGAGGTCAGCTCGTCGGTGACCACGCCGATCCGGTGGCAGCCGCCTACCTCGATGTGGGCCTCGATGACCTCGCGAAGGGTGTCGAGCTGGCCCAGCGGTCCGGACACGAGGAAGCCCACGGCCTTGCCGGCGAGGATGGGGCGGTGGCCGTTGGAGAAGTAGCGGTCGATGAAGGTCTTCATGCGCGCGGAGAGGAAGCGATCGCGCACCGCGCCGGCGTAGACGATGACGTCGGCGGTCCTGACCTGGTCCTCGAAGGCGGCCTCGTAATCGTCGCGGTAGATGCACGCAGCGGTGTCGCTGCACTTCATGCAGCCCAGGCAGCCGCCGTCCATGCGCAGGGTCTCCAGATCGATGCGGTCCACCTCGGCGCCCGCGGATCGCGAGAACACCTCGACCATCCGGCGCAGGTTGTGGTCGCCCGGAGCGGTGTCGTCGATGATCACGATCCGGCCGGCCGCCGTCCGGGGCGCGGGATCGGGGAGGACGGGCTCGTAGCGGCGGTCGTCGTGGCGCAACGGCGCCAGCGGAGCGTCCAGGACAGGTTCGCCCTCGGCCCGCCGCAGGAAGTCGGTGAAGAACCCCTCGAGGTCGGCGCGGCCCTTCTCCTCCAGCAGATCGCGCATGTCCGCGGAGAAGCCGCGCACGTACCGCATGCCCAGGTCGCAGCTGATCCCCTGCACGTAGTCGTGGGCCGTGTGGTCGTAGTGATGGGCCGAGGTGGACAGGGTCGTGGCCGCCTTGCCGGCGAAGGCGCCGGGCTCGGCCCGCTCGAAGACCCGCTCGATGAACCGCTTCATCTGCGCCGGCACGAGCATCACGTAGACCCCGAAGGCCCACACGATGGCGTCCGCCGCTTCCATCTGCGCCAAGATCGCGTCCAGCGCCGCCTCGTCCCGCTCGATCTTCTTGATCCGCTTGCTGACCTCGATGCACTCGAACTCGTGGTCGCCGAACCGCTGCTGCAGGTACTTCACGGACTGCGCGGTGACTCCCTTGTTCCCCGACGGGCTTCCCTGAATGACGACGATCTTCATGGTGTATCCCTTTCGATAACGCCTGTTATATAACGAGTGTTATCGAAGTCGGCGGAGGCGTCAAGGAAAAAAGAACCGGAGATCTGGATCGTCGGGGGGAGGGGTTGCCGGGGCTCCGGGTCGGCTACTCCATCACGCCGAAGCCGTCGGCGCAGTCGGGATCGTCCGCGTCGATGAAGCCGTCCATGTCGTC
This sequence comes from uncultured Rickettsiales bacterium, assembly GCA_964558555.1. Lineage (GTDB taxonomy): Bacteria > Myxococcota_A > UBA796 > UBA9615 > CAYRNR01 > CAYRNR01. The sequence goes on along the minus strand of CAZLEO010000402.1, from coordinate 233 downwards.
GTCGAGGCCGTTGTTGCAGGCGTAGGTGGGGGCGAGGCCGGCCTCGAAGCCGTAGGCGAGGATGTCGGGGTCGAGGTCGTCGACCCAGCCGTCACCGTCGTTGTCGATACCGTCCACGTCGGGCGGGGCGCCGGTGGCCTCGTCGTCGATGGTGGACCAGTAGGGGCCCTGGTCGCATTCGGGATCGTCGTAGTCGGTGTAGGCGTCGCCGTCGTTGTCGATGCCGTCGTTGC
>CAZLEO010000401.1:0-7212 GCA_964558555.1 uncultured Rickettsiales bacterium | reverse complement strand
TCGTTAAATCAAAGCCTTGGAGTTATCCAACCGGATCCTGACGCGGTAGGGAATTCGCATCCCTCAACTCTCCCTTCAGTGATTTGCGCGGCCATAGCTATCACGACCGCCCCCGCGTTTCCAGGGATCATTCCCCGTCCTGGGCGGCCCTCATCGCCCGGTATTCCTCCTCCGGCATGAGCCCCTCGGAGACCATCCGGTCGATGAACAACACCCCATCGAGGTGATCCATCTCATGCTGCAGGATCACGGCGGTGAATCCCTCGACGCGCTCCACCTCCCGCGTGCCGTCGAGGGTGTCGTACTCCACCAGCACGGACACGGGTCGGTCCACCTCACCAAAACCCGCGGGGATGGACAGGCAGCCCTCCCACCCCACGTCGGTCGCGGGGTCCAGCTCCAGGAAGTGAGGGTTGAGCAAGGCCTGGAACGGCTCGCCCGCGAGGTCCAGACGCTGCACGAGAAACATGCGCCGGCCTATCCCGACCTGGGGCGCGGCGATGCCCACGCCGCCCACGTCGAGCACCGTGGCGAGCATGCGGTCGGCAAGATGGCCGACGGCGGGATCGCCCGGCTCGACGAGATCGGTCTCGGACCGCAGGAACGAGTCGCCGGCGCCGTTGTCGTCGAGCACCAGCTCCATGGGCTCGTCCGCGGTGCCGCGCAGGATCTGGTAGCGCTCGATGGAGGTCAGCTCCCAGCGGTCCGCGCGGGGCGGGGCCGGCGGGTCGGGCACGGCCGGCGCCACGTTCTTGCGGCCGGTGGCGCACGAGCCCAGCAGGGCCACGGTCACCACGGCCAGCACCCAGCGAAGAGCGAAGCTGCGCATGGCCTACTCCAGGGCGCGCCCGAGGCGCGCGCAGCCCTCGGCGATCTGGTCGGGGTCGGCGAACGTGAAGCACAGCCGGGCGTACTCGGCGCCCTCGTGGACCTGCCCCACCTGCTCTGCCGCGCCCGGGAAGAAGGCGCCGCCGGGCAAGAACGCCACGTTCTGCTCCAGCACCTGGGTGAACAGCGCGTCGCTGTCGCGGCCCGGCAGGCGCATCCAGAAGAAGAAGCCCCCCTCGGGCTCGTGCCACTGCGCCACCCCGTCGGGGATGTGCGCCAGCAGCTGGGCCTGCATGGCGTCGCGCTTGCCGCGGTAGTGGTCGAGGATGCGGGGGAGGTGGCGGTCGAGGTGGCCGCGGCGGCAGTAGTCGGCCACCAGCGCCTGGGTCACCACCGGCGTGCACAGGTCCTCACCCTGGCGCAGCAGCACCATGGCGCGGATCAGCTCGGGCGCGCCCACGGACCACGCCACGCGTACGCCCGGCGCGAGGATCTTGGAGAACGACGAGGCGTACAGCACGTGGGGCGCGTCCCCGGCCAGCTCCTTGATGGTCGGCCGCGGCTCGCCCTTGTACCGCAGCCGCCCGTAGGGATCGTCCTCGAACACCACCAGGTCCAGCTCGGCGGACAGGGCCAGCAGGTCGCGACGCCGCTGCGTGCTCATGCACGCGCCGCTGGGGTTGGAGAAGTCGGGGATGGTGTACACGAGCTTGGGGGGCTTGCCGGTGAGGCGCCTGCACTGCTCCACCACGTCCGGCAGCAGGTCCACGCGCATGCCGTCGCCGTCACACGGCACCGTGGCGAACCGCGCGCCGACGTTGCGGAAGCTGTGCACCGTGCCCGGGTAGGTGGGCGCCTCGACCACGACCACGTCGCCCGGGTCCAGCAGGGCCCGCGCGCACAGGTCCGCGGCCTGCTGCGATCCGGACGTGACCAGGATCTCCTCCGCCGGCACGTCGCGACCCAGCTGGGCCGTCATCTGCTCGACGAGGAACTCCACCAGCGGCGGGTATCCCTCGCTGGCCCCGTACTGCAGCACCTGGCGACCCTCGCTGCGCAGCACCTCGGCCGCCTCGGCGAACTCGTCCACGGGGAAGATGGCCGGGTCGGGCAGGCCGCCGGCAAAGGAGATCATGCCGGGGCGCTGGATGACCTTGAACAGCTCCCGGATGGGAGACGGCTTCATCTGGCTGGCGATCTGGGAGAAGGGGAATGCGTCCATCCGGCTCTCCTGTCAGTTCTCTTCGCGGGCCGCCTTGTTCTTGTCCCGCTTGGGCCGCAGGGCGGCGCGCAGGATCTTCTTGCGCATGCGCAGGTGGTGGGGGGTGATCTCCACCAGCTCGTCCTCGGCGATCCAGTGCAGGGCGTACTCCAGCGTGATCGGTCGCGGCGGTGACACGGCCAGGGACTCGTCCTTGGCCGCGGCGCGGATGTTGGTGAGCTTCTTCTCGCGGGTGACGTTGACGTTGAGGTCGTTGCCGCGGGAGTTCTCGCCGACGATCATGCCCTCGTACACCTCCACCCCCACGCCGACGAACAGCTGGCCGCGGGGCTGCAGGTGGAACATGGCGTAGGCCGTGGACTTGCCCTGCCGGTCCGCGACGATGGCGCCGTTGACCCGGTAGATGATGGCCCCCTGCCAGGGTTTCCAGCCGTTGAACAGGGTGTTCATCACGCCGGTGCCGCGGGTGTCGTTGAGGAACTCGGACCGGAACCCGATCAGGCCGCGGGCCGGGATGTCGAACTCCACGCGGAGGCCCCGCGAGCCCAGGGGCCGCATGTCCCCCATCCGGCCCTTGCGGTGGGCCAGCTTCTCGGTGATCACGCCCAGGTACTGCTCGGGCATGTCCAGCACCAGCCGCTCCATGGGCTCGAGCACGTGGCCGTCGTCGTCCTCGCGGGTGACCACCTCGGGCTTGGACACGCACAGCTCGTAGCCCTCGCGGCGCATGGTCTCGATGAGGATCGCCAGGGCCAGCTCGCCGCGGCCCACCACCTTGAAGGTGTCGCGGCTCTCCGTGGGCTCGACACGCAGCGACACGTTGCCGCGCAGCTCCCGCATGAGCCGGTCGTGGATGTTGCGCGAGGTGACGTACTTGCCGTCGAGGCCCGCAAAGGGCGAGGCGCTCGCCGAGAAGAACATGGCGATGGTGGGCTCGTCCACCCGCACCCGCGGCAGGGGCTGGGGCTCCTCGGCGTCGGTGACCGTGTCGCCGATCTGGATGTCCTCGATGCCCGCGATGGCGAACATCTCGCCCGCCGGCGCCTCCGCGACCCGCTTGCGCTCCAGTCCCTCGAACACGTACAGCTGGCCCAGCTTGACCACCCGGGTGGACTCCTCGCCCACCACGGCCACCTCCTCGCCCTCGCGCAGGGTGCCGCGCCGCACCCGGCCCATGCCGATGCGGCCGATGTAGTCGTTGTAGTCGAGGTTGGTGACCAGGGCCTGCAGCATGGCGTCGGGATCACCCTTGGGGGCGGGGATGTGTTCGACGATGGCGTCGAGCAGCGGCGCCAGATCGGTGCCGGGCTGGTCCAGGTCGGCCGTGGCCGTGCCCTTTCGCGCGTCCGTGAAGAACAGCGGGAACTCGATCTGCTCGTCGCTGGCACCCAGGTCGATGAACAGGTCGTAGACCTCGTCGATCACCTCGGCCGGACGCGCGTCGCTGCGGTCGATCTTGTTGAGCACCACGATGGGGGCCAGGCCGGCGTCGAGGGACTTGGACAGCACGAACCGCGTCTGCGGCAGTGGCCCCTCGGAGGCGTCCACCAGCAGCACCACGCCGTCGACCATGGTCAACATCCGCTCCACCTCGCCGCCGAAGTCGGCGTGGCCCGGGGTGTCGGCGATGTTGATCTTGACGTCCTTGTGACGGATGGACGTGGCCTTGCCCAGGATCGTGATCCCGCGCTCCCGCTCCAGGTCGTTGCTGTCCATGACCCGCTCGACCACCTGGCGGCGATCGGCCAGGTGGCCGGACTGCCCGAGCATGGCATCGACCAGCGTGGTCTTGCCGTGATCCACGTGGGCGATGATGGCGACGTTGCGGAAGGCTTCGTTACGGGGCATCGGGGGCTCCTGCGCGGCGCAAGGTAGGAGCCACGCGCGCGTGTGTCAATGGGAGGTTGAAGGTTGGAGGTTGAAGGTTGAATTCGGGGGGGGTTCGAGGGAGGGTGGTTGGATGGAAGAGGATCTGCCCATCCGCTCCGGTGTGGTCATCCCGGGGTACGAGCTGACGTTCACGGCGAGCCGGTCGAGCGGGCCGGGGGGCCAGCACGTGAACAAGACCAACTCCCGGGTGACGCTGCGCTGGGATCTGGCCGGTTCGGGCGCGCTGACGCGGGCGCAGAAGGCGCTGGCCAGGGAGCGGCTGGCCGGACGGCTGAGCGCCGAAGGGGTGCTCCGCGTCAGCGCCAGCAGCGATCGCAGCCAGCACCGTAACCGCCTCGAGGCGCGGCGCCGGCTGGCCGATCTGGTGCGCCGCGCCCTGCAGCGCCGGGCCAGGCGGGTCGCGACCCGTCCCTCGGCCTCGGCTCGACGCAAGCGCCTCGACGCCAAGCGCCGCCGCGCGCGCACCAAGCAGCTGCGACGCTCCCCCCGACACGACGACTGACCCCCGCAGGGCCGACGCAGGGGTTCGCGTATCAATTGAGTGCGCAACCGCGCCCGGATCCGCCTGGACTGCTATCCTGGAAGACCAGGGACGCTGACAGGGAGCCATTCCCAAGCCGCTGAGAGGGATTTCATGAACTACAGACTGTTGCTCGTCGGGTTGTTCTGCGCCGCCATCGGACCCCACTGGGCCGCCGCCCAGTCCTGCGATCGGACGGTGCCTGCGGATCACGGCACCATCCAGGCCGCCATCAACGCCGCATCGCCCGGGGAGACCGTGTGCGTCGACGCCGGCACCTACGTCGAGAACATCGACTTCGGCGGCAAGAACATCCACCTGCTCGGCGACGGCCCCGGCTCCACGACCATCGACGGTGGGGCTGCCGACGTGGTGGTCAACTTCGCCACGGGAGAGACCGCCGCGGCCGTGCTCGAGGGGTTCACGCTGACCAACGGCAACGGCTTCCTCGGCGGCGGAATCGGCATCTGGCAGGCCAGCCCGACGATCACCAACATCGTCGCTTCGGGCAACGCCGCGGCCTACGGCGGCGGCATCTTCGCGTTCCAGTCGGGCTCGGCGATCAGCGACGTGACCCTGGACAGCAACATCTGCACCTACAAGGGCGGCGGGCTGTCGGTGGGGCAGTCGGACACCTTGACGGTGACCAACTCCACCATGACCAACAACTCGGCGGGCCAGCACGGCGGGGGTATCTACCTCGAGGCCTCCGCCGCCACCCTGTCGGACATCGTGGTCACGGGCAACGACGCCACGTCGGCCGGCGGCGTCCATCTCAACCAAGCCGACGCCAGCTTCGACGAGCTGCTGATCCAGGACAACGAAGCCTCGGAGTACGGCGGCGGCATGTACGTCTTCCAGGCCTCGCCAACCCTGACCCGCACCGTGCTCGACTCCAACGAGGCCACCATCCACGGTGGCGGGATCTTCGTCTACTACGGCTCGCCGGTCATCGAGAACAGCCTGATCGTCGGGAACTTCGCGCTGGAGTTCGGCGGAGGTATCGACCTGTACTTCTCCACCTCCACGCTGACCAACGTGGTCCTGGCGGACAACGAGGCGGTGAGCCTGGGCGGCGGGATCCTGTTCGACAACAGCGACGACACGTTGACCAACGTCTCCATCGTGGGCAACCGGACCGACACCAGCGGCGGCGGCGTCGCGATGGTCTCTTCGAGCCCCGTGCTGACCAACGTCGACATCTCCAGCAACGAGGCCGGCGGATACGGCGGTGGTGTCAACGCGTCGTCCTCCACGCCGGTCATGGCCAACTGCAACGTCTGGGGCAACGCGCCCCAGGACTTCAACGGCATGGCCGATCCCACGGGGGCCGACGGCAACATCTCCGAGGATCCGGCCTACCTGGACACCGCGGCGGCGGACGCCCTGGACTGGGACCTGCACCTGGGCGAGGCCTCCGGGCTCGTCGACGCCGGCAACGGCGGCATCGCCGACCCGGACGGCGGCGCCTCGGACATCGGCTGCTACGGCGGCCCCGGCGGCGGCACCTGGGACATGGACGACGACGGCTACAACGAGTGGTGGCAGCCCGGCGAGTACCAGGCCAGCTACCCGGGCGGCGGCTGGGACTGCGACGACGGCGACGCGGGGATCTACGCGGGCAACGGCTGCTGCGTGGACGCCGACGGCGACGGCTACCAGTCCAACGAGTGCGGCGGCGACGACTGCGACGACGACGACCCGAACACCCACCCCGGCGCCGCCGAGCTCCACGACGGCGTGGACAACGACTGCGACGGCTTCGTGGACGAGGGAGGCCTGCCCTCCAACTCCCTGATCATCACCGAGATCATGAAGGATCCCGCCGCGGTCAACGACGCGTACGGCGAGTGGTTCGAGGTGTACAACAACACCGCCGTGGCCATGGACCTCGACGGCATGGTCGTCACCGACAACGGCACCAACACCTTCACCGTGACCGGCTCCATGGTCGTGGGCGCGTACGACTACGCGGTCTTCGCCAAGAACGGCGACGCCGGTATCAACGGCGGGCTGACCCCCGACTACGTGTGGTCCGGGTCCTTCGACATCGGCAACGGCGAGGACGAGATCATCCTCACCTTCGGTGGCGACGAGCTCGACCGCGTCGAGTACGACGATCCGGACTGGCCCGACGAGCCCGGCCGGGCCATGGCCCTGATGCTGGGTCAGTACGGCACCGTGCTCAACGACGACTTCGCCAACTGGTGCGGCGCCATGACCGCGTACGGCGACGGCGACCTGGGCACCCCGGGCGCGGACAACCTCTCGTGCTGCGACGCCGACGGCGACGGCTACACCGACGACGCGTGCGGCGGCGACGACTGCGACGACGACGATCCGGCCATCAACCCGGGCGCGACCGAGGTGGTCTGCGACGGCATCGACAACGACTGTGACGGCGCGCTCCACCCCGACGAGGTCGACGACGACGGCGACGGCTACAGCGAGTGCGACGGCGACTGCGACGACACCGAGACCCTGATCGCGCCCGGCGCCGCCGAGGTGGCCTGCGACTACCTCGACAACAACTGCGACGGAGACCTGCACGAGGAGGAGATGGACGACGACGGCGACGGGTACGACGAGTGCCTCGGCGACTGCGACGACGCGGACGCGAACGTCCATCCCGCCAACGTGGAGCTGGCCTGCAACGACATCGACGACGACTGCGACGGCGTGCTGCACCCCGAGGAGGACGACGACGACGGCGACGTCTTCGCCGAGTGCGACGGCGACTGCGACGACGGCG
>CAZLEO010000400.1:0-7260 GCA_964558555.1 uncultured Rickettsiales bacterium | reverse complement strand
CCCGGGGGCGCCCGAGTTCCGCTACGGCATGGACGACGACTGCGACGGCGAGCTGCCCGCGGACGAGGCCGACGAGGACGGCGACGACTGGATGTCGTGCGAGGGGGACTGCGACGACACCGACGCCGCGATGAACCTCACCGACGAGGACGGGGACGGCTGGTCCACCTGCGGTGGGGACTGCGACGACGCCGACGCGGACCTGAACCTCGACGACGTGGACGGCGACGGTTACACCAGCTGCGACGGGGACTGCAACGACCTCGACGCGGCGCTACACCTCGACGACGGCGACGGCGACGGCTACTCCCCGTGTGACGGGGACTGCGACGACACCTCCGCCGACGCGTACCCGGGCACCCTCGAGCACTGCGACGGGCTGGACAACGACTGCAACGGCGTCGTGGACGACGTGGACGACGACGGGGACGGGTTCGCGCCCGCGGACTGCGGCGGCGAGGACTGCGCCGACGGGGACGAGGCCGTGCACCCCGACGCGGTCGAGGACTGCTCCGACGGCGTGGACAACGACTGCGACGGGGCCGTCGACGAGGAGGTGGAGACCTACGTCGAAGGCGACGACGACGACGACGACGACGTGGATCCGGCGGACGACGACACGGACGACGTCGGCGTGGCTTCGGGGTGCGAGTGTTCGTCGGCGACGGGATCGACGCCCGCCGTGGTCTGGGTGGGGTTGCTCAGCCTCGCGCTGCTGCGCGGCCGTGTTCGACGCCGAGGTTGAACGCCTCCTGATTCAGGAACACGATGCGGGGAGCCAGCTGCTCCTTCATCGCCCTGTCCACGGCGTCGGTGGACACCAGCTCCTCGACCGCGCCCACCAGGAAGCCGAGCATCACGACGTTGGCGCAGATCTGCTTGCCCAGCTCCTCCTTGGCCAGCCGGGTCGTGGGCGCGCCCACCGCCTTGTGGGTCAGGGCGTCGTCGAGGGTGACCAGGTCCGCCTCGTACACCAGGATCCCGTCCTCGGCGAGCAGGGGCAGGTAGGTGTCGTAGGCCTCCTGAGAGAAAGCCACGAGCACGTCGAACTGCTCCGGGTTGACCTCGTGGATGTCCCCGTCGGCGATGGCCACGTCGCACGTGGTCAGGCCGCCGCGGGTGGCCGAGCCGTAGGACTGGGTCTGCAGGGCGTTGCGCCCCTCGTTGACCGCGGCGTGGCCCAGCAGGATGCCGGCCGTGACCTGGCCCTGACCGCCGTATCCAGCCATGCGTACCTTCATGATCCCTCCGCCATCTTCGCCTGGGCCAGCGCCTCCAGCCCCTGGGCGAACTCGGGCCGGTCCTTGTCCTGGTGGGTGCCGATCACCCACTTGCCCTCGAGCTCCTCGTCGGTCATCCCCCGCGCCTTCTTGATCCGCACGGAGTTCGCCTTGTAGAGGCGCAGCGCGGTGGCCGCCTGGCGCTCCTTGGCGAACTTGCCGTACGACGTGGGGCACTGGGAGATGATCTCGACGAAGGCGAAGCCCGGGCGGGCCAGGGCGGTCTGCATCGCCTTGATCAGCTGGTTGACGTGGTAGGTGGTCCAGCGCGCGGCAAAGTCGGCGCCCGCCGCGGTCACCAGCTCGGTGATGCGCAGGGGGGGCTCCGGGTTGCCGTAGGGGGTGGTCGCCGTGGGCAGGCCGGTGGGGGTGGTGGGAGCCACCTGGCCGCCGGTCATGCCGTAGATGAAGTTGTTGACCAGGAACACCTTCAGGCCGATGTTGCGCCGCGCCGCGTGGATCAGGTGGTTACCGCCGATGCCGGACAGGTCGCCGTCGCCGGCGATGACCACCACGTTGAGGTCGGGCCGCGCCACCTTCACACCCGTGGCAAAGGCGATGGCCCGGCCGTGGGTGGTGTGCAGGGTGTCCACCTTGAAGTAGGGGCTGGGGATCCACGACGAGCAGCCGATGCCCGTCACGGCCACCATGTTGTCCACGTCCAGCTCCATGCGGTCCACTGCGTGGGTGAAGCAGTTGAGCACGGTGCCGCCGCCGCAGCCGGCGCAGAACGTGGTGGGCAGGATCTCCTGGCGCAGGTAGCGCAGCAGGGGTTGCTTGACGGGGTCGCTCATCAGCTCCTCCCCCCGGCGCCCAGCGCCGCGTCGGCGATCTCACGGGCGTGGAACACGTGCCCGCCGATCTTGGTCTGGCTGATCACCGGGCAGTCCACGAAGCGCTCCACCTCGCGGTTGAGCTGGCCCAGGTTCATCTCGGGGACGACGACGGCGTCGGCGCCCTCGCACAGCTTCGCCAGCGTCGGGCCGGGGAAGGGCCACAGGCCGACGAGCCGGATCAGGCCCACCGGGTGTCCCTCGTCCCGCAGCCGCTGGACGGCGCGGAAGGCCGGCCGGGCGCTGATGCCGTGGGTGATCACGACGACCTTCTCGCCGCCGTCGAGCACCGTGTGCAGTCGCGTCAGCTCCTCGCGGGCGTCGGCGATCTTGCCCACGACACGGCGGATGAGCTTGTCGTGGATGGGCGGCTGGGTGGCCTTGCGGGTGCCGTCCTCGGTGTGGGTCGAGCCGGTGACGTGGACCCGGGTGCCGTCGCCGAACCGCACCATCGGCGGCACGGTCTCGGGGCCGAAGGCGTTGTCGGCGGTGTCGGCGAGGCGGCGCTCGACGATGGGCACGTCCCCCAGCTGGGGGAACTGCACGCGCTCGCGCGAGTGGCCCGTCTCGCCGTCGGACAGCAGCATCACCGGCTGGCGGAAGCGCTCGGCGAGGTTGAAGGCCTCGATGGTCAGATCGAAGCTCTCCTGGGCCGACCAGGGCGACAGGGCGATGGTCTCGTGGTCGCCGTGGGTGCCCCAGCGCGCCTGGTAGAAGTCCCCCTGGGCCGGCAAGGTGGCCTGGCCGGTGGAGGGCCCGGAGCGCTGGACGTCCACGATCACCGTGGGCGTCTCGGTCATCACCGCGTAGCCGACGCTCTCCTGCATCAGCGAGAAGCCGGGGCCGCTGGTGGCGGTCATGGATCGCGCCCCGGCCCACGCCGCTCCGATGATGGCCGAGACGGAGGCCAGCTCGTCCTCGAACTGCACGAACTTGCCGCCCGCGTGGGGCAGCAGGCTGGCCATGTTCTCGGCGATCTCGGAGGCGGGGGTGATGGGGTAGGCGCCGAAGAAGTCGCAGCCGGCGAACATGGCGCCGATGGCCACGGCCACATCCCCCTGGATGAACTGGCTCGTGCCCTCGTAGCGCCCCAGCAGCCGGCGACGGGCTTGCGGGAAGTCAGCAGCTGTGGATCGGGTCATTCGTCCAGCTCCAGCACGGTGATGGCCATGTCGGGGCACGCCACCTCGCAGTAGCGGCAGCCGTTGCAGGCTTCGGCGTCCTGGACCTCGGCCAGGAAGTACCCCAGCGGGCCCAGGCGGCTGCCGATCTTGAGCACGTCCGTGGGGCACATCTCCGAGCAGATCGCGCACCCCTTGCAGTAGGGCTCGTAGAACTCGATGCGGAAGCGGCGTTTCTTCTTCGCTTTGGCGGCTGTCATGGGGCCTTCCTCTGCAAAAATCGGGGGCATGATAGAGAGGGATCTGCACCGCGTCTACCCCGCATGCGGTAGTCTTGGCGGCCTCGCCGCGAAAGGAGCCCAGGTGCCCGATGAACTCGCGCTGAACGAGGCCGGCCGACCCGTGCCGACCGAGGTCAACGGCCGGCCCGAGGTGCCCTACCAGGGGGTGCGCGCGTACCGGCCCGACGGGCGCCACGTGGCGCCGCCGATCCGCACCGCCGCGGACTACCCCATCGACGGCGACAAGCGCGTGTCGGACCTGCGCGAGGTGCTCCTGCGCGCCGGCGTGCGCGACGGCATGTGCCTGTCCACCCATCACCACTTCCGCAACGGCGATCTCGTGGCCAACGCCCTGTTCGCCGCGGCCGCGGAGCTGGGGTTGAAGGACCTGGTGTGGTTCCCCAGCTCCGTGTTCCCCTGCCACGAGCCGATCATCGGGCACATGGAGCGGGGCACGGTGCACCACATCGAGGCGGGCCTCAACGGCACCGTGGGCGCCTGGGTGTCCCGCGGCGGCATGCGCGGCACGGGTGTGGTGCGGTCGCACGGGGGCCGCTCCCTGGCCATCAAGGGCGGCGAGCGGCACATCGATCTGGCGGTCATCGCCGCGCCCGCCGCCGACGTGTTCGGCAACGCCAACGGCGTGGGCGGCCCCAACCGCTGCGGTCCGCTGGGGTTCTCCAGACCCGACGCGCGCTACGCCGACCGGGTCGCCGTGGTGACCGATCACCTCGTGGACTTCCCGTGCCTGCCGTGGGAGATCGACGGCAAGCACGTGGACTACGTGGTCGAGACGGAGAGGGTGGGGGACGCCGACAAGATCGTCTTCGGCACCACACGCATCACCGAGGACCCGACACGGCTGCAGATCGCGCGGCTGGCGGCCGAGTTCGCCCGGGCCGCCGGCATCGTCCGCGACGGCTGGAGCTTCCAGGCCGGCGCCAGCTCCGTGGCGCTGGCGATCAACGGCTACCTCGTCCAGATGATGCGCGACATGGGCATCCGCGCGCGGTTCGTCCAGGCCGGCTCCACCTTCCAGACCGTGCAGATGCTGCAAGAGGGCCTCGTCGACTACGTGATCGACGGCCAGAGCTTCGACAGGTCGGGCATCGAGTCGCTGCGCGACGACCCCCGCCACATCGCCACGAGCGCCTTCACCGCCTACGACTTCCACACCAAGGGCGACTTCATGGGCATGGTGGACGCCGTGTTCCTCGGCGCCACCGAGGTGGACCTGGACTTCAACGCCAACGTGGCCACCCACTCCGACGGCCAGCTGCTGCACGGCGTGGGCGGCTGGCAGCAGTGCCTCGGCGCGAAGTGCACCGTGCTGACCGTGCCCAGCGCGCGGCGCCGCGGCTCCATCCTCGTGGACCGCGTCACCACCCTGTGCGGCCCGGGCGAGCTCATCGACGTGGTGGTCACCGAGCGCGGCATCGCCATCAACCCGCGCCGCGGGGACCTGCGCGAGGCCGTGCGCGGCGCCGGCCTGCCGCTGATGGAGCTGGCCGCCATGAAGGACGCGGCCGAGGCCGAGTTCGGCACCGTACCTGCCCCGGATCTCGGCGACGAGGTGGTGGCCGTGGTCAAGTGGGTGGATGGGACCCTGATCGACTCGGTGCGCCGCGTGCTCTGACCTGCACGAGTCCCGTTCCCCCCTTCTCTGCTAGAATCCCCGCTGTCCATACAAGCGTAGTACGCGCGTAGGAGAGGAACCACCATGCACGCACACCTCGTCTCCTGGTTGAAGACCCCGTTGTTCACCCTCTGCGCGGCAGCCCTGCTGCTGCCCGGCGTGGCGAGCGCTCAGTTCGTCGTGGACGCCGGCGGCGAGGCGGACTTCGGCGACGACATCGACGGCGGCTACGTCTGGGTCGGCGACATCATCGCCGAGCGCACGGACAACTTCGACGCCGTGACCCTGGGGCGCACCAACGGCGCGGCCGTGGGCGACGAGGTCGACGACGACGGCGTGGACTACCAGGTGCTCGCCGAGATCTATCCCGCGGCCTTCGGCAACGGCTGCGATCTGGTCTACAGCACCGACGAGTGGGCCACCTACGACACGGTGTCCATGCCCTACGACGGCGCGGACGGAAACAACGACCGCTTCCTCGGCGTCATCCCCGGCGTCGTGTACGGCGACGACACACGGCTGGAGTTCGAGGTCGTCTGTGTCGGCCCCACGGCCTACGGCAACACCTTCGAGGTCACCGTGCCGGGCAACGACGGCGCCGACGTGTACTTCTACTGGGACGTGCGCCCGGACTGCATCGACGCCGACGGCGACGGGTACGGCCTCAACGGAGTGCTGGACTGCGCCCACCCGGAGATCGACTGCGACGACACCGACCCGGCCGTGAACCCCGCCGCCGCCGAGGTCGCCTGCGACGACCTCGACAACGACTGCGATGGCGTGCTGCACCCCGAAGAGGTGGACGATGACGGCGACGGGGTGACCGAGTGCGATGGGGACTGCGACGACGCCGACGGCAACGTCCACCCCGGCGCGAACGAGGTGGCCTGCGATCAGCTCGACAACGACTGCGACGGCGTGCTGCACCCCGACGAGGTGGACGACGACGGGGACGGCCACGACGAGTGCGGCGGCGACTGTGACGACGCCGACGCGGCCGTGCACCCCGGCGCTCCCGAGTTGGACTGCGACTACATCGACAACGACTGCGACGGCGATCTGCACCCCGAAGAGGTGGACGACGACGGCGACGGCGTGGACGAGTGCGGCGGCGACTGCGACGACGCCGACGCCACCATCAGCCCCAACGAGCCCGAAGTCCACAACGGCGAGGACGACGACTGCGACGGCCTCGTGGACCAGGGGGCGCTGCCCGCCGAAGCCCTGATCATCACCGAGATCATGAAGAACCCCGCGGCCGTGGCCGACGAGCTCGGCGAGTGGATCGAGCTGCTCAACAACACCGACGTGCCCATGAACCTCATGGGCCTCGAGATCAGCGACAACGGCTCCAACTACCACCTCGTGTCCGCCCCCGTGCACGTGCCGCCCCACGGATACGCCCTGCTGGGCCGCGACGGCGATCCGGCCGCCAACGGCGGCGTGAACCTCGACTACGTCATGGGCAACGACATCCAGGTGGGCAACGGCGAGGACGAGATCATCGTCAGCTTCGGCGGCGTCGAGCTCGACCGCGTCGAGTACGACGATCCCGACTGGCCCGACACCTCGGGCGCGGCCATGTCCCTGCACATCGACTACTACGACACGGCCCTCAACGACGACTTCGCCAGCTGGTGCGACGCCGTGGACGCCTACGGCGACGGCGATCTGGGCACCCCAGGCGCCGACAACCCCATCTGCTGCCCCGACGCCGACGGCGACGGCTACCACGACGCGGCTTGCGGCGGCCTCGACTGCGACGACGCCGACGCGGCAATCAACCCCGACGCCATCGAGGTCTGCGACGGCCTCGACAACGACTGCGACGCCTCCAACGACGAGAACACCGACTACGACGGCGACGGCCTGACCCTGTGCCAGGACGACTGCGACGACCTCAACCCCAACATCTACCCCGGCGCCGACGAGGTCTGCGACGGCATGGACACCGACTGCGACCCGTCCACCGACGAGGAGGACGACCTCGACGGCGACGGCTTCAGCCTCTGCGACGACGACTGCGACGACGACGACGCCACCGCCTTCCCCGGCGGCGCCGAGGTCTGCGACGGCGCGGACAACGACTGTGACGGCACCCTGCCCGCC
>CAZLEO010000399.1:0-7279 GCA_964558555.1 uncultured Rickettsiales bacterium | reverse complement strand
GGCCGCGTCGTCGTCGGCCGCGTCGGCGTCGTCGTCGTCGGCCAGCACGTCGTCGTCGTCGTCGCCCTCGGTGAGGTAGGGCTGCTCGCCCGGCAGGATGCAGGCGGCCGCGGCCAGGTACCCGATCGCCCCCACCAGCAGGGCCAGTATCCATGCTCTCTTCGCCATCTCGTTTCCCCTACTGCAGCTGTTCGAGCCAGGTCGTATAGCCGATCCCCGCTCCGAGCTCCACGTTCAACCGCCACACGAGGGCGCCGTCGGCGTCCACCTCGTCCACCTGTCCGGCCATGCCCCAGGTGACCAGCGTGTGACCCGACGGCAGCCGGGACACGTCCCCGAGAGCATAGTTGTAATAGGCCGGGTCGGGGAAGTATTCCCACACCAGCTCGGCGGTTCCTCCGTTCGCGTCGAGCGCATACTCGGCCGCCCGGGACGAGGCCGTGTCCGGCGAGCCGTTGTCGTGCACCAGCAGCCCGCCCTCGACCAGGCGCCCCGGCGCGGTCATCGACCGTCCCCCGGACTCGAACTCCACCCACCCCTCCCCGTCGTCCGCGCACGCATCCCAGCGCACCGTGGCCACGGCCGGAACGACCTCGCTCAGCGCCACCTCCACCGACGTCCCGCAGGGGGACCCGGTCTGCTCGTCCGCGGCGCTGCCGGCGAGCAGCAGCGGTGCGATCAGTCCGAGGGCGCGCCTCACGGGTCGCTCCCCTCTTCCCGCTGAAGGGCCTTGCCCAGCCACGTCGCCACGGGTCCGACGAGGCTCTCGTCGATCCCCTCGATGCCGCGTACCCCCACCTCTCCGTCTTCCCTGTAGACCTCGGTGGCGGGTCTGGCGAGCTCGTCGATGGCCCAGGCGGCCTTCCGGTACGACCAGATCCGCTGCCGCGAAGCGCGCTCCAGCTCCAGGTCGTAGGTGCGCAGGAACAGCTGCTCGGCCAGCCGCTTGTTCACGGCCAGCGGCCCGGGGGCGATGTACCGTGGGATGCGGTCGAGCAGTCCATGGCGGGCGCACAGCTCGCGCACCAGCAGGCCGAGTTCGGCGTTGTACGCGGGGGGAGGTCCGTACGCGGGTTCGCACCCCGGCTCCCAGCGGAAGAACTCGCGCCACCGCGGCTCCACGTCGGGATCGATCTGCAGGGCCGCTTGCAGCGTGCGGTCGGCCTGCACCCCGGCCATGGTCATGCCGCCGGCGAGGACCCACTTGCCGCCGTGATCGGCCACGGCGCGGATGGTGTCGTCGATCTGCGCGGTGTCGTCGCCGACGATGGGGATGATCGGCATGAAGGTGGCGCCCACGGGGATGCCGGCCTCGGCCAGCGTCGCCATGGCCTGCAGGCGCTTGCGCACCGAGGGGCTGCGGGGCTCGAAGGCGCGCTCGAGGGCCGGGTCCACGCCGCTGAGGCTGAATGCCACCGCAGCGTGGGTCTTCGCGTGGATATCCGACAGCAGGTCCAGATCGCCGGTGATGGTGGGGGAGCGCTCGATGACGAACAGCGGGAACCCGTGCTCCAGCACCACCTCGAGCAGGCCTCGGGACAGGCGGTAGGTGGACTCGGCGGGCTGCTGCCAGTCGCCCGTGGTGATGATCTCCGGGGCGAGCTTCGGCAGCTCGATGCGCATGCGCTCCACGGCGTTGACCTTGACCCGGATCACCCGGTCGAAGTCGTCGGGATCCATGCGCCCGAGGTACTTGCCGCCGCGGGTGTAGCAGAACTCGCAGCCGTGGGCGCAGCCCACGTAGGGATGCGCCGTGTAGCGACCCCAGAACCACGGCCCGTCCACGTGCTTGTG
Source organism: uncultured Rickettsiales bacterium (assembly GCA_964558555.1). GTDB lineage: Bacteria > Myxococcota_A > UBA796 > UBA9615 > CAYRNR01 > CAYRNR01. The sequence goes on along the minus strand of CAZLEO010000399.1, from coordinate 5,485 downwards.
CACGTTGATCAGCTTGCGAGTCTCGTACTCGTCGAACTTCGGCGGCATGGACGGAAGAAGATCATATGATCCGGTGCTGTCCTGGGCACCTGCAGCACGGGTGAGAGGGAGATTTCATGGCCAGAGTCCGCCCCATCGCCACGTTCTCGCTGGTGCCGCCCGTGGTCCTGCTGGACGCCCTGGTCTGGTACGGGGTGATGTCGACGCTGACCCTGTTCATGATCGCGCCGGTGTACGAGGGCGGACTGGAGATGAACCACGTCGACGCGGGAGCCCGCTACGCCGTGATGCAGGGCGTGGTGGCGCTGGGCTCGGTGCTGGGCGGCCTGATCGCCATCGGCGTGGGACCGCACTTCGTGCTGGTGTTCGGGCTCGCCACGGCTTTCGCCGGGGTGGTCTCGATCGGGATCTGCGACGCCACCACGTTCTGGGTGGCCCTCGTCGTGATGGCCCTGGGGCAGGGGATGGCGCGACCTGGCCTGTACGCCACGGCAGCGACGGCGCTTCGTTTCCCGGCCGAACACCTGCGCAACGCCCTGTTCGTGACCTGCTGGGCGTCGTTCAACCTCGGCGCCGTGCTCGCGCCGCTGGTGACGATGTCGGTCCAGCGGGCCATGGGGTATCGCACGACCTTCCACCTGCTCGGCGGGATCATGCTGCTGGCCATGCTCGTGGCGGCCGGGCTCGGGATCGTCGCCTTCGTGCGCCGCCACCAGCCCGTGCCCCAGCCGGATACGGGCAACCGCTTCGACGGGCGTATCCTCGGGCTGGCGGTGGGCGTTGCGGTGCTGGCGATCGTGCCGTGGGCCGGGTACTCGGTCGTGCATGCCCTGCAGGTCGATCGCCTGGTGGCCGCCGGCACGCCCATGGAGATCTCCACCCTGTTCTCCATCAACCCGATCATCGTGCTCGGCCTGAGCCTGCTGATCGTTCCGGTGCTGGCGCTGATGCACTGGCAGCGCGTGAACGTGCCGAGCCTGCTGATCGTGGGCGTGGGATTGGCGGTGATGGGGATCGGCATCCTGCCCATGGTCCTGGCGCCCCCGGACCTGGTCGTGCCCCTGTTCATCGCGGGGATCGTCATCGTCTCGGTGGGGGAGATCCTCGTGGGGCCCTTCCTGATGTCGCGGCTGCTGGGGGACCTCCACTGGCGCCTGACCGCCCTGTTCGCGGGGATCTGGCTGGCCGGCGTCGCAGGGATCACGGCTCTGGTCAACGCGGTGGCCTACGCCGGAGTCCCGCCCCTGACCCCGTCCGTGACCGCCGGCTTCGTCGCGGCCGCGGCGATCGTGGTCGGCCTGGTCTTCGCCGCGGCGGCCATCCCGCTGCGCAAGTACTTCGTCCCGGCGGCCGCAGCTCACGCGCCCGCGGAGGAGACCGCCGACCTCCAGTCCTGGGAGCGCGAGGAGTTCGGCACCGGCTGACCCCCTGCGGGCACAGCACGCTCCTTGGCTCGCCCTGGTCGTCCTGCTATCGTTCGGGCACTGAGAGGGAATCCTGTGCGGACGCGCCCGCGCGGGGAAACCCTCCCCAGGAGCCCCATGCGACGATTTCTCTGGCTTGCCCTGCTCTCCCTGGTCTCCGGCCTGATCCTCGGCTGCCCCGAGGAGGAGGTGACGGGCGACGACGACGACACCCTCGACACCCAGTCCGAGGAGGTGTGGATCGCGCTGGAGTTCACCCTGGACGCCGAGTCCACGGTGGCGGGCATTGCGGTGGGCTACCTCGCCGAGCTGGTGGCCGAGAGCGGCGCGCGCAAGGACGCCGAGGTGGAGCTGGCCAGCGACCTCGAGGCCGGCCTGGACTACTCCGGGTCCGTGTTGACCGCCACGGCGATGGGGACGCACCTCATCACCGCCACCGCCTGGGAGGACGACGAGGAGTTCTCCGCCGAGGCGAGCCTGGTCGTGGACCCGGGGCCCCTGTTCGTGCTGGACCTGACGCTGGACACGAACACCACGGCAGCGGGCGAGTGGGTCGGCATGGCCGTGACCGGCGAGGACGCGTGGGGCAACCCCGTGGACGCCAGCGCGGCCGAGATCACCGCGGACGCGGCCCTGGAGCTGGACGGCATGGCGGTGCGCGGCCTGGTGACCGGCGCCTTCGACGTCACCGCCTCGGTGGGGGACATGGCCGGCGACGTCACCGACACCGAGATCCTCGAGATCATCCCGGGCGCCCCCTGGGACGTGGACCTGACCCTGTCGGACAGCGAGGTCATCGCGGGCGAGACCGCCACCTGGTCCGCCGAGTTCTGGGATGAGTACGACAACCCCATCGACGAGTCCGCCGTGGTGTTCACCGTCAGCGCGGACTCGGGCGACGTGCTCATCGTGGATCACGACATCGACTGCACCGTGGCCGGCGGCTACGTGGTGCGCATCGACGTGGACGGCGGCTCCACGCCGTGGGACACCGAGGGCTTCGATGTGCTCGCGGGCGAGCCCGCGTCCATCGACCTGACCCTGTCCGACCCGGCCCCCGAGGTGGACGATCCGGTCACCGCCAGCGCGGTGATCCTCGACACGTATGGCAACGAGTCCGACGCCGCGTGGAGCCTCGACGTGACCGCCGAGCCGGGCACGGACCAGGCCAACGTCACCGTCACCGGCTGCGACTTCACCTTCAGCGACGACGGCTGGTTCACGGCCACGGCCACGGTGGACCTCAACGGCATCTTCGACACCGAGGGTCCGTTCCTGGTGGACTCGTACGGCCCCGTGATCGACGTCACCAACCCCGAGCGCGGCGCCTGGCGATCCAGCTACTCCGACACGGTGACCGGCACCATCGAGGAGCTGTGGTCCGGCGTGGCCTCTGCCACCGTCGACGGCAACGCCGTGACCGTGGCCGGCGACGGCAGCTTCTCCTACCCCATCACCTACGACTTCGGCACCAACATGATCGAGACCCTGGCCGAGGACGGCGACGGCAACGCCGAGTCCGACCGCCGCGCCGTGCTCGCCGGCTCCTTCGTGGCCGAGGGCGCCGGCGTGGGCAACGGCCTGGTGGTGCGGGTCAACGAGGACGGCCTGAACACGCTCGAGACCATCGGCGAGGACCTGATCGACAACACCGACGTGGCCGGCATGATCCCCAGCCCCGTGTACTACGGCTGGGCCGAGGACTGCTGGGACCCGTGCGGCGGCTGGTGGGGGGGCTGCGAGATCTGCATCACCTGGTACGAGCTGACCCTGAACGTGATGAACCCCTCGCTGGGCGCCTCGGATCTGGAGCTGGACCCCCGCACCGGCTACCTGCACGCCGACGGCACGGTCCACGACATCTGGGTGGACTGGAGCGCCAGCGGCTACGTCATCGGCATCGGCTACAGCGCCTCGGGCAGCATCTCGGCGGACTCGATGACCATCGGCATGGACATCACGCCGTCCATCTCCGGCGGCCAGATCCAGACCTCGGTGTCCAACGTCACCGTGACGTCCAACAACTTCGACTTCGACTTCAACAGCTGGATCTACGACGCGGCCAACTTCTTCGGCATCGACGTGGACGGCATGGTCCAGGGCGAGGTGGAGTCGGCCATCCAGTCGGCGGTCCAGGACGAGATCCCGCCGCTGCTCGAGGACACCTTCCAGGACCTCGAGATCGCCACCGACTTCGACTTCGAGGGGGTCACCTACGACTTCGCGGCCGAGCCGTACTCCATCAGCGTGGACAACGACGGCCTTTCGCTGGGCCTGGAGACCTACCTCACCGCCGGCACCTGGAACTCCCCCTACGTGGGCCTGGGCAGCCTCTACTACGGTTACTCGATGCCGGTCTACGGCAGCACGCCGGGTATGGTCGCGTCCATCTCCGGTGACTTCCTCAACCAGGCGCTGCTGGGCTTCTGGGGCGGCGGCCTGCTGGACCGGACCTTCACCGCGGTGGACCTGGGGGTCGACCCGCAGGACCTGGCGTTCCTGGGCAAGATGACCGACCCGCACATCATCACCGAGGCGCTGCTGCCCCCGGTGGTGTTGCCGGGCACCAACGGCCACATGCTCGACCTGCAGGCGGGCGATCTGATGGTGTCGATCTACGGCGACGACCCCTCGGACCCGGCCAACCTGCTGTTCATCATGTACATCGGCCTCGACGCAGGCCTCGAGCTGAGCGTGACCCAGAACGCCACCCTGGAGGCCACCATCTCCGACGTGGAGACGTGGTTCGACCTGACCTATCCGGTGATGCCCAACAGCCTCGCGGTGGACATGGAGGACCTGCTCGACCTCATCGTGCCGGGCCTCACGCCGCTGCTCACCGACGCCATCGGCGAGATCTCCATCCCCGAGTTCGACGGCTTCTCGCTCACGGTCACCACCCTGGAGGCCGCGGGCGCGGAGTACGGCTACGTCAACGCGGGCGGCGACCTGGTGGTGAACTGAGGCCACTCCGGCAGGGGCGGTTTGGGGGATATGTTCGACGGCCGTTCGAGTTGAAAGTTGAAAGTTGAAAGTTGAATGTTGAACATCTCCCCGGTTCTCCCATTCAACCTTCAACCTCCAACCTTCAACCCCGCCCCTCCCGCAATCCTGGCCGTAGGCCTCCCATGACCCCTTCTGGCATCGGGGATCGCGATCCCTGGAAGAGCTGGCACAACGCCGAGGTCTACGACCGCTTCGTGCTGGAGGGGTCCATCTACCGCGGCCTCAACGAGGATCTGGTGCGGCACGCGGACCTGGGCTCGGCCCGCCGCGTGCTGGATCTGGCCTGCGGCACCGGCGCCACCGCGGCGGCGTGCCTGCCGCGCATGCGCCATGACGCTGAGCTGCTGGGGGTGGACTCGGCCGAGCCCATGGTGGCGCTGGCGCGGGACAACAACCCCGATCCCCGCGCCCGGTTCGAGGTGGCCGCGGCGGACGCCCTGTCCCGGGCCGAGCACGGCGCCTTCGACCGGGTCGTGTGCTGCGCGGCGTTCTGGCAGTTCGCCTCCCCCCGCGCCGCCATCCAGTCCATCGCCCGCGTCCTGGTGGACGGGACGCTGGTGTTCAACGTGCCCGCCGAGCACGTGGCCGGCGAGGACTCGCTGAGCCACCCGCTGCAGGTCTCCCTGGCCCGCGCCATCGAGCAGCACACGGACGCCGCCTTCAGCTCGGCGCGCACGCAGCTCGATCCCGACGTCGTCGACGAGCTCCTGGTGGAGTCCGGCTTCGAGCCCGCCCGGCGCCACGTGTACGTCCACGAGGGGGTACAGGGCGAGCTGCTGGACCTGCTGGAGATCCCGGCCATGCGCGAGTTCCTCGCGCCCGATCTGGCGACGGAGGAGTGGAACGGTGTATTGAGGAGCACGCGCGAGACCACCGACGTCCGCGAGCGCCTGCGCCTGCCGTGGATCGTCTTTGTCGCGCGCCAAGTGACGAAGTGACCTCACCCGCCCCGCAGATCACCGGCGCCCGCCGCGCGGCCATCACCGCGGCGCTGCTCGTGGGCACCTTCCTGGCCTCCATCGAGGTGACGGTGGTGGCCACGGCCATGCCCTCGA
>CAZLEO010000398.1:0-7334 GCA_964558555.1 uncultured Rickettsiales bacterium | reverse complement strand
CGCCCTGGCCCGCCGAGGATGACCGCATCACCAACTACCAGCGCAAGTTCTACGACAAGGGCCTGCCGGTGTGTGGGCTGTGGGTGCGTCGCCTACCTGAATAGTGGCATATCGCCAGGTTGCAGCGCTCAGGAACGGGCGCTTTCGCGCCCTGATCGACCCTACTTGTGCGCGGTCCCTGTGCGCGGTCGCAGCTCGATCACCTCGCCCGCGGGCACCTTGCCCAGGTCAGCAGCTTCCATGGCTTGACGGAGATCCATCGCGTTGACGCGCCGGTAGTGCTCCATCGCCATGCGCGGGCTGTGCCCCAGGAAGCGAGCTGCGGCGGACGGGTCCCCTACCCTCCGGTACAGCTCGTCTTCGGCCAGGCGGCGCAAGCCCATGGGGCTGAACGGCTCCACCTCGGCGCGCTTGGCGGCCCGGCGGATCCAGTGCCCCAGCACGCTCGTCGCGGTGTCGGGTTCGTCACGCAGCACGCAGCCCACGCGCTCGCCCTGGCCCCAAGCCTCGAGCGCCCGCACGATCTCCGGACGGATCGGCAGGATGCGCTCGCCCGTCTTTCTGGCGCCGTCGTGGCGGCCCAAGTGCACCAGCCCGCGCTCGAGGTCCAGGTCTTCCCAGCGCAGGTGCGTCACCTCGCCGGGCCTGGCCCCCGTGGCGTAGAGCAGCAGCACGGCCAGGCGCGGCCAGCCCTCCAGCTGCTCGAGCACCTTCGCCACGTCGCCCCGGGTGGGCGTACGTCGGCTGTAGCGGGGCTGCTTGGGCAGCTTCGGAGGCTTGAGACGGACGGACGGGCAGTGACCGAGATCCTGTCCCCAGCCCCAGGCGATACAGAGCACGCGCAGTTCGAGGCGCACGGTGGACGGCGCCGCCCCAGCGCGCAGCCGCTGATCCCGGTAGCGCTCGAGGGAGCCGCGGTGCATCGCCCCGATCTGGACGCTCCCCAGCCCCTTCGACAGCTTGGCGCAGGCGTTGTGATAGCTGCGGTAGGTGTTCGCCGCGAGGTCTTCACGCTCCTTCTGCGCGCCCAGCCAGCACTCGAGGAGGTCTTTCGCCGTCGTGATCTCCTCTGTGCCCTTGTCGGTGAACAGTTCGCCCCCCGCCATCTTCGCGACCACGACGCGCTCGGCCTCTTCGCGGCTGGCTCGGCCGGTCCAGACCGTCTCTTCCTTGCCGTTGACGTAGCAGACGGCCCGCCAGTACCACTCGGGGCAGCGCTTGGACGGGGGGCGGATCGGGCGGACGTGGACGGCGCCCAGGTCGATGCTCTTGGGCTTCTTACTCCTGGCCATAGGTGCCCCTCCCATCAGCGGCCAGCTCGGCGGACAGCTCCGTCAGCTCGGCCATGTCCTCGTTCGATGGCTCCGCGTGTTCGGCCGGCGCCAGCTCACGCGCGAGGTCCGCCAGCCCCCGCTCGAGGGCGATGCGGACCACGGCAGCCCGGGACAGCCGGCCCCAGGCCAACAGGTCGCGGCGCTTGTCCAGCAGGGGGATCAGCTGGTCGGCGCGCTCGGCCAGCTGCACGGGGATTCGGATCATGGTGTCTTCCGGCATGAAGCCCTCCAGGTCTTCGAGGTCCGATTCTGGCATGGGTCGAGTGTCCGGGTGCTCGAGGGCCACCCGATCGAGGCGGGCCAAGGCAGCGCGCACGCGGGGGAGGTCCACGGAGCGGGTCATGCGGCCACCTCGGCGCCCAGCAGGTTCTTCACCGTCTGCGGGTGCCAGCGGCGCCCACCGCGGGCCAGGTAGCCCCGGGCGGCCAGCTCGGCGCCCACCTTGCGGAGAGAGAGCCCAGCGGCGCGAAGCTCGAGGGCGCAGCGGATGATCTCCTGCTCGCCGTCGTGGGGCTCAAGGCTCACGCCGTCTTCGGCCACGGCCCACCCGTAGGGGGCCTCACCGCCCGTGAACTCCCCGCGGGCCTGCTTGTGGCGCAGGGCGGCGGAGGTCCGCTCACCGATGGCCTCGCGCTCCCACTGGCTCACGCTGGCGAGCACGTTCAGCACCAGCCGCCCGCCCGCGGTGCGGGTGTCCACCTGCTCACTCACCGACAGCAGCGCCCAGCCGCCCGCCTGGAAGCGGTCCACCAGCTCGCCCAGGTCGCGCACGCTGCGGGTGAGCCGGTCCAGCTTCACCACCAGCAGGGCCTCGGCCTCGCCCGCCTCGAGCATGGACAGCGCGCGGTCGAGGGCAGGGCGCCTGTTGAGGCTCTTCGCGCTGGCGCCCGCGTCCACCTCCACCGCCACCAGCGCGACGTCATAGAGGCTGGCGTAGGCTTCCACCTTGGCGCGCTGGGCGTCCAGGCTGACACCATGGTCGGCCTGCTTGTCGGTGCTCACCCGGAGATAGGCGACGGTGCGGGTAGCGGCGGGCTGGGGGGCGTTGCGGCGGGTCATGGTGGCCTCTCTTTCTGTCTTAAGTATACTTAACTGAATACGTCCTGTCAACATGTAAGAGAGGTGTTTTGTCAACGCGGGGACGCGCCTTGACAACGGGGCAGGGGGAGAGGGCCTGTTGACGGACCCCGCAGGGTGCGTCTCGATGCCGACGAAAGGACAGCCAAAACCGGCCAGGAACCCCCGAAGTAAGTGCATTATGGGCTGATTCTGGAATTACCTTTTTTTTCTGGGTTTTCGTTGATGGGCGCGCGCCGCGAGAACACCACCTCGAGCCTTCCGAGAGGGGGGGGCGGGGCTTTGACATTCGGTATTGGGCGTCGAACCCGACTTCTCGGGCACGGGCTCTTCGCGTCGTCCACGAAAAAGCCGTGGGGTAGAGCGCGGCCTCCGGCATCGGCCCGCGCGGCTCCCCGAGAACCTGTCCGGTGCGGGCAGTGGTACACTGGCGCCCTGCCCCGGTGGATGGGCGAAGGAGGTTGCCATGCGGCTCTTGTGCGCTGCGCTGGTGGGGCTGGTAGGGTGCGGCGGAGTGAAGGTCGAGACGTGGGCGTGTGAGGACGTGCCCTGGGATGGAATCGACGTGGGGGACGCATTCCCTGTCATCATGTTCTGCGACCAAGCCAGCTGCAGGCCCGATTCGGGGACGATGACCAACGGTGCGACCGGATGGGAGTCGAACAACTGCGACTATGCGGGACCCATGGCCTATCTGAGAGTAGCCCTGGTGCCGTGGTCGCCCCAGGAGTACCGTCTCGACACCGAGTCGATTCCAGCTGACGACGGACTTCCGCTGATCTCCTACTGCGTCGAGGGATCCGACAGGCTTCGTTGCTCCTACCTGCTCGCCTCGACCGACGCAGAGGGGGACGCAGTGCCGGTCGATGCAAGCCAGCAAGACGGCTACCTGCTCTTCCAGTGGAAGAATGTAGGCGCTACCACAGTGATTGGGGCCAGCGAGGCACGCGAGGGGATCGCTGTCGAAGGAGAGGTGCCGCTGATCCGGGTCTGCCAGGACGGGGGCTGCTGGCAGGATTGGAACTGGTGGATCGAAGAGGACGCTCTCTTCGCCTGCGGGGATCCGGACACCGAGGGTCGGGTTGAGGTCACTTGGCTCAAGTAGTCTCCCGGCTCGCCCCAGCTGTTCCCAGCCCGACAGGACGATCAGCTCGCCTGCCAGCCTGCCTGTGCCCAGCGCTCGGCGCCCCAAGCCAGGCCGACACCCCCACGACACCCATTCGACGGACTTTCGACACCGGCGTTCCCGTCCAGCACGGTGTCTCGACAGGCTCGACGGGCTTTGCGGGGTATCTCTCTCTAGGGGCTTCCTCCCCGTTTTCTCCTTCCTATGGCACTTAGTAGGGAAACCCTGTCGAGGTCGTCTAAAGCTCGTCATAGACGCTATCGTAGCCGTCGAGAGAGTGTCGAAACCCTGTCGAAAGCCGTCGAGAGCCCGTCGAGCGTGGGTCCTACGCATGACGCCGATCCCTGGTCACCCGGAGGATCAGCCGCAGCCCAGGCCAGTAGCGTTGCGCCCCGCGCTTCTGCCCGAAGCCCATGGCCTCGAGACGGGGCTTGAACTTCTGCGCCCCGTAGGGCCGAAGGCCGATCCCCTCACACCACTCTCGGTACGCAGCGAAGATCACACCGTTGTCGGTACGCGCATCGGGATCGCGCTCGCAGCACTCAGCCACGAACTGCCCCACGGTGTCCTCCTCGCCTCGGTAGTCGTTGGTGGCCAGGCGCACGGATGCCGGCGGATTCAGCCCCTGCTCGCACCACTGGCGGTAGCCCTCCACCATCCACGCGAGGATGCCGGCCCGCTCCCGCCACAGCTTCGCCCCCAGTTCGTGATCCTGTTCCTGCTTCGGGATGCTCACCGTGAAGGGCACGAGCAGCAGCCGGCGCCAGATCCCGTCGTCCGTGCCCCGGATGCGCGGCCGGTGGTTGGTGGAAAGCCAGGGCGTGAAGAGCGGCTGGTACTCGAACCAGGGTCCGTACTTGAAGCAGCAATTGACAGGCTCCCCGCCGGTCACGCTCTTGACCATGGCTTCATCGAGCCCCTGGCCCTCCCGGGTCTCCGCGAGGGTCACCAGCCGGGCGCCGGCGAGGCTCGCCAGGGCGGCCATGCGTGAGACGCTGCCGTCTCGGCTGTCGGTGAACGCCTGCGGGGGTGCCGTCGCCGCATAGTCCCCCATGACGCGCCGCAGGGCCTCCACAAGGGTACTCTTGCCGTTGGCGCCCCGGCCGTAGAAGATCAACAGGACTTGCTCGGGGTTTTCGCCAGCCAGAACGTAGCCGGCCGCGCGCTGCATGAAGGCCAACAACTCAGGATCGCTCGGGAGGATGCGCTCAAGGAAGCCGTGCCATGTCGGCGCCGTCGCGTCGGAGTGGTACGCCACCGGCGCTAGCTTGCTGATCCGGTCGTTCCGATCATGGAGCCGTAGCCGGCCGGTGTGGAGGTCCAGGGTGCCGTTGTCCACGTTCACCAGCAGGGGATCGGTATCGAACGCGCTCGCCCGGATGGCGATCCCCGGCTCCGACTCTGTGGACGCCAGCATGTCGCGCTGCGCCCGTTGGCTCTCGCTGCGCCTGGCGTGCTTCGTGAGTGCCGCTGCGCGGGCCTCGAGCTGCTCGCGGCGCTCGCTCCCCGCCGGCTGGCGCTGGGCTGCCTCGCGAACCTGGCGCGCCTCTCGGTCCACCAGATCCGGGATCTCCTTCGCCCACCACTCGGCCTGCCTCTCGTGGGCCTGTACCCACCGCCGGCCATCCCACGCCAGCCAGCGCGGCTTCCCCAGCTCGGGGCAGTGCAGCAGGTCGGCGCCGTGCGCCTTGACCAGCCGCCGGGCGTTGCCCATGTCGGTGCAGTGCTCCGAGCTGGTGTTGTCCCCCGCGGACGTGTCGGGCTCAGTCCCCCGCGTGCCCATGCTCCCACTGGTCGAACCGGACGCCGGGGAAGCCTCCCAGCCCACGTCCCATGGCTCGGGCAGCGGGGCTCTGTCCTCGGGGGGCATGGGATCGAGAGGCATCGAGCCGTCGTCTGCCCCTCGGGCGTACTCGTCTCCCTGGTGACGCGCTGGCGGCGCCAGGGCCCGCGGTCGGCTCCCAGGCAGGGGCGGCGGCGGTGAAGGCTCGCAGGGCGGCTCCCAGGGCTTGGCCGGCGGTGGCACGTCGCCGTCAGTAGCACGGGCGGGGCATGGGTCGGATCGGTAGTTGGAACCGCTCACGGTCCACCTCCGGGGGTTGAAGGTGGACGGCTACAGCTTGACGCGCGGCAGGGGTGCGCGCTTGGGCTCGGCCTTCGGGCTGGGCACCACAGGGGGATCGCCCAGGGCCTCGAGCACGTCGCGCCAGCGCACGACAGGGCGGCCGTTGATGTGGCGCACCAGCCCCTGAGCCATCAGCCAGGCTCGGGCGTCGGTGTCACCGCAGGGCATCAGCTCCGCGGTACGGTTGAGGGACAGCAGGGCGGCATCGCCCAGCTTGAGGCGGGAGTCGTCGCGTTCGCTTTTCATGGCGCCACCTCTTCGGCGGTGCTCGTGAAGCTCCGGGCCTCGAGCCAGGCCTCCAGGTCCTCGAAGCGGTATGCGGCGCGCGAGCGGCGGCCCGTGCCCAGACGCACGAAGCGGGGGCCGGTGCCATCGCAGCGCCACCTTCGGAGGGTCTGCGGAGTGATCCCCAGGAACGCAGCCGCCTGGGGCGAAGTGAGTATGGAAGGGGGCGAACCAGGGTGCATCGGTACCTCCGTTGCTGGTTACGCTGCCCCTGTAGGAGAGTGTGCTCCGTGGGAAAAACGGGGCCCGTTTCTCCCGCGCCCTACGGGCCTGAGGCCACCATGAGTGAACAGTCACGGCAGTACACGAGCACATACAAGCCGCTGGCGGAGTCCCCCGATCTCTGTCCTGGTTGCGGAGAGCACTGGCGGGAATGCTCCTGCCCCAAGTGCAACCGTTGCAAGCAGAGGATCGAAGAATGCGGCTGTCTTCACCACGCGGTCATGTTCGCTGAGGCGTTCGTGCGGGAAGGGCACACGGTTCACGGAGTGTCCATGGAGCCCAGCGGCGCCGTCGTGCAAGAGGTGTCCCGCGAGGGGCTCCCAGAATCCCGGGTGCCCGACCTTGACGCTGGGGTTCTGCACAAGCGACGGCACTTCCCCCTCGCCTACACTCTCCGTTCCAGCTTGTCGGGGGGGCTCACGGGTACGTTCGTCGGGGCCGGCGTGCGGGTGGAGGTCGCCAGGAGGACTGTACCTGACGGGCGGCTCGAGGTTCACATCATCATTGACGAGGCCCTTGAAGGGGGGCTGAAAGAGCCGCTGCGGGCAGCCGAGCCGATCGCGCAGGCATGGGTGAACGCCGTTCGGGAGGTCCAGCGCCCACAGGGGCCGCGGGACGGCTTCGCGAGGGTCCACGACGTGTTGCTGGACTCAGGCCCAGGCAAGACGGCCAGGCAGCGACAGGCCGCCATCAACGCCATTCTCTCGGCCCGAGTCTTGGAGTATGCCGTGCTCTCGGAGCAACTCGACGACCTGTTTCCGGTGGAGGGACCACCTGATCCCCTCAGCCCATGGTCGCGCGCCCTGTTTCGGATGGAAGAGGCCAGGCTGTCGGTTCACTGGGCGTTGCGGCACTTCAACAAGCGCACCTCGGACAAGGGGGCGGCCCTCAAGTTCAGGGCTGCCTTCGAGAGAGCGAAGCGCGGCGATTCTCCCTTCCCCGAGGGGCAGCCGGTCACGCTCTATCAGGTCCAACAACGCGAGCGGGAGAGGCGGGAACGTCGGTGAGAACCCGTGCGCGAACCCGTGCGCGATCCGAGCAGAATCACCCGCACATAGCGCCCCCAGCCGCGCACGAAACGCCGATGAGCACGGCCAGGACGGGCGGAGGCAACTACCAGCGCAAGTTCTACGAGAAGGGGCTGCCGGTGTGTGGGTTGCTGGTG
>CAZLEO010000397.1:0-7352 GCA_964558555.1 uncultured Rickettsiales bacterium | reverse complement strand
ACCGTGAGCGGCTCAAGTCCTGGAACCAGCGCGAACGCAGCGACGATGTTTCCCTAGCTCGCAGTGAGGGGCCAGGTGCCGGCCTGAGCCTGGCCATCCAGCTCAGCGCACTCGCTATCAGGTTGAACCGGGCGGCGGCGCCGGGCTCACGGGGACACGACCTGGACGAAAAATCCAGGCTTTACGCAGCACCACTCCGAACGCTCACCAGCCCATGAATCCAGACCTGGACCACGTTCTCGAATCGGACATCGCTGCCTTGGATGGAGCCGGTGTCCGGTGGGCTTTGGTCGGGGGTCTGGCCGTGAGTGCGTGGGCTTCTCCACGAGCGACGAGGGACGTCGACCTGTACGCCGACTTGCAGGGGGTAGCCCCCTCCCGACTCCAGGAAAAACTCGAGTCGCACGGGTTCGTCGTTCCCGCGATGGAAGAGGAACTTCGAACCTACGGCGTGTTCCGCTGCCGGTCGGGGGAGGCGGGGGTGTTCCTGGACGTGTTCAGCTCCACGGGCCCCCTTGGCAGCGCGATCTTGGACCGCAGGGTGGAGGTCGATGATGGGGAGCGAAAGCTGTGGCTGATCTCGGCCGAGGACCTCGCCATCCTGAAGGCGTTCTCCGATCGTGAGCGCGACTTCGAGGATCTGGTCCAGATACTGAGAGTCCAGGAGGGAACCCTCGACATGGACTACATCGAACAGTGGACTCGACTGCTCGACGCCGGCATCGAGTCGGACGAGGTGACGGAACGCATGGACCGAGCGGTTGCGCTAGCTCGGTCGCGGGGCTGAGAGGTCACTTCACGATGGCGAACTCGCTGGGCCTTCTTGCGCGCGGTCGCTTCACGTCCGGGCTCGCCATGTCGAGCCGATACTGCACCCATGACCCATACGGCGGGCCGGACGGGGACTGGTAGCTCGGCGAGTGACCTCCGACTCCAACTGGATCTGGTACGTCCTGCGCTGCGCGGACGGCAGCCTCTACTGCGGGATCACCAACGACCTCGAGCGACGGGTCGAGGAGCACAACCTCGGCACCGGCTCGAGGTACGTCCGCTCCCGCCGACCGGCGACCGTGGTGTTCCGCGAGCCGGCGGCCGATCGTTCCGCAGCCTCGAAGAAGGAGGCGGCGTTCAAGAAGCTGAGCAAGGCGCGCAAGGAGGCGCTGATCCGACGGTCGGAGTGAGCGTCTACTCCACCAGGAAGTGGTGGGCGCCGTCGGCGCCGATGAAGGGGTGGGTCTCGGCGCGGCCCGACTCGTCCGCGGCGTGGATGTAGTACTCCACGACGGTGCCGGGGTCCTGCGCGGGAATCGTGGCCCCGTACTCGCCGGCCTGGCTCCCCTCGACCATGGCCACCCGGTCCCACTCGTCGCCCGCGGTGCGCCAGCGGACACTCAGCGCGTCCGGGACCAGCGGCTGCCCGCTGTGGTTGAACAGGGTCGCCGCGATGGGGATGCTGTCTGGACTGCCGTAGACGGTCTGCAGCGGCGTGTGATGAATCGCCAGCATGCCGCGGTCCGGGACGCTCACCGTCCGGGCGAACAGGGCGTCGTCGCCGGTCCAGGGCCCGTCGAAGGCGACGACCTCGTACCCGGGCATGGCGGCCTGCCAGGCCTCGATGGCGCCGGTGTTCATCTCGTCCAGCGTCACCGCGTCCAGGCCGCCCCAGCGCTGGGGATCCCGATCCTGCGCGGTCTCGCCGATGATCGGCACCAGGACCTTGCGTCCGGCGATGAGCGCGTCGAGGTACGGCGCGTCGTGGTCCGCGTCCATGCGGTGGATGACGTAGGGTGTCCCATAGCTGCTCGTGCGCGTCTCGAAGTGTGCCAGCACGGCCTGTACGTCCTCGCTCCTGGGATCACCCCCGGGCACGCGCAGCACGATGATCTCGTCGGGGCGGACGAAGCGGACCGCCTGGGTGAGGTGGTCGAAGCCCAGCGAATCCGGGACGATGTCGGTGGTCTCGATGGCGAGGTGATCGCGGAACACGCCGGCGACGTCCTCGCTCGACATGCCCGGGTTGGCCGGCAACACCACCTCCCCCACGGCCGCCAGCCCCATCCCGTCGGAGATGTGGTTGCGCCCCTGGGTGGTCAGCGGCACGGTGATCACGCCGATCCCCGCCTGGTTGGCGTAGGCCGCGGGGACGCGGGTCTCCGCCAGGCCGTCCACCCCCTCGGCCGCCTCGAGCTCGTACGTGTAGTCCACCACCTGCGGCAACCCGCCCTCGTCGAAGGCGAACCAGGGGCCGTACTCCCGCAGCTCGGACAGGTCCGTCTCCTCGGGGGCGTGCACGAAAGCGCAACGTTCGAGGTCCACGCCGCCGTCCTCGTAGGCGTCGCGCGCCGCCTGCTCCTGGTCCGCGTCGTGCACCAGCGTCACCACGTCCAGGTCCTCGGACAGCTCCGCCACGATCGCGGTGGGCACGCCCCACTGGGGCTCCTGTTCGGCGTCCCAGCGCACCATCACCGCCTCCAGGGGCTCGAATCCGGCGGGCTGCCGGAGCTCGAATGGCAGTGGCGGAGCGTATCCCTCGATGCCGTGGTAGAAGAGGCCGCTGGGCGAGCAGGCCGGGGCTGCGCCGAGCGCGAGGCAGGCCAGGACGACGAGGGGGTGCGGTCTCATGGAAACTCCCGGTGGTGCGGAATGCAGGATACCAGGAACCGCGCCGGCGCCGTGCTCACCCCGCGAACAGGTGCCCGAACCCCGAGAGTAACGTCAGGAGCAGCGTCGCGGTCAGGATCGCGATGGCGACGGGGCGGTTGCGCAGCTGGTCGCCAATCCAGCGGCGGGTGCCCAGGACCAGCAGCGTCACCGCGAGCAGGGGCAGGAAGGCAGCGCCGACGATCGCGTAGATCTTCTGGACGTCCTGGAACGGTCGCCCGACCTGGACCAGCGGGATGACGGCGAGGGACAGCAGGAAGAGGCGATAGGGAAGACGAGCGCGCAGTGCCGCGGCCGGGACCGCCGGGTCGGCGTCACGCCTCGGGGTGGACCCACGCCAGGCCGTCGGCGCCATCTTGCAGTAGTCGGCGAAGATGTACGGCACCGCCTGCCACACGCCCAGCAGGCTCGAGAAGACCGCAGCCCACGCCCCCACGAGGAACAGCCAGGTCCCGGCGGGCCCGATCTGCGCCTCGAGCGCCGCGGCGAGGCCGAGGATCAGGGAGACGCCCTTGCCGTCGAGGGCCAGGCCGCTGGCGATGACGATCATGGCCATGCCGAAGACCGCGGTGGCGGTGTACCCGACGGCCAGATCGATGCGGCAGGCCCGCAGGTCGGCGGGGGAGGTGCGGCCCTTCTCCGCGATCCAGTAGCCGTAGCACAGGATGGTCAGCGTGCCGCCGACGCCGCCCATCAGGGCGACGGTCCAGGTCAGCCCACCGTCGCGCAGCTGGGGGATCGTCGGCACGAACAGGCCGCGCGCGACGGCCAGCAGGTCCGGGCCGGACAGCGCGGCCGTGGCGATCACCGCGACGAACATCACCGCGACGCAGACAGCCATCACGCGTTCCACGGCTCGGTACCCGCCGCGCCAGGCGATCAACACGCCCACGGCGCTGTGCAGGGCGCCGTGGACCAGCTTCCCCGTGGTCGGATCCTCGAACGGCACGATCGCCTGTGCCGTGACGCCGCAGGCGCTGATCAGCGCGGCGCCCACGAAGAAGCTCCACGGCAGCAGGTACAGGGGGAAGGCCACCGCGACGACCTTGCCGAGCCGCGTCATCGCACCCTGCAGCAGCGTCTCGCCCGTGGCCAGCTGCCACCGCGTCAGCGCCTCGGTCAGCGCGTACTTGAGCACCGCGCCCACGGCCACCGCCCAGAGCACGGCCGTGCCCAGCCGGCTGCCCGCGAACCCACCAGTCGCCAGATCCCCGGCGCCCACGCCGGTGGCGGCGACGAGCAGGCCGGGGCCCACCAGCGCCAGCAGGCGGGGGAGGGGAGTCGCTCCCGGGGTCGTGTCGCTCATGGGGGTGGGGGTCGGCTACCTCGCCACCAGCCGGATCAGGTGCACCTGGGGCGCAGTCAGCGGTTCGTCCACCACGACGCTCCCCCGGATCTCCAGGTCCTCGGACCGTTCGAGCTGCAGGCAGATCCCGTCGTCGATGAGGTAACGCTCGTAGGTCCACTCGGTGAGGCCGGCGGGGAGCCCGGCGATCACGATGGTGTAGTCGCCGTTGGCGGAGTCCAGGTCGCCGACCACCACCTGGACGACGGTCTGGTCGTCGTTGGTGCCCGCGATCACCGAGGTGAAGGCCTCGGCCTCGGACGTGGTGGCGGCGACGCGGTGGGGGGTCTCGTCGAGCAGGGCCTTGAAGGCCTTGAAGGTGCACGTGGGGGTCTTGAGGGTGCCGTCGGGGTTGATCATCGAGAAGCCGTTGTCGTCGATGAACGTGTCGGGTAGGCCGTCGATGCGGTAGCGGTAGACCTGGTCGATGGGAGCGTCCTGCAACAGGGTCAGCGAGCTGGCGTAATAGGCCGCGCCCCAGGCGTTGCCGTTCTCGGGGTGGGCCCCGCCGGGCCACATGCCCCACTCGGACAGGACGCTGGTGGCGTCGGTGAGGCCGTGGGCGTCCATCCCGTCGCGCCACAGCTGGGTCTGGTCGAGGATGGTGGTGGGATCCTCGCCGTCGTAGTGGTGCCACGAGACGAAGTCGAGATCCACGCCGTTCTCCTCGCAGTACTCGAGGAAGGGAGCGCGGATCTCGTCGTTGTAGATGAAGCCGCAGCAGCCGATGTTGAGGTCGGGGTGGTAGTCGTCGAGGATGCCGTGGGCGACCTCCATGAACGTCAGCCACTGGTCGAAGTCGCCGCCCCAGAAGTGGCCGTCCGGTTCCGTGAAGATCTCCCAGTCGGTGATGCCGTACTCGTACCCCTCGCCGTCGGGCCACCCGTCGTTGTAGTGCAGGATGATCCGGTGGGCGACCTCGGCCCAGAGGACCGGGTCGGTCTCGGGGTGCAGGGGGTCGTAGCCCCAGCTCCGGCCGAGGCGATACAGCAGCGAGTAGCCGTGGTCCATGGCGTCCTCGACCAGGGGATCGATGCGCGAGAAATCGTACTGGGCGGCGTCGGCGGGGTTCCCGTGCTGGAGGTCGGCGAAGACGTCGGGGATGTCACCGGGCGAGGGGATCTCGCCGCCGTTGACGTCGTGGATGCGGAAGTGGGTCAGCCCGATCTCGTCGCAGGCGGGGGACAGGTCCACGTCCCAGCGGTAGGAATGCGAGGTGCCGTTGGTGCCGTCGATGTGACCGGGCAGCTCGCCCAGGGGTGCGTCCAGATCCACCTGCAGGATCACGTCCGTCGTAATCGGCCCCGGGATGATCCCGCCCTGCTGGCAACCCAGCAGGGACAACGACAGCAAGCCCAGGAGTCGTCGGATCATGAATCCGCAGGGTAGCAGCACGGCGCGCCCCCGCCCACCCGCGAGGGGGCCGGGGTGTTGTGCTAGGCTGCGGGCGTGCGTTGTTTCCCCGTTCGAGTCGTCCCGGCCGTCCTCGTGCTCTGTGCCGCCCTCGTCTCCTGCATGGGCGAACTCCCCGAGGTGCGCACCCCCGACTCCGACGGCGACGGCTTCCCCGATGACATCGATCCCACCCCGAACGGCTTCGACGGCGCCGAGGGGCGCGAGCAGCCCGTCTCGGCCCAGCTGCACCTGCACGGCTCGCTGAGCGAGTACGACGGCACCATGGCCTGTCACACACAACAGGCCGAGGAGGTCGGCGTGGACGTGCTGTGGTGGTCGGATCACGACAACATGATCCAGATGATGATGCGGCCGGAGGTCCTCGACTTCGACGACGGTGCGCTCGACGGGGCGTTCACCGCGGTGGGGATCACCGTGACCCACGGCATGTTCCACGAGTCGACGGACCTCGGCGGGACCACGTCGGAGATCCTGGAGGGGGGACCCACGGGGGAGGGCTTCCACTGGCGCCTGGGGGGCGTCGACCAGGTCGCCGACGGGCAGTGGCACGCCGTCCAGTACGTGTACGGCGCGGACATCGCCTCCACGACGCACTTCCCGCTGCTGGCCGACGTCGATCTGACCTGGGCCGTCCGTGCCAACCAGCCCCTGGGCGACGACTGGCAGCTGCTGTTCACGATCACGCTGAGCAGCACCTGCGATCACGTCTCCAACTTCGTCACCTACTTCCTCGGCGGCGACGATCTGACGGGGATGACCACGGACACGCACCTCTACCTGCCCATCGAGGGCGCCGTGGAGGGCGCCTGGTCGACCGTGGGGCTGCCACTCAGCGCCGACGCGTCCCACTTCGCCGAGCTCGACGACCAGTCCACCATGCACTTCGCCGTCACCGCGCGCGCCCGCAGCGGCGCCGCCATCACCGTGGACCTGGACGACATGACGTTCGCGTGGCAGCTCGAGGGCGAGGCCCTGAGGGACCGGCAGGCCGACGTGCTCGCCGAGCGGTACTCCAAGAACGCGGTCACCCAGCTGGTGGGCCAGGAGATCACGCTCGTGGAGGACCTCCGACACGTCAACCCCATCGGCGCGGACATCGTGCCGCTGATCGACTACGCGGCCGAGATCACGGCCGAGGAGGCGGTGCGTCACGTCCAGGACCACGGCGCCGCCGCCCTGTGCAACCACCCCTTCGGCACCTACGTGGGGGTCGTCTGGGCTGGCGAGGACGCGGACGTGCTCACCTCCGCGCTGGTCGAGGAGTGGATCGAGGCCGACGCCTACGGCTGCGATCTCGTCGAGGTGGGGTACACCTCGCGCGAGGTCGATCTCGACCACCACCTGCAGTTCTGGGACGGGCTCTCCGCGGCGGGGTTCTTCGTCATCGGTGTCGGTACCAGCGACCACCACTGGACCGACGACTGGCTGACCATGCCCAACCGCTTCGTCACCTGGGCCTTCCTGGATGTGCCCACTCGCCAAGACCTCGCCCACGAGATCGCGAGCGGCCGCGTCTTCTTCGGCGATCCTGCCCCCTTCGTCAACGCCGAGCCGTTGATCGACCTGTGGTCCGAGCACGGCGCGGTGATGGGCCAGGTGCTCGTCAGCGACCTCGACCAGGTCTTGCACGTGGAGACGGGGACGCTGGAGCCGGGCTGGGTCCTCGAGCTCGTCGTCGACGGGCAGATCCTGGAGAGCCTCGCGCTGGCCGGCGACGAGCGCGACACGGTTTTTGTGCTACAGCGCGGCGACGTACGGACCGTACGCGCACAGATCCGCGACGATGCGGGCGAGCTGATCCTGTTGACGAATCCGATCTGGCTGGAGAGGGTCGACAGTTGACGGTCGACGGTCGACGGTTTTGGTCGACGGTTGTTTGGTGGGCGGGTGAGGCGGCGGGGTCGGGGGGCGGTGGGGTGGACCCGGGCCC
>CAZLEO010000396.1:0-7392 GCA_964558555.1 uncultured Rickettsiales bacterium | reverse complement strand
CGGAGGGGAAGTCGATCCAACCGAACGGCCCCAAAGCAATTTCCTACCGTATGACGGGCAACGTTTCTGAGTGGTGTTGGGACTGGTACGGAGCCTACCCCAAAGAAACGGTTGAAGATCCTGTGGGCCCTAGCCAGGGGGAACCAGTCCCGCGGCCGAATCAAATGGCAGCCCCCCTCAAAGTGGTTCGAGGAGGTAGCTGGTGCACCGCTCAGCGGCGCTTCTTGAGGATCGTATGCCGGATGCCGGTCGAACCGGATCTCAGTTGTGACTTCCTGGGCTTCCGTCTGGCGAGAACCCCCGCCCAGGTCAACCGATTCTAGCCGAAACGTCGGGCTCCAACAGGTAGACCGTCAGCTCGCAGGCCGGTCCACCGCGCTGCGGACCACGGCGGGTACGGGCACCTCCACCTCGTCATCACGTTCGTATTGGGCTGGGCGACGTAGATCTGGACGTCGGGATCGTAGGCGCCATCGGTCGAGCATCCTGTCCCTCCCCCGACGGCTATCCCTTGTGGGACCCAGGTCATGTCGAAGACCATGGAACCGAAGGACCGTTACTCGTGCGCACCGTGATCCCCATCGCCGCGTTCTGTCTCGCGCTCGCCGTCGTCGGCTGCCCGACCGCCCAGGAGGATCCGGATCCACCCGCGGACACGTTCACCCACGTCAGCGCCGGGGAGCGCCACTCCTGCGCGCTGACGACCGCCGGGGAGGCCCACTGCTGGGGAAGCGACGACCAGGGCCAGTCGAGCCCGCCCGATGCAACCTTCGTCCAGATCGACGCCGGGATGTGGGACAGCTGCGGGCTCACCGACGCAAGCGAGATCGAGTGCTGGGGGGCGAGCTGGTTCGAGGAGGAGATCCCCGACGACGGCCCGTTTCGGCAGCTCGACGTGGGGTGGTCGAACGGCTGCGCGGTCACGGCCGAGGACCGGGCGGTGTGCTGGGGCTGGGGGCCGCAGATGTGCCCCACGAGCATCGAGTTCCTCCAAGTGACCCGCGGCCAGCACCACGCGTGCGGCGTGACCGCCGAGGGCGGGGCTGCCTGCTGGGGCTGGAACAACAACGGTCAGCAGAGCCCGCCCCCGGGGGACTTCGTCGAGATCAGTGGCGGCGGGTGGCACAGCTGCGGCCTGACGCCCGGCGATGAGGTCGTCTGCTGGGGCAACGACGATCACGGCCAGTCGAGCCCGCCGGTCGGGATGTTCACCCAGGTCAGCGCCGGGTACGAGATCTCCTGCGCGATCACCGACATCGCCGCGGTGGCCTGCTGGGGACGCAACGACGCCGGTCAGGCCACCCCGCCCGCCGGCGAGTTCGTCCATGTCGACGCCGGCCGCGAGCACGCCTGCGCCGTGGCCATCGACGGCACGGTCGCGTGCTGGGGGAACGACACCTGGGGGCAGTCGAGCCCACCTGCCGGCACCTTCACCCTGGTCGCGGCTGGGTACGGCCACTCCTGCGGCTTCCTCGACGACGGCACAGCCGTCTGCTGGGGCGCCGATGACCAGGGGCAGGCCAGCCCGCCAGGCGGGGCCTTCGTCGACGTCGTGGCCGGCTCCCAGTTCACCTGCGGCCTGCGCGAGGACCGCGCCCTGGAGTGCTGGGGGCTCGACCCGCTCCACGAGAACCAGCTCCCTGCGGGCGCCCTCGTCCAGATCAGCGCTGGGGGCGAGTCTGGCGTCTGCGGCGTGACCGGCCGCGGCACCGTCCTGTGCTCCGGCGGTGCCTTCAACCCGGGAGAGCCCTGCCCGCCGAGCGTCCCGTTCGCCGAGGTCGCGGTGGGTAAGTACCACGCCTGCGGCGTGACCCCGACCGGCACCGTGGAGTGCTGGGGACACGATCCCGGGGGGCAGGCGAGCGCGCCGGACTCGACGTTGGCCCCCATCTCCGCCGGCTACTGGCACAACTGCGGGCTGGCCGCCGACGGGACCGTCGAGTGCTGGGGTGGCGAGGGAGGCGACGACAACAGCCGCGCCGACCCGCTAGACGGTGTGTTCGCCCAGCTCGACGCCGGGGCCTACCACACCTGTGGGGTGACCGCGGCCGGCGAGACCGTCTGCTGGGGCATGGACGACGAGGGACAGGTGGCCGTGCCGGCGCGGGAGTTCGTCCAGGTCAGCGCGGGGTACCAGCACAGCTGCGGCGTGACGCTGGACGGCGAGATCGAGTGCTGGGGGCTGGACTCGCGCGGCCAGGCGAGCCCACCGTAGCCCTCGATGGGATCGACTGATCCTTCCCGGCGAACTGCTGGGCCCGAATCGCCGCTGAGGTCCTTGCCAAGCTCCGCCGCAGGAGGGCCCAGCTGGCCCGTGTGGACGCTCCACTCCGGTTCGCCAGCCTGGAGCCCATCCAGGAGCCGTTCGAGGCGGAGGACCTGGTAGGGCTCGACTGGGTGATCGTGGGTAGTGAGAGCGGACGCGGCGCGCCCCCGCCGGATCGGAAGGCGGTGGACTCGGTGATCGCCGCGTGCAGCCGGGTGGGGATCCCGGCGTTCGGGAAGTCGAACACGGGGCTCGATGGACCTCGGCGGTGGCCGGACGGGGACCGCACCCTCGGGGCGTGAGGGCCGCCCGGACCAGCCGTAGAGTCATCTTGTCGCGTCTGGCCACGGTCACCAGCGACGCCTGCCGTATACTCCCAGCGCCATCGTGCTCGCCGGAGGGACAGCCATGCTGATCGAACAAGCCCTCTACACGTTGCCGGAGATCATGGCCCTCAGGGTCTCGTCCCGGTTCTACGAATCGAGCGTCTCGTCCGCGTTCGCGATGTCGGTCTCGATGCTGCTCGCGTCCCGGGGCATCGAGAATCCGCATCTCAAGATCCAGCAGGAGGCCATCTACGGCCGCGCGGAAGCTCTCGGACGAAACCTCCGCGCCGATATGCTGGTGAAGCTGCCGAAGATCGGGAAGAACACCGTCGCGGAGCACGCCTTCGGATTCCGGCGATGGAATTACATCGAGGCCAAGTTCTTCCGAAGTCCGGGCAGGTCCAACAGCGCGCCGACAACGGAGAACGCGGGGGCGCTGGTCGCCGAACTGTTGCGGCTCATGACGCTGCCCGTCGAGTTACAGTCCACGCACAGGGACGTCGGCAGGTACCTACTGCACGTCTACCAGGGGAAGCCAGCGGACTTTCTCGCTTTCAAACGCCAGGATCGAACTCCCAGGGAGTGGGTGCAGGCGCTACTGCAAGCAGGGCCAGCGAAGGTGTCCGTCGAGTTGCCGAGAGAACCGGGTACGCTGGTCGGCGCAGTCGGCAATGGCCTGCGTGACCTTTGTCTGAACCTCGACGTCACCAACACCGTGATCCGACCGATGCACGCCGCGCTCGCGGACCAGGATTTCCGATTCTGCCTGTCGCGCATCGATAGGGGAGTCGTCCGGCTGGACGGGCATGTCTGCGAGATACCGGTTCAGGGCTCCATGGGGGCGCAAGACATCGCTGCTCTCGACCAGATGCGGGAGATGGTGGTGAGAAGCCTGCGCGTCAGCAAGAAGGCCCTCGAATAGCTCGCCAGGGTCCGTTCCGCGACGGACGATCAACCGATCCCGAGGAGGTACTCATGGAAGACTCCAACACCCCGATCACTCTCCCCCCGTGGCCGCAGTGGATCCCCGCTGGGATCGGCATCGCGGTGGGCTTCTCCGTCGTGTGGTTCGTCGGCGTGATCGCCCTGGGGCTGGGCACCTGCATCATGCTGGTCATCGCCGGCCTTGCCGGGATCAACTGGGCGACCTGGTAGGCCACGAGGCCGCAGATGTCGTGGGACCGCCAGCGGGGCGCTATTCCTCTGGGAGCGCCCAGCAGCCGATGGTCACCGGGCTGTCCGACGGCGAGATGCGATGCGCATCGAGCATGCTCCCGCTGGCGACCAGCACCATCCGGACCAGGAAACAGGACTATACTCGGCCCGCCCTGGGCGCCCAGAGCAGCGCGGCATCGTTCTGGGGGTCGTGCTGGCTAGCGCCAAGAGGAGGGAAGAGCCCCATGATCGTCGACCCGAACCCCGGACGAACCCTGACCCACGTCGTGCTGATCTGCGCCTCACTGTCCGCACTGGCCATTGCCGGGATCGCCCGGGCTGGAGACGTGCGTACCGTCTACGAGTCGGGTGACGTGCGCGTCGAGGTCGAGCAGGCGACCTCCCGCGGGATGGTCATCCACCTGCGCTCCCGTGTCCCGGAGAAAGTACGCGACTCGCAGGGAGTGCTCGTCGCCAACCCGGTGGGCATCGGAATCGGCAAGGGCACGCTTGCGGTGGCGACGCGCCCGCCGATCGATCTGGATCCGGCGGGCATCCGGATTCGCAAGGAGGACCCCTCGGCGGGCATCGTCGACGCCATCGAGCCGTCGGAGTTCGACCGCATGGCCACCGAGTTCTCGAAGGAGCTGCTGACGGAGATCCCCAAGTTCGGGTTCGTGTTCGGGATGGCCGACAAGGTCGGGGAGTTCATCCAGGCCGTCAGCCCCCAGGCGAATCCCGACGACCCGGCGTTCCACGACCCGGCCTGGATGACCCATGCGCTGGTCTGGGACGCTCCCACCATCTCGGTCACCCGCGCCGGTCTGCTCCCGGACCACGTAATGCTCGACGTTGTCTTTCGGGCTTCTCCTGGGGACGACGCGGTGATCTATCTGTACTTCCAGACCTGGACCCGGGACACCTACAGCAACAACCTGTCGAACATGCAGGTTCACGAGGTGTGGGTGCCGTTGACTTCCGACTCGGGTGACGAGGGTCGGACTGCCGATCTCCTCGGCGCGTGGTATGTCGAGGGCCCCGACATCCCAGACGGGAGCCTCTGTCTGATCTTCTGCGAGGGCAACCAACTGCGCGTGGATGATCACCCCTGCGCTAGCGTCCGAGAACAGACGGCCGTTTCCTATACGCGGAGCGGTGACCACATCACCTACCCGGTCGGATCAAACACCGTGAACGTCAGGATCGTCGAAACCACGGGATCGACTGTGACGATGGACTTCACGGGCAAAAGCGGCGAGAGCTTTCCGAACATCCGATTCGACCGCGTGGGTGACGCGGCCGAATTCTGCCAGGGGCACTAACCAGCACGCCTCCCTGGGGGTACATACGGCTCCTCGTCCTCAGCCAGCGGCTCCATTCCCTCGGCCGCCAGCGCGTTGTTGAGCATCGAGCGCCGCACCTCGGGGCTCGTGATCCCGGCCGCATCCAGCCAGCTCTCGGCTTCGCGGATCACCGACTCCCTCGTAACCCGCTGCGCCACCGGAGGCCTGCTGTGGTAGTAGCTCGCGGTCTCCACGACCCGGCTCATCGGCGACCACGACTCGAAGACCCAGTCCACCACGACATGGAAGTGATCCCCGCCGAGCTTCAGCCGGAGGCGCTTCCCGCGGATGGCCTCGACCATCGCCGGATGGCCCACCTTGGTCGAGATGTCGGCGGTGCTGATGGTCGTGGTCTCGTACTCGTAGACCAGCCAGTGCTCGTCGTCGATGAACTCGTCGTAGGCGGCCTTCCCGAGAACTTCCATGACCTCGTGAAGCTGGGTCTCCCCGAGGACGATGAACCATCTCCAGTCCTCGATGAACTCGGACCCGCGGATGTACTCTAAGGTCTCGACGTCGTGGAGGTACAGGACGCCATCCACCTTCGTGCCCTGACCTTCGACGCCTGGCGTCGGAGCGCCGAGCGCCACGGCGGAGATCATGATCGATGCGGCGGCGGCGATCGGGATCAGCTTCGTCTGCATGCCCTCACCTCTCGTGGATGGCCGGATCTCGTACCTCCGACCTGGAGTGGCCGGCTCTCCCGCGGCCGGAGTTCAGCAGCGGTTTCCCCCAGGCGATAGGAAGGCTGTACGATCTCGCCTGGAAACGCCAACCACCGCAGGGGAGGACGACGGACATGAGATCGAATTGGTGTATGTCAACACTGCTGCTCATCATCTGGCTGTTCGCGATCGTCGGATGCGCACCGACGAACGTCGATGATGATGACGACGACAACGACGTCACCGCGAGCATCGAGGGCACCTGGACCGGGTCCATGGACTGTTCCGATCCGAGCGGCTGGATGGAGATGGACGTTGAGTTGCCTCTCGCGGACCAGGGCGATGAGGAGTTCAGTGGCCACTTCGAGGGCACGGGCGAAGCCGTACTCAGCGGGGACTCGTACCCATTGCGACTGGAAGCCGACCTGGAGTTGGAACTCACCGACAACTCCGGAGGATCGCAGTCTCTTGACGCACTCTGGTCGAATTGCGAGATGTGGATCGACGACGAGTACGACGATTCCCCCTGCGCATTCGGTGGATCTTGGAGTTGGGATGGTGCTGACACCATCGCGTTCGACGATCCGCCCAGCGGATGCGAGATGACGTTGACCAGGTAGCTCGTCGTCGCGGTGGTCGGTGGTCGCCGCGGTTCCCGATCCCGGCACGGCCCGACGAGGTCGTTGACGCCCCGGACGCCGATCCCGCATGGATGACCGAGGACTGGTCAGCGCCGGTCGAGGACCGGACGCTGGAGCTGTTGCAGGAGACCAAGGGACCGTCCGAAGAGGGGTGAAGCTCGCCGAGGTCAAGACCATCCTCGACGTGGCCAAGGCCGCCAAGACCTACGCCCGCGCAGCCAAGCTGGGCAGGGAGGCCCGCCAGTACGCCGAGGAGGTCAAGCTCAACGCGGAGCGCCGACTGGGGGTGATGCTTCAGGAGACGGGGCGGGCGACCGGCACGCGCAGCCTGCGTGTTTCTGAAAGGTAGCGTTCCGTGTAGCGATTTGATCCGCGGGTCCCAGACGCCCGTAAGTACACTCCGACTCAGAGAACCAGCGTTCTCAACGAGGTTGATGGAACGGAGGCGAGAACCCGGTCGATCAGTTATTTGCGTCGCTACTCTCCGCCCTGCGTGCATCACGCCGCAACTTGGCTACCTCTTTAGGGCGCAATACTGCTGCGAGATCCTCGCGGTTGTTTGCCCGCGCAAAATCGGCAGCGTCGAATCCCTGAACATCCTGTGTACGGACATCGGCTCCCTCTATTATCAGGAATTTTGTCATCTCGACCTCACCCGCTGCGGCTGCCATATGTAGGGCGGTCTGTCCTCGGGAATTAGTGGTGTCTATCGCCGCGCCGTGCGTCACGAGTTGTTGTGCCGAGAATTGGTCTCCCAACCTTGCCGCCGAGTGCAGGGCTGTGTTGCCGTATATGTCCTGCACGTTGGCATCCGCACCATTGGCGAGCAGAAACTCAACGAACTGCTCGTGAGGGATCCGCGCCAAAGACAGCATGAGTGGCGTTTCTCCGCTATCGTCCGGCGCATCGATCGTGGCCCCACCGTGAATAAGCAGTTCAGCCGCAACCTCTCGACAGGAGTAGAATGCCGCACCGAGGGATCGTGTTCCCCAGCCC
>CAZLEO010000395.1:0-7501 GCA_964558555.1 uncultured Rickettsiales bacterium | reverse complement strand
TGATGTGACCTGGAGCCGGGAAGCGGACTCGAACCGCCGACCTGCTGATTACGAATCAGCTGCTCTACCAGCTGAGCTATCCCGGCCCAGGGCCCCGCAGCGTCGATGACGCCTTGGAGGAGCGGGAGTATAGCAGCGGATCCGATCCTGTCAATCGGCTTCCCTCCCTCTTCCTGGCGGCTTGATTCCCTTGGCGATCTTGGCGTGATCTCCCCCTCCGGCGCGGCGTCGTGGCGTCGTGGCGTCGTGGCGTGATTCTCCCTGTGATTCTCCCTGACCGTGGGCCGGAGTTCGGGTGCGGTTTCGGGGGCAAGCGCGGGTGCGGGAGGGGGAGCGGCCCGTAGCCGTCAGGGCCGTGGATTCGCCTGATAGAACGCGTTCGCCTGATTCTCGGTGATGCCGGCCAGCGTGTTGTAGAGGATGGACCGCGGCACGATGTAGTCGCCGAAGATCTCGGCCTCGAGCTGGTCGCCGAGGCGGCCGACGTGGACGGTGGTGGCGGTGAACATGGGCTGGCCCTGGGTGGGTGCGACGTTGGTGCGGGTGCGCTTGTTGACGATGCGCGAGGCGCCACAGTAGGTCGCGGGGACGGGCTTGTCCGGCTGCCACGGGACGGTCATGGTGACGGCGCCGCAGGCGTGGGCGGAGACGACGGGGACGCCCAGGCGGTCGGAGTAGAAGCCGGCGAGGGCGAGCCACTCGTCGGGGGTGTAGACGCGCATGCCGGGGAGCTGGGTGTCGAGGACGGGGGCGGCGGACATGATCAGGACCATGTCGGGGTCGCCGTCGAGGAGGTTCTCGAAGGTGTCGGCGCGGAAGGCGTCGGCGCACAGGACGAGGCCGAGGCGACCCAGGGAGGTGTCGACGACCTGGGGCCCGCTGCCGCGGGCGAAGCGGGCGGCCTCGGCCAGCGGCGGATGGAGCTTGCGGCCGGTGACGTAGGTGCCGTCGGGGTTGATGAACACGGCGGTGTCGAAGACGTCGTCGTCGGCGCGCTCGACGATGGAGGTGGCCAGGGCGAGGTTGTTCTCCTGGGCGATCTCGCGCAGCCGGGTCAGGGCGAAGCCGTCGATGGGCTCGGCTGCGTCCCAGATGCCGTCGCCGAGCTCGAGGCCGGTCAGGGCGAGCTCAGGGAGCACGAGCAGCTGGCACTTCTGCTGCAGCGCCTGATCCACGTACTCGGCCACGGTGCCGAGGTTGGCGGCCACGTCCAGGGGCGCGGGCTGCATCTGGGCCAGGCCGACGGTGACGTCGAAGCCGGCCTTGCGCTGGGCGCTGCTGCCCTCGGTCGGGCCCTGCACGGCGGTGGAGAGGTGGTCGAGGGCCTGGCCGGTGCGCACCTCGCCCTCCACGACGAGGCCGGCGAGGCCGAGCATGACGACGATCACGGCGGCCAGCGCGAGGCTGAACAGCCCACCGACGATCCTGCCGCAGCCCTTGCGTTTTCCATCCTTGGCCATGTTCCTGCCCTTCGTGCTGGATCCGAGAGCGTACAATCATCCCATGCCGACCTATCCGTATCCAAGGCCGTGTGTGACCGTGGACCTGCTGGTGGTGTGCCGGGCCGACGCCGGCGACCAGGTGCTGCTGATCCGTCGCGGCAAGCCACCCTTCGAGGGTATGTGGGCCCTGCCCGGCGGCTTCGTGGAGGTGGGCGACGAGGAGGGCCGGCAGGGGGAGGATCTCGCCGACGCGGCGGCACGTGAGCTGGAAGAGGAGACCGGCGTCGCCGGCCTCGCGCTGCGCCAGGTCGGCGCATTCGGCGCGCCCGACCGGGACCCCAGGCATCGCACCATCACGGTACTCTACCGCGCCGATCTGGACCACACACCCCACGCCCAGGGGGGCTCCGACGCGGCCGAGGCCCGCTGGTGGCCGGTGGAGGAGGTGCTCGCGGGCCGGCTCGAGCTGGCCTTCGATCACCTGGACCTGGTCTGGGCGGGCCTGAAGGTGTGCGGCCAGAGGTTGTGACACCAACCTCTCAGGGAACGGCCACGTCGGTGAACTGCGTGGCGATGTCGCGGTTCAGCGCGTCCACCGCGACGTTGCGGTAGCCGTCGCGCAAGGGCATCCCGGGGGGAAGGATCGTCCACGAGTCGATGGGGGATTCGCCGCGGAAGGTGTGCTCGTAGCGCGTCTCCCCCGCCACCGAGATGGTCACGTCGAGCCCGGCCTTCACCACATCCACGGGCTTGTGGCCCTCGTTGGTCTTGACGATCTCCCCCGCCCGCAGCTCCCGGTAACGCAGCTTGACGACCTTGTCCGCGCCGTCGTCGACCTGCAGGTACAGCCTGGCAGGGATGTGATCCATGACGTGCAGCCCGGCGGGCGCGCCGCGCGAGTCGATCCGCACGAACGGCGCGCCGTCCTCGAGGGCCGCATGCACCAGGTCGGCCAGGGCGCGATCCCCGTCGGGCATCTCCTTGAACCGCTCCACAAGACGCTGCGACGACGCCTCCAGCAGCGCGGCGGAGAGCCGCTCGAACGGACCGCCGGGGCGGGCGATGATCGTCAGGTCCTCCAGGTGGTCCATGAGGACCTGGCCGTCGAGCTGATCCGCGTTCATGTCCAGGGTCGCGGCCAGGGGGCCGAGCTGCCCGTCCTCGTTGCCGAACGCCCGCAGCGCGCCGTCGAGGTGCTTCAGCACCACCGCGGGCTCCTCGCGGCTCAGCCGTGTCACGGTCCCGTCCACCACGCCGGTGTTGGACGAGAACGCCACGTTCTCGTGGTGGAACGCGAAGATCTGCGGGTAAGGCGCCTCGGCGACCATCTCCTCGGCCAGCTCGCCGGACCGGGCGTCGTCGCCAAAGGTCTCGATGTACCCCCCGAGCAGCTCCCCCATCCGCAGGTGGTTGGCGCGCACGAGCGTGGCGGCGGCGTCCTCGGGCCCCAACAGGACCCACGTGCCGGTGAGGCCTTCGGCCAGGCACAACACGATCATCAGGTACGGCAACACCTGCTTCGCGCCCCCCTCGCGGAAGCGCAGCGAGGCGGCCATCCCCATCAGGAATGCGCCGAAGCCCAGCGACCAGCCGACCGACACCACCTGGCCGAACGGCACGGCGCCCATGCGGGCTCCCAGCAGCAGCATGCCCACGGCCATCAACGGGACGAGGCCCACCAGGCCGATCCACCCGAGCTTCACCGGCTCCCCCCATCCATGGCGCGTCGCAGTCTCGCCACCCGTTTCACGTCCACGGGATTCTCCACGCGCCCGTCGCGCTTGAGCCAGGTGCCGACGATGGCGCCGTCTGCAAACCCCCGCAGGGCCCCGGCCAGGTCCGGATCGACGCCGCTGCCCGCGAGCAGCCGGGCGTCAGGGACGGCCCCGCGCAACCGCTGCAACAGCTCCGGTCGCGGCGGCTCGCCCGTGGCCTCGCCCGTGACGATGACCGCC
This sequence comes from uncultured Rickettsiales bacterium, assembly GCA_964558555.1. Lineage (GTDB taxonomy): Bacteria > Myxococcota_A > UBA796 > UBA9615 > CAYRNR01 > CAYRNR01. Next base: position 4,104 of record CAZLEO010000395.1, on the reverse strand, counting down.
GACGCCAGACCGCGGTGCACGGCGTCCTGGGCCTCTCGCACCACGTCGTGGTCCATGCCCAGCGGCACCGCGTGCTTCACGGCCACGTCCGCCCAGATCTCCACGTCCACGCCCAGCCGCGACCGCAGCCGTAGCGTCTCGGCCGCCCGAGACTGGATCACCCCCTGGTCGGTCACCGCCGCGCCCACGTGCACGTTGACCCGGATGAACCTCGCGCCGCACACCCGGGCCACCGACAGGGCGGCCTCGGCGTCGTTGCGCAGCACGTTCACGCCCACGGCCCGGTCCCCTGCCAGCGCGCACACCCGCCCCACGACCCGGGTCATCGCCGCCACGGTCACGGGCTCGACCCGGTCGCGGTAGAACGGCGCGTCGTGGAAGTTCTCGACGATCAGGGCGTCCGCGCCGCCGTCGATCAGCGCGCGCGCGTCGGCCTCGGCCGAGGCGATCACGTCGGCCATGGGCGCCTGGCGCGGGCTGCCGGGGAGGGGCGGGAGGTGGATGACGCCGATGAGATCCATGGCACCGGAATATAAGAGCAGGGGGCGGTCCGAGCGAGGGGAAGTTCGGATTTTTTGAGCGGAGCGACTGGGAGCTATTTGCCCGACGGGTACCGCACCCGTATCGGCACGACGAGCTTGCCCTTCTTGTAGTCGTTGCCGCCGATGACGGTGGCCGCGTTGCGGTTGATGCGGATGCTGATGCGGGCGGGCTTGGTCTGGTCGGGGCGGGTCATCCAGACGGTGAGCCGGGCCGAGTCCTCGCCGATCTCGTCGAGGCGGATCTGCAGGGTGTAGCCCGACTCCAGGGAGACGCTGTTGGAGTCGCCCTCGCCGACGGTCCACTTGCCGCCGGAGACGAACTCGTAGCCGGTGAAGCCGGCCATGCGCAGGGCGTCGGCCATCGGCCGCAGCCGGGGGTCCATCTCGTCGTCGGAGTTGTGGGCGTAGGCCTCCATGTAGACGACCTGGATCTGATCGGGGGGCGAGGCCAGGGCCGTTGCGGGCAGGCACAACGCGGCGATCAGCGACAGGGTCAGGAGCGCTCTCACCCCTCCTCCTCCCCGGCCAGGTCGTCCAGCCAGATGATCGTCGGCTGGTCCTGACCCACGTCCAGGATGCTCACGGACCACTGATCCCCCTCCAGCACCTCCACCTCGAGGGTGTTGTCCACCGCGGCGATGCCGTCGAAGTCCTCGGCGGTGATCCGGCCCGAGCCGGTGTTCAGCGCCCACGGCAGGCCCACGGCCAGCACGAGCACCGCGGCCGCGCCGGCCACGGCCAGGCCGCCCGCCGGCACGAGCCAGTTGCCCAGCCGCCGCTGCAGCCAGACCACCAGGCCCTCGCGCTCCTGGGTGCGCTTCTCCTCGCGCAGGGCGCGGGTCGGAGAGCGGACCCCCTCGTCCACGGTGACCCAGTACTCCGAGAAGTCCTCTCGCTGGACGGCCTCGCGCACGAACTCGAAGGTCGCGTCGCCCATGGCCTCCATGTCGGCCAGCCACACCCGCGCCTGATCGTCCGCGTCGATGAGGGCGCGGGCGCGGTCTTTTTCGGGGCCGGAGAGCTCTCCGTCGTAGTAGCGCATCACGAGCTGGAAAAGCTCATCGCGCTCCTCATTCTCCATCTCAAACCCTTCCAACTACCGAAGATCCTTGAGGATCTCCTGCAGCTTCTTCCGGCCGTAGAACAACCGGCTCATCACGGTACCCTCGGCGCAGTCCATGGCCACGGCGATCTCCTTGTAGCTCAGGCCCTCGAGCTCCCGGAGCATGATCGCCGTGCGCTGATCCGGCGGCAGCTGATCGATGGCGGCCTGGATCTGATCGGCGAGCCGCTTGCGCTCCAACCGGCGCCCGGGCGATGCCTCCATGTGCGGCCTGGCGATCTCGCCGGCCTCGTCCTTTTGCATCCGCCCGTCGTCGAACTCGTTGGTCCGGCGCTTGACCGCCTTGCGGCGGAAGTCGATGGTGAGGTTCACGGTGATGCGGTACAGCCACGTGTAGAAGCTCGCGTCGAACCGGAACCGATCCAGCGACTTGAACGCCTTGATGAACGCCTCCTGGGTGATCTCGCGGGCGTCCTCGGCGTTCTGGACCATCCCCCAGGCCACCCCGTAGACCTTCTGCTGGTACTTCAGCACCAGCTCCCGGTAGGCCTCGTTGTCCCCCTTCTGGATACGGCGGATGACCTCGGCGTCGTGTTCCCGCTGCTCGAGGCTGCGCATGACCGTGGCCGCGTCGCGGCGCTTGTTGCTCACCGGCGCCTTCCGGGGCGGCTTGCGCGGCGGTCTCGTCGCGGGGTCCGCGTCCGAGGCGTCCTTGGCAAGGGCAACCGCCGGGGGCATGGTGTTCCTCTCGTCTGCCGGGCCCCGCCGCCAGGACCCATCGCTCGAAACCGATGGGGGATGGACGGGGGGGGTACCGCGTTCATTCAACGCGAGGAAAAAAGGGGCAAGACCGATGGACGTCGCCCCTGCCAGGGCCGGCGTCGGGGGTCCGGGGACGTCCAGGAATCGGCGCACGGCCTCCACGAGCGCGTCATATGCGCGGGCGATCGGCGGGCGGGGATCGCGTCGGATCATCCGGCGTCCCCGGCCAGCACCGGCACCATGAGCGTCAGCTCGGCGCCGGCCGTCCCCGCGGCGATGCGCAGCCGCCCGGGCAGCTTGCGGACCACCTCCCACGAGGCCATCAGCTCCAGGGTGCGCTCCGACGGCTGGGAGCCGAAGAAGTCCCCGACCCAGTCGGTGATCGGCACGGGGTGCCCGTCGGGATCCCCCACCACGATCCGGAAGACCACGAACTCGCGGGTGGGCGACTTGCGGATGTTGGGCAGCTCGATCAGGGGGATGTCCTGGCGATCGACGGTCACCTGGAGCGGCCCGTCTCCCCCCAGGTCCCGGGCGGACCGGGCGAGGAAACGCAGCACCTGCAGGGTCAGCTGGGGCTCCACGGCCATCGGCAGGGGCCCCTCCGCCAGCTCGATCTCCGGGCGACAGGTCTCGCCCCCGAGCAGCACCTCGACCTCGGCGAACGCCTGGATCAGCTCCGCGCCGTCCACGCGCTCCGACGATCCCAGGTTCCGCTTGCTCAGCCCCTGCAGCATCCTGTTGATCTCGATGATCTTGGCGGACTGGGCCTCCAGCACGTCGAGGTGGTGGTCCACCGCCTCACTGTCCGCGGCCTTGCGGCGCAGGGTGTCCGCGCCGATGAGGATCACCGACAGGGGGTTGTTCACCTCGTGCACCACCGCCGAGAGCAGCAGCCCCAGCGGCGCGGTCCGCTCCAGGGATCGGATTCGCTCGCGCAACCGCTCGATGGTCTGCCGGTCGTCCACGTTCGCCACCTCAGTGTGCGTCGGCCCAGGTCAGGGCCCGGCCTGCGTCCACCTTCAAGGGTACATCGATTCGTACCGCGGTCTCCATCTGCTCGGTCACCATGGCCTGCAGCGCGTCGGCGCGTTCCTCGCCGACCTCGAACACCAGCTCGTCGTGCACCTGCATGATCATCTTGTCGTCGGGGAAGTCCTCGGCGAGGCGGCGGCGCAGCCGCACCATGGCCACCTTGATGATGTCCGCGGCGCTGCCCTGCACCGGGGTGTTGATGGCGGCGCGCTCGGCGGCCATGCGCACGTTGCGGTTGGCCGCCTGCAGGTCGGTGATCGGGCGCTGGCGCCCCAGGATGGTCGTGACGCTGCCGGTCTCGCGCGCCTCGGCCAGGACCCGCTCGCGGAAGCGCGCCAGCTCGGGGTAGCGCGCGTTGTAGCGGTCGATGATGCGGTTGGCCTCGGCCCGTGAGATGCCCAGCGACTCGGACAGGCCGAATGCGGTCTGCCCGTAGACGATGCCGAAGTTCACGGCCTTGGCGATGCGCCGCTGCTCGGGGATCACCAGCGGCTCCATCACCTCGAACACCTCGGCCGCGGTGCGGCGGTGCACGTCCGCCCCCTCGGCAAAGGCGCGGGCGAAGCCCCCCTCCCCTGCCAGGTGCGCCAGCACACGCAGCTCGATCTGCGAGTAGTCCAGGGACAGCAGCACGCACCCGGGCGCCGCCACGAACGCCGTGCGGATGCGCCGGCCCTCCTCGGTGCGCACCGGGATGTTCTG
>CAZLEO010000394.1:0-7517 GCA_964558555.1 uncultured Rickettsiales bacterium | reverse complement strand
TCCTCGGTGTGGCCGTCGCCGTCGTCGTCGTAGCAAGACGTCCCGTCGTCGACCAGGCCGTCGCAGTCCTGGTCCACGCCGTCGCAGACCTCGGTGGCGTCGGGGTTGATGGCGGGGTCGGCGTCGTCACAGTCGCCATCCTGCTCGGTGTACCCGTCACCGTCGTCGTCGTAACACTCCGTCTCCTCGTCGACGGTGCCGTCGCAGTCGTTGTCCGCGGCGTCGCAGACCTCGGTGGCGCCGGGGAAGCTGGCGGGGTCGGCGTCGTCGCAGTCCCCCTCGCACTCGGACACGCCATCGCCGTCCGCGTCCTGCTCGTCGGCGGGGACGACGCCGTTGCAGTTGTTGTCCAGTCCGTCGCAGATCTCCGGCGCGCCGGGGTAGACGTTCGCGTCGAGGTCGTTGCAGTCGTCGTCGCACGGCGTGAAGCCGTCGCCGTCCTGGTCGTCGCCGATGTTGTTGTCGACGACGCCGTCGCAGTCGTTGTCGAGGCCGTCGCACAGCTCCGGAGCCCCGTCGTAGACGTCGGCGTGGGCGTCGTCGCAGTCCCCCTCGCAGAGCATCTGGCCGTCGCCGTCGTCGTCCGCCTCGTCCAGCGGCACGACGCCGTTGCAGTTGTTGTCCAGGCCGTCGCAGATCTCGGGTGCGCCCGCATTGACGGCGGCCTCGGTGTCGTCACAGTCCAGATACGCCGGGAACCCGTCCCCGTCCCCATCGCCGGTGCCGTCGTCGCCGTCGTCCACGCCGTCGCCGTCCGCGTCGTCGTCGAGCCAGTTGACGTCCCCGTCGCCGTCCACGTCGTCCAGGCCCACGTCGTTGCCGTCCACCACCTCGGTGGCCGTGGGCACGCCGTCGTCGTCGTCGTCGGGGTCGCGGTAGTCGGGTGTGCCGTCGGCGTCGCTGTCGACCTCGCCCTCGTCCGCGTCGGCCAGGCCGTCGGCGTCGCTGTCGTCGTCCAGGGCGTCGATGATCAGGTCGCCGTCCGTGTCCACGGCCGAGCCCCCGTCGGTCTCGGTCCAGTCGCCGATGCCGTCGCCGTCGGAGTCCACGTCGTGCGGGTCGGTGCCGATGACCATCTCCACGGCGTCGGTGATGCCGTCTCCGTCGCTGTCCACGTCCAGGTCCGGCACGGTCGGATCGGCCGCGATGTCATCCAGCTCCGCATCGTCGGCGTTGCCGTCGTGGCAGGCGATGTCCGTGTTCAGCGCGTGGGTGTTGTTCGACGAGCCGGCCCACAGCACGATGGGATCGGCAGGGTCGATGCCGGCGGCCTGCAGGTCGGCGAACGAGACGGCGAAGGTGAGGAACCAGTCGGGCTCGCCGTCGAAGCTCGAGTCCGCCGGCGTCGCGGCCCAGTAGTCCTCCGGCGGGGCCAGGATCTGAGGCGTACCCTCGGCCTCCTCCCCCGGACTGTTGAGCCCCTGCTGGATGGTGTTCTCGGTCCAGGTGACCTCGTCGCTGCCCGTGCCGTCGGCCATGAACAGGTACTCGTACGTGGTCATCACGCCGTCGTTGTCCACCTCGAAGCCCCAGCCGAAGGACTTGAGGTTCAGCGACGCCTGCTCGGGCTCGTCGTCCACGCGCATGCGCAGGTAGGCGTACACACCGTCCGACGCGTGGAACATCGCCGGGTAGGTCTCGTCGCCGATGACGTCGCGGTGCTCCCAGCCGGCGTCGGCGTCGTCCACCGGGTCCCAGGACACGACCCCGCCGCAGTACACGGGCATGAAGTCGCCGTCCGGGGGTGGCACGAGCTGAGCGCGGGTGGTGGTCGCGATCTCGGGGGCGGGTTCTTCGACCAGACAACCCGTGGTGGAGGTGACGAACAGGGCGAGGCAGGCGAGGACGGAGCACGGCCGGATCATGGCGTCCTTCTCCTTCTTGGATCGGGGCTGGAGCCCCTGGACATACTTATGCGCGTTCATCCATTGTAAGTTCGCTGACCTGGTGTGCCAAATTTCGGGTTTTTGAGGGTGTTGACGTGCACGAGATGACCGTGGCGTCCCGGCTGGTCTCGATCGTCGCGCAGACCGTGGACGACCACGGCGGGGCGCGCGCGGACTCGGCGCGGGTGCGCGTCGGGGCGGACACGTGCCTCAACCCCGAGGCCCTGAGGTTCGGCTTCGAGGCCCTCGCCCGCGGTACGTCCGCGAGCGGATGTGCCCTCGAGGTCGTAGAGGTAGAGGGAAAGGACCTGACCCTGGAGTCGGTGACGGTGCCATGACCGAGATACGCGTGGAACGAGCGCTGCTGGAGATCACCGACCGCGAGGCCGCGGCGGCCCGGCAGCGGTACGACGAGGCCGGCGTGCTGTGCCTCAACCTGATGAGCTCGCCCGGGGCGGGCAAGACGTCGCTGCTCGAGCAGACTCTGCGGCGCCTCGACAAGGCCCTGCGCGTGGGGGTGATCGAGGGGGACATCCAGGGGGCGCTGGACGCGGATCGCCTCGAGCGGGCGGGCGCGCCGGTGCGCCAGATCAACACCCACGGCGCGTGCCACCTCGATCCGCGCCAGGTCATCGCCGAGGCCGAGGACGTGGGGCTGGCGGACCTGGACGTGCTGGTGGTGGAGAACGTGGGCAACCTCGTATGCCCGGCCGAGTTCGACCTGGGTGAGCACGCCCGGGTGATGCTGCTGTCCACGGCCGAGGGGCACGACAAGCCCGCCAAGTACCCGCTGATGTTCCGCACGTCCGACGTGCTGCTGATCAACAAGATCGACCTGCTGGACTACACCGACTTCGACGTGGCCGAGGCCACCCGCATCGCCCGGGAGCTCAACCCGGCGCTGGAGGTGATCGAGATCAGCTGCCGCACGGGCCAGGGACTGGACCTGTGGCTGGACTGGCTCCGGCGCCGGCACGCCGCGCACGGGGGGGATCGCTAGCCATGTGCCTGGCCGTGCCCATGCAGCTCGAGGCCGTGGAGGGCCCGCAGGGGACGGCGAGGTCCGGCGGGGTGACCCTGCAGGTGCGCCTGGACCTGCTGCCCGACGCCGGTCCCGGGGACTGGGTGCTGGTCCACGCCGGGTACGCCATCGCCGCGCTGGACGAGGACGAGGCCGCCGAGACGCTGCGGCTGCTGCAGCAGGTGGCCGCCGAGATGCGGCGGGGCGAACCGTGACCCTGGACCCCGGCCGCTTCGCCGACCCCGACGCCGTACAGGCCGCCGCCGCCGATCTGCGCCGGCTGGCCCCCGACCGCGACCTGACCTTCATGCACGTGTGCGGCACCCACGAGAACGCCATCGCCCGGCACGGGCTGCGGCGCCTGCTGCCGCCCCGCGTCCGGGTCATCGCCGGGCCCGGTTGCCCGGTGTGTGTCTGTCCGCCCACCGACATCCAGATGGCCGTGGAGCTGTGCCAGCGCCCGGGGGTGACCGTGGCCACCTTCGGCGACATGCTGCGCGTGCCCGGCCGGATGTCGCTGGAGCAGGCGCGCGCCCGGGGCGGCGACGTGCGGGTGGTCCTGGGGGCCCACGACGCGGTGCGGATCGCCCGCGCCGAGCCCGACCGCGAGGTGGTGCTGCTGGCCGTGGGGTTCGAGACCACGGCGTGTACGGTGGCGGCGGCCGCCCTGGCCGATCCGCCGGACAACTTCTCGCTGCTGGTCAGCCACCGCATCATCCCGCCGGCCCTGGACGCGCTGCTGGGTCTGCCCGATCTCGGCCTCGACGGGTTCCTGCTGCCCGGGCACGTGCTCACGGTGACCGGCCTGGCCCCGTTCCGACCGTTCTGCGAGCGCAGCGGCCTGCCCGCGGTGGTCGCCGGCTTCGAGCCGCTGGACGTGACGGCCGGGCTGCAGCAGCTGACCGGCCTGGCCGCGGATCGCCGCGCCGAGGCCGCCAACGGGTACCGCCGCGCAGTGCGCGAGGACGGCAACCCCGCCGCCGTCGCGGCCCTGGACCGGGCCTTCGAGCCCGTGGACGCCGCCTGGCGGGGCCTGGGCACGATCCCGGCCTCGGGGCTGGCGCTGCGCGACGGCCGCCTCGACGCGGTGCAGCGCTTCGGCCTGACCCCGGACCCCGATCTACCCGACTGCCTGCCCGGCTGCCGCTGCGGCGAGGTCATGGTGGGGCGGATCGACCCGGCCGAGTGTGGTCTGTTCGGCTCGGCCTGCACGCCGACCGACCCGCGCGGGCCGTGCATGGTGTCCTTCGAGGGCACCTGCCGCAATCGCTTCCTCTACCGCGAGGCGGATCATGGATGAACGCATCACAGTGGGCCACGGCGGCGGCGGGCGGCTGACCCAGGAGCTGGTGGCCGAGGTGTTCGCTGCGGCCCTGGACAACCCCTACCTGGCGCCCCTGGACGACGGCGCGCAGTTGCCCAGGCCGGACGGACCGGTGGTGATGACCACCGACTCGTTCGTGGTCAGCCCGCTGGAGTTCCCCGGCGGTGACATCGGCGCGCTGGCGATCAACGGCACGGTCAACGACCTCGCGGTGAGCGGCGCGGTGCCGCAGTACCTGACCCTGGGGGCGATCCTGGAGGAGGGGCTGGAGCTGGCGCTGCTGCGGCGGGTGGTCGACTCCATGGCCCGCGCGGCGGCGCGCGCCGGCGTGGCCGTGGTCTCGGGCGACACCAAGGTGGTCGAGCGGGGCAAGGGCGACGGGGTGTACCTCAACACCGCCGGGGTGGGAACCCTGCGCCCGGACTGGGCCGAGGGCCCGCCGCCCGCGCAGGAAGGGGACGCGATCCTCGTCAGCGGTCCCATCGGCGACCACGGCGCGGTGATCCTCGGCGCGCGGCTGGGCATGGACCTGGCCGGCGGGCTGGTCAGCGACTGCGAGGCCGTCACCCCCCTGGTGGAGGCCCTGTTCACCGAGGGGATCGTGCCGCGGTTCCTGCGCGATCCCACCCGCAGCGGCGTGGCCGGCGTGCTGTGCGATCTGGCGGAGTCGACCGGCCTCGGAGTCGAGGTCGAGGCCGCCCGCGTGCCCATCCACGCGGACACCGAGACCGTGTGCGACATCGCCGGCGTCGAATCCCTCCACCTGGCCTGTGAGGGGCGCGTGGTGGCCGTGGTGGCCGAGCACCAGTGGCGCCAGGCCCTGGACTGCTGGTACCGGCTGAGTCAGGGCCGCCAGGGCGCCTGCGTCGGCCGCCTGGGCGGTACGCGGCCCGGCCGGGTGGTGATCGCCACCGCGTACGGCGGCCAGCGCCTGCTCGAGCGTCCCACGGCCGAGCAGCTGCCCCGCATCTGCTGATTGTTGCGTCGCACCGTAACGCTGCTGGTACACTGCAGTCGGACCAGAGCCCGTAGGAGAGCGACATGGGTACCCAGGTTGGCGTGGCCACGAAGCAGTCGGGGGGGAGTTCGGCGCCGGTGCAGCAGGAGTCCCGCACCGAGGGCCAGAACACCGAGGACCCGCTGCAGGCCAGCGCGCTGAGCGACTCGCTGCAGGATCCGCTGCAGCACGACGGCGAGGTGTGCGAGGCCGAGACGTTCGGGGCCGACGCGGACATGGACGAGGACCAGTGTGTCGCGCCGAACCCGGAACGTGAGCAACTCGAGGCCAGCCTCTCGGAGGTGGAGAAGCAGCGCCTGCGCGCCGTGGCCGGCATCCTGCGCTACGAGGACGAGAACGGTACCTGGAACACCATCACCAACTACAACGCCATCACCGGCGACATCCCCGGCCGCAACGTGTGGGTACGCACCACCGACGGGCTGACCGCGGACCTGTGCTGGATGTTCGACGTGGCCCTGGTCGCGGGCGGGGTCGGCGGCACGGTGGGGCAGATCCTCGGCTTCTTCGGCGGCCGACTGGGTGAACTCATCGGCGCGATCCTGGGCCAGGCCACGGGTGGCCTCGCCTACTTTGCCGGACGCCTCATCGGCGCCGTGGTCGAGGGGATCGCCGACGTCAGCTGGGATCGCTTCACCGGCTACCTGGCCGGCACGGTCAACGAGGACAACATCGCCGGCGCCGACATGGCCCTGCGCCTGGCCTGGGGCAACTCCTTCGGTGGCGAGTCCCTGACCATCCGCGAGCTGATCCACCCCAGCGTGATCCGTCGGATCGGCGTCCTGGGTTACTGATCCCCTTCCAATCGCGCGCGCGCCGTCTCCAGCCGTAGCCTCCTGCGCTTGAGGATCAGCCGCAGCCCGAGCAGGCACGGGACGCCCCCCAGCAGCCCCAGCCCCACCCCGATGGCGAGCAGTGCTCCGATGCCGATGAACACGTCGTCGTCAGGGATGGACTTCGGGAAGGCGGCGATGAGCGATCCGAGAACGAACGCCGCGCCGCCCAACGAGAACACCGGCAGGCCGAGCGCCAGCCATATCAGGGCCCACAATCTCATGGAGCGGGCCTGATCCGTGTACTGCTCGAGATCCACCACGGCTACTCCAGCAGGTGCGTCTTCACGCCCGGGTCCAGCAGGTAGGCCGATCCCTGCGTCTTGAGCACGTCGCGCAGCCCGAACTTGCGCAGGGTGGACACGGCCACGCGGACCCGGTGGACGCCGGCCTCGGGGATGACGCGCTCGTCGGGCCAGCCCGCCTCGAGCAGGCCCGCCGCGTCCAGGGGATCGCCGGCGTGGTCCAGCCGCTGCCTCACCAGCGCGTGCAGCACGCGGCGCAGGGGCTGGCGGTGGTGCAGGCTGACGCGCTCGCCGCCCGCGGTGCAGAACCAGCCGCCCTCGGGGCCGACCACCAGGTCGGCGGCGGGCGGTCCGTCGGCCGCGCGGGCGTCCAGGTCGTCGAGGAGTGGGCGTAGCTCGTCGGCGAGGCGCTCGTCCCCGGCGCGTCGGAGGCGCTCGACGGCCGTCCCGAGCAGTGCGCGGGCCTCCACCGGCCGCTCCTGCTGGCCGGCCAGGACGCCGAGCCGGCCCATGATCCGGGCCTCCTCCTCGGCGAAGCCACAGCGCGCCAGCCGGGCGATGGCGTCCTCGTATCCCTCCCGCGCCGCGGGCAGGTCCCCCTGGCCGTGCTGGATGGCGGCGAGCAGGCCGTCGGCCAGGGCCCTGCCGCGGCGGTCCTCGCAGCCCAGGCTCAGGTCCCTCGCCCTCGCCACGCACTCGTGGGCCGCGCCCAGGTGCCCCTCGTCGAGGTTCAGCCGGCCCAGCTCCCGCAGGTCTTCCGCCTCCTCGTACGGATCGTCGCCGTGCCGTGCTGCGGCCTGCTCGAGCAGGGCTCGGGCGTCGGCGCCGTCTCCCTCGCTCGCGGCGAGGAGCCCCAGGCCTCGGAGGGCTGCTCCCTCGACCCGCGGATCCCCGCCCGCCCCGCGCCGGGCCTGGTGGAAGTGGTCGCGGGCCAGGTCGCGCTCGCCGAGGCTCAGGTGGGCGACGCCGCACAGGTGGGCCGCGTCGGCCTCGCCCCAGGCGTAGCCGCAGGCCGGGTCCTTCGAGCGGTCACCCCTCGACGACCCTCCATACGCCGGTCGCGGCCTCGTGCCTGGACGCGCCCGGTGCGACTCGAGCGCCCGATCAGATCCGAAAAAGATCCCAGAAGCATCCCGACCCCGTCAGCGCGCATGAGGGCTTGGCCGGCGCGGCGGGGTCCTTTGCGAACC
>CAZLEO010000393.1:0-7521 GCA_964558555.1 uncultured Rickettsiales bacterium | reverse complement strand
GCTTCACCTCCCTCGTCCAGGGCTGGCTGGACATCGCCGGGCTGCGGTGGCGCACCCTGGTGCTCGACTACGACCAGATGGACCAGATCGACGCCCTGGATCGCGGCTTCCAGGCCATGGCGAGCCACGACGTGATCGGCGTGCCCGACCTCTCGCTGCCGGGCCTGCCGCGCGCGAGCGGGACCTCGGGCGCCCTGTCGTGGGGGCTGCTGGTCCTGCTGATCGCGATCGCAGCGCTGCTGGGGGTCGCGTGGGTCCGCGGCCTGCGGCGGTCCGCGGCGTCCCTGGCCGGCGTGCCCCCTGGCGCGGCCCGCCGGTACGTGCGGGCGGTGCGGCGGTGGCTCGCGCGGGCCACCCCCCAGCTCGACCTCGACGGCCACCCCACCCCCCTGGAGGTGGCCCGCGCCTGGGAGGACCGCAGCGGGAGCGCGGGCGCGGCCGCGGTGATCCGGCGCTACTACGCGGTGCTGTTCGGCGGCGAGGCGGCCACGGCCGAGGACGTGCGGCGGGCGCGGGCGTTGTCGGCCCGGTCGGATCAGATGCGTTGAAGGGAATCGGGGGGAAGAGAATGAAACCGCAGATGGACACAGATGAACGCAGATTCGGTGCTGTGGGAACCGCAGCTGCGCTCGATCCATCGAGGGAACCCCATGGGCCTTGATCTCTCACCTCGTCAGTCGGGCCTCGGTTGAACCTGGTAGGTACCTTGATTCGGAGAGGGGAAGGTACGTCCAGTCGCCTGTGGTCGTTCGCAGTCGTCCTGGCGCTGCTGGGTTGCCCGTCCGGGGACGACGACGACGTCCCCTCGGATGACGACGACACCACTGCGGACGACGACACGCTCGACAGCGGCGGATTCGGCAACCACGACACCGCCCCGAACTGCGCCGCCGCCGTACCCTGTGAAGGGGACCGAGAACGCCGGCAGCGGTATTTCGGATCACGGATTGTTCAGGGCGCCCAAGAGGGATGGTCGTCGGCGCGGAACGTGGCGTCCAACTCGTCATCCGGTCGCTCGAGGCAGGCCACAGGACAATTGCCACAGGTCGCCTCGGCAAAATGCTGGAACCGGCGAAGCAGGGTGTCGGCGCTCAGTTCGCGAGCGACGCGGTCGGAGAGATCGAACTGGTCGTCCAGTGCGAGGAACAGCTGGTCAAGGAGCCCGTCGAGAGTTGGGTAGCCCTTGCCTGTGTTCAACCTCACGAAGAAGTCCGCGGCCAGCCGTCCCAGGGTCGCAGCAGCTCTGCAAACCTCTTCCTCTCGGGGGCGCGAGGAGATCGGGAGCTGGATCGTCACCGCGTCCATGAGTACGTAGGAGATCTCCGTGAAGTCCAGCCGGGCGAGGTCGCGCCCTCGAGCCAAACCAATGTCGCAAAACAGCTTCCTCCTCAGCCAGCGGCGGAGGCGGGTATCTCCGAACGGGACGGGCGTGTTGGCGATGGCCTCGGCGTTCTCCCGTGCGATCCTGGCCGTACGGTCCAGAATGGCGTGCAGGACGGCGCTGTCCTCGAAGTCGTCCTCGCACTGTTTCAGACCCGTTGCGCAGAGCGCTGCACGCCGCTCGTCACCGCTCGAGCGATACCATCGGGCCATGAATTCGAGAAGGACCATGAGCAGCTGCTGACCCTCTGAACCTGCGAGTGCGGCGGCGGCTTCGGAACGCCATTTTCTCGACGAACCTCGTGGAGGGAGAGCGAGAACGCCTACGTGGGCCAGTTCGCCCCTGTGGAATACCCAGGACGTATGGAATGGCTCCTCGAGCAGCTGTCGGAAATCGTCCGTGCTCGCAGTGTCCGGTCGAGCGGACGCGCGTGCCGCTTGCGACGCGGCTGACGCCGTCGAGGTGGAGTCCGCCGTGGAAACGCTCGATCTTGCTGCGCGCTCGAACAGCGCGAGGGGAGCCATACCCTTCTTGGTGACCTCTCGACCGGGACGGCTGGCGCGACTCCTCGCTTCCAGCACGAGTTCCGCCGCGTCGCGCAGCGGGATCTCCGTGAACGCAGTCTCTCCTTCCTCCCTCAGCCGGTCGAGGAATACGTGCGCCCCCTGCATGGACTCGGTCGACAACCAGGAAGCGCTGTGGATGCCTCTGGTGAGCCCTAGGCTCAAGTAGGCCGTGCGGACGGTGCCGCGGGAGCTGGGAAAACAACCCACAACCACGACCGTACCCTCACCATCACACGTGGAGACGAACGTTCTCCCGTTGACCTGCTGTCGATTGTCGGGCTGCGCCTCCTTCGTCCTGAGCCTCAGCAGTGCCTTGCGCAACTCGCGGCGAGCCTCTTCTTCCCGCGCATCACGCAGCGCGCCTTCGAGGAGCTCGATACCGGCGGTGCCACCTTCCTCGATGACGGACTCGAGGAGCCTGTGATGGAGTGAGCCGAGACGGCGATTCCGCAATGCAGGCCCCCAGACCAGGGCCGCGGGAGTTCCCCACTCCACGCGCACTCGCTCCAACCTCTGGAACCGCGCCCTGCGGTCCGCCGGTGGACAGTCCTCGAGGATATCCGAGAACACCTGCGCGTGATCAGGGTTCGCCTCGACGGTTTCGAGAACCTCGACCACATGTTGCTCGGCCAAGGCCACCTGGTCCCCACTCCAAAGTGCCTCGACGAGCCGTGTGGCCCGAGCTTCGTCCAGTTCCTTCAGGATGGACAGCACATCGGCGCGATAGGGCAGGGGCCTGTCCGCATCCGCGACGATTGCAGCGAGAACATCCCAGTTCGGCCCCACTCCGAGTTCAGTCAGCGCTCGGCAGAGCAGTGGACGGACTGCTGTCGCGACCCCGCCGGTCAGCAAGATGTCACGGGCTCGATCACGTGCGGCATTGATGTCGATCCCACGAAGCCTGCGGCGAAACTCATCGACGTTGGCGGGAGGATTGGACAGCAGCTCCTCGATCGCATCGCCGCCGTCGCGCAGAGGTTTGTAGTCGTCGTCGGGCATGACTCAACGGTATGCGGGTGGCGCGCTCGCGTCGACCAACTACTGGTACGAGCTGACGAAGCCGTAGTAGCGCGCCATCCAGTACGCCAGCAGGTAGTCGCCGGGCTGGTGGATCTCCCACGTCGCCTCGGTGCAGGTCTCCCGCTGGTACGGGTTGCGCCACCACAGGAAGGTGTGGGGGCAGCGCTCGGCCACCGGGATGGGATCGGCGGTCAGGGACTCGTCCTTGCGGCCGTCGCAGTCGTGGTCGTACAGGGCCGCGGAGTCCAGCGACGGGGTGGCCTCGGACGCGGGGAACTGGCGCAGCGCGCACACCGCATCCTCCACGGCCGAGAGGTCGGGGCCGTCGCTGTCCGGGCCCAGGTGCTTGTGGGCCGCCCACATCACGTCGAACCAGGCGTTGTCCTGCTCGATCAGGGCGCGGGGCTTGTCGGCGAGCATGGCCTCCTCGGCCAGGGCGTCCTGGAGCAGCTCCCGCGTGGCCAGGTCCCGCTCGTACCACAGCAGGTGGTGGAAGTTGGCCATGACCATGGAGAAGTTGTTCCAGTTGCTCTCGCACGAGCCCTCGCCCGCGTACAGCAGCAGGGCGGGCAGGTAGTCGGTGAACGGCTGGGCCTGCTGGCCGGGCCAGTCGAGGCACTCGTCGGTGCCGGAGCGCTGCATCAGGCAGTCGTCGTACCACTGGCGCAGGTCGTCCCGGCCGCTGCCCTCCGCCGCCACGAGCACGAAGCTCATGGCCATCACCGCCAGGTAGCCCGGCGTGTCCGTCAGCGCCATGGGGTACAGCCGCCCGTGCTCGGTGAGCCGGCCGTCCCAGTCCACGAAGGTCAGGTCGTTGTCCATCAGGTGCTCGCCGATCTGGCCGAGCATGTCCGCGACCGTGGCCTGCACGCCCGGGTCGTCCACCAGCCTCGCGATGGCGCCCAGGGCGAACATGTGGCCCACGTACTCGTCCTGGGACACGTTGTCGAGCCAGCACCAGCCCGCGTACTCGTCCAGGCCGCAGTGGGTGGTGGTGGTCCACTGCATCGTGTCGGGGTCCACCACCTCCACGCAGCCGCCGTCGCCCACCATCACCCAGCGGTTGTCGTCCTTCTCCTCGTCGGTGGTGTAGTACGACGGATCGGCGGGGCAGGCGATGCCGTCCACCCCCGGCGGGATGAGCTGGCGCGTGAACAGGCCGGGCACGCCGGTGATGGCCATGCGGTCGCGCTCGCCGGCGAGCAGCACCTCGACGTTGCCCAGGGCTTCGCTCGAGCCCGTCACAGCGTAGCGGAACGCCTGGGAGGCGAGGTAGAGGCTGCTCCACAGCCCGTCGTTCTCGCCGGTCTGCCAGTGCTCCACGTCCTCCCAGGTGGCCTGATCCTCCGGTGTCAGCGGCTCGTAGCACGGCGGCGCGAGGCCGGCGGGGCACTCCACCTCGGCCTTGAACAGGTTGACGTTGGCGGCCCAGCGGAGATCGGGGTGGATGTGCAGGCGCGCGGCGATGTCGTCGTAGTACCTGGCCTTGTCCGACAGGCTCTCGGTGGTGGCGAGGGGCTCGTCGAGGCAGGTGGACCACTGGGGATCACCGAAGACCCACGGGTCCACGCAGGCGTCGTCCTCGCACAGCTTGCCGTGATCGGCCCAGCAGTCGTGGTCCTCGACCCACTCGCCCTCGAAGCAGATCAGCATGTTCATGGCGTCGTCGGCGCAGCGGGTGTCGCCCTCGTCACAGGGACCGCCCGAGGCGTCGTCGTCGTCCCCGTCGCCGTCGCAGGCGAGCGGTGCGGCCAGCAGCAGCGCCCACAGCAGGATCTCAGGTCTTCGCATAACGCTCCCAGAGCTTGGCGAACTCCTCGGTGAACGCGGTGACCAGCCGCGGGTCCGACGAGACGATGAGGTTCTCGTCGTTGGCCCGCGCCGCGGCGCGGGTCCAGTTGTAGCTGCCCGTGACCAGCGTGCGTCGGTCGAATACGGCGAACTTGTGGTGCATGTACTTGTCCGGCGTGTCCAGGGCCACGGCCACCCCCTCGGCGGCCATGCGGCGGATGTCCGAGCCCGGGTCCATGGTCTTGACCGCGTCGCTGAGCACTCTCACGTCCACGTGCCGCCGGTGGGCGTCGAGCAGGGCCTCGGCGATGCGGTCGTCGGTGATGGTGTAGACGCAGGCCTCGACGTGCTTGCGGGCCCCCCGGATCAGCCCGACGATGCGCTTGAGGCACGCGTCGCCGGGGCTGAACAGGGCCTCGGCGCGCACCTCGGCCAGCGGCGGCGGCGTGAGCAGGTTGAGCACGTCGTACAGCCAGGTCGCGGTCTCGTCGTCGCGGCCGTCGCGGATCGCCTCGCGCGCGACGCCCAGGGCCACGCTGCGCAGGGACCGCAGGGCGTTGCGGTCCAGGTTCTCGTCGTCGAGGACCGCGGCCACGGCCTTGCGCTCGGATCGGCTGAGGCGGCCGTCCTCGAGGGTCTGTCGGAGGATCGTCTCGAACTCGTCGGTCTTCATGGTGCGTCAGCCTAGCAGAGCCTGCCGGGGCGTGGCCGCGGGCGTGGTATCCTGCGGACCGGGAGGAAGCCATGCGACCGTTGAACGTACCCATCCTCGCCCTGGCCCTCGCCCTGACCTCGGTCGGCTGCGGCGAGCGCGACGAGTACGTGCCGCCGTCCGACGACGACGACGCCGACATCGTCAGCTGCATGGACGGGCTCGAGGCGAAGGCCGAAGACTCCGCGCCCTCCGACGAGATGGTCGTGGACTGGTCGGGTGTCACCCAGGACCTCGAGGGAAACCCCGTGGATCCTGCCGTGGACGTGGACCAGCTCGTCGTGTCCTTCATGGACGCCGACTTCGAAGAAGTGGCCGAGGCCCTGTGCGACGACAACCTGCAACAGGACGATCTGCTCCACCTGTGGGAGGACAACTCGGTGCAGGGGGACACCCTGGCGCTGGTGGACGCCAGCGGCATGGAGAACACCGTGGCCGCTGTCGTCGTCGCGGGGGACGGCAGGCGCATCGCTCTGGCCCTCGCCGAGATCCTCGCCGGGCTCGCCGACGAGGGAATCCTCGTCACCGACTGAAAAGGGGGTCCCCATGATCCGTCGTCGCCTGCTGGCAATCCTGGTCCTCCTGGTCGGCGCCGCCGCCCTGTGGCAGCTCGGCACCCACCGCGCCACCGCTGACGGAGGCGGTCCGGACGGGTACGGCTACGAGTGGGACGACGCCGTCCCCGCCGTGGTGGAGCCCGCCGCCACGTCCCTGGCCCTGGGGGACGAGGACCACGAGGTGGTGCCCATCGGCTTCGCGTTCACGTTCTACGGCCAGGTCTACTACGACCTGACGGTGACCTCCGAGGGGGGCCTCCACTTCGGCGGCGACGCGCCCCTGGACAGCGACAACGTGCCGCTGGACCAGGTGGGCTTCGCCGGGCTGTTCCCGTTCTGGGACGACCTGAACTGCTCGAACACCGGCGGCGTGTACTACGAGACGCTGGGCAATCACCCCGACCGCGTGTTCCTCGTCGAGTGGCGCGACATCCCCCACTACCACATGGCCGCGCCGTACTATTACATCGGCGACGCCACCTTCCAGGTGAAGCTGTACCAGACCGACAACGCCATCGAGTTCCACTACGAGGACGTGGTGTTCGGCGACGTCACCGCCGACCACGGCGCGTCGGCCACCGTGGGGATCGCCGACGGCGTCCAGGGGTACTTCCTGCAGGTGTCGTCGGATGCGGCGGCGCTGGACAGCGGCTACGCCATCCGCTTCGAGCCGCCGGAGATGTGTGCGGACGACGACGGCGACGGCTGGACCGTGTGTGACGGGGACTGTGACGACGCGGACGCGGGTGTGCACCCGGGCGCCGCCGAGACCTGCAACGACGGCGTGGACTCCAACTGCGACGGCGCGGCGGACGAGGAGGCGGACGCCGACGGCGACGGGTTCTCCAACTGCGACGGCGACTGCGACGACGGCGAGGCCGAGGCCTACCCCGGCGGGGTCGAGGCGTGCGACTTCGTCGACAACGACTGCGACGGCTGGAGCGACGAGGACTTCGACGCGGACGCGGACGGCTGGACCGAGTGTGAGGCCGACTGCGACGACGGCGATCCCGCGTCCCACCCGGCGGCCTACGAGGTCTGCGACGGGGCCGACAACAACTGCGATGGCGTCGTGGACGAGGCCGACGACCTCGACGGCGACGGGTACGACACCTGCAGCGACTGTGACGACGCGGATCCCGCGGTGAACCCGGCAGCGGCCGAGGTGTGCAACGGCATCGACGACAACTGCAACGGCGTGGTGCCGGCGGACGAGCTCACCGACGCGGACGGCGACGCCTACCTCGCCTGCGAGGAGTGCGACGACGCGGATCCGTGGACCTACCCGGGCGCGGCCGAGCTGTGCGACGGCGCGGACAACGACTGCGACGGCGAGGTGGACGAGGGCATGGACGGCGACGGCGACGGCTTCACCGTGTGCGCTGGTGACTGCAACGACGCCGACGCCACCATCTATCCCGGCGCCCCCGAGCTGTGCGACGGCCTGGACAACGACTGTGACGGCTCCCTGTCCGACGAGGAGTCGGACGTGGA
>CAZLEO010000392.1:0-7535 GCA_964558555.1 uncultured Rickettsiales bacterium | reverse complement strand
GCCGAGCTTGAGGCGTCGCCGTCATCGCAGTCGCCCTCGCAGACCATGAAGCCGTCGCCGTCCGCGTCGGTCTCGTCGGCCGGGACCACGCCGTCGCAGTCGTTGTCGAGCCCGTCACACTCCTCGGTGGCGCCGGGGTAGATATCCGCGTTGCCGTCGTCGCAGTCGCCGTCGCAGACCATGAAGCCGTCGCCGTCCGCGTCGACCTCGTCGGCCGGGATGACCCCGTCGCAGTCGTTGTCGATCCCGTCGCAGATCTCCGGGCCGATCGGGGTGCCTTCCCAGGTGACCGTCAGCTCGTAGAGCAGGCCGCCCGGGTTGGTGTAGGCGTTGCCCCAGCTCTGCGCCCAGTTGTCGACCTCCCAGTACAGCGTGTTGTCGCCGGGACCGAACAGCGCCGTCAGGTCGTAGTACTGCTCGCCGAAGTAGTTGGTCTCGATGGGCGAGCCGCCCGCCGGGAAGCCGTCCACCTCGATCTCGTAGGAGTTGTCGGCCGACATCACCAGGAAGGCGCCGGTGACCGTGGCGTAGTCGGGCAGCGTGATCACCCGCTGGAGCTCGACGATCGCACCGGTCTTCGGCGTGTCCTCGAGCCACATGTCCCAGATCCACTCGGCGCCCGGGATGTCCGCCGTCCAGCGGCTGTTCTGGTCCCAGGTCAGCACCGCGTCGCCCGGGGTGGGCGTCAGAACCTGCGTGGTGCCGTCGCCGGCGGAGACGAAGACCGCCTCGCCGTCGTTGCAGGTCTCGTTGCAGTCGGCGATGCCGTTGCCGTTGAGGTCGTCGTAGCCCTCGTCGATGTCGCCGTCGCAGTCGTTGTCGATCCCGTCGCACTCCTCGAAGGCGTCGGGGTTGATGTCGCCGTCCCAGGGCTCGCAGTCGCCCTCGCACTCGGCCCAGCCGTCGCTGTCGAGGTCGAGCTCGTCCATCGGCACCGCGCCGTCGCAGTCGTTGTCCGCGCCGTCGCAGAGCTCCGTGGCGCCCGGGTACGTGTCGGCGTCGGCGTCGTTGCAGTCCCCGCCGCAGCCGGTCCAGCCGTCGCCGTCCACGTCGAAGCCCTCGTCCACGTCGCCGTCGCAGTCGTCGTCGATGCCGTTGCAGACCTCGGTGGCGCCCGGGAAGACCGACGCGTCGCCGTCGTCGCAGTCGCCGGCGCAGCTGGTGAAGCCGTCGCCGTCCACGTCGTAGCCCTCGTCCACCAGGGCGTCGCAGTCGTTGTCCTGCCCGTCGCAGACCTCGGTGTTGCCCGGGAAGTTGGCCGGATCCGTGTCGTCGCAGTCCTCGTCGGCGGGCGATCCGTCGCCGTCCTCGTCCACCGGGGGTGTCGTGTCGTCGTCGTCACCCACAGAGGAGTCGTCGTCGTCACCCGCGGTGGTGTCGTCGTCGTCATCGTCGCTGCCGGTGGTGTCGTCGTCGTCCGCCACGTCGTCGTCGTCCGCCGAGCTGCTGTCGTCGTCGTCCCCGGAGGGACACCCCACCAGCACCACGCTCGTCATCCAGGTGGCCAGGGCCAGGAGCTGAAGAAGGCTCTTCGCGCGCATGATTCCTCCGATAGGGTTCGTTCGCAGACGGGGATTCTATCCTGTCCGGCCGCTGGTGTATCCAGGCGGCACCCGAGGTACGCTCGGGTCCGCCGAACTCCCGGACGAGGGCCGACCTTGAGCGAGACCAGCCGGACGACCGCGATCGTCGAGATGAGCGACTCCACGCGCCTGGAGGTCGCCGTGTTCAGCGCGGCGCCCGCGCCGGACGCGCCGGTGGTCCTGTGCATTCCGGCCATGGGCGTGCGGGCCCGCTCGTACGTGCGCCTCGCCCAGGGCCTCTCCGACGCCGGCCTCGTCGCGGTCACCGCCGATCACCGCGGCCACGGGCTCAGCCCGGTCCGCCCCTCGCGCGCCGTGGACTTCGGCTACCACGAGATGGTCTCGGTGGACCTGGCCGGGCTCGTCGACTGGGCGCGCGACCACCACCCGGACCGCCCCGTGTACATGCTGGGCCACTCCCTCGGCGGCCAGCTCGCCGCCCTGTACGCCGGCTCTCACCCCGGCCGCCTCGACGGCCTCGTGCTGGTCGCCGCGTGTTCGGTGGGCCACCGCGGCTGGCCCCAGCCGCTCGGCCTCGGCGTGCTCGCCGGCACCCAGGCCGCCCGCCTCCTCGCCAGCCTCTACGGCGCCTTCCCCGGCAAGACGCTGCGCTTCGCCGGCGTCGAGGCCCGCACGGTCATGCGCGACTGGGCCCACAACGGCCGCACCGGCCGGTACGACCTGGCGAACACCGACCTCGACTACGAGCAGCTCCTGGGGACGGCGACCCTGCCCGTGCTCGGGCTGACGTTCGAGGGCGACATCCTCACCACCGAACGCGCCTGCGCGAACCTGTGGAGCAAGATGGGCGCCGCCGAGCTGCACCTCGTACGATTCGATCGCGAGACCCAGGGCCGGTACGCCGGCCACTTCGGCTGGATGCGCGGGCCCGAGTACCTGGTAGAGGCCGTCGCCGACTGGATCGGCACAAGATCCCACGATCATCTTGCGTCGATTCCATGATCTGCTACATATTCCGGCCATCATGAGCGACACGCGATTCGACAGTCTGAGCGCCACCCTCAAGGACACCCTCGCGGAGTGGATCGACGATCTCCGCGACGAGGGTCTGATCGACCTCGACCTCCTCGAGATGATCGAGACCGCGGCCACGGCCGTCCTGAACATGCTGCCCGACCTCACGATCTACACGGACGGCGAACCGTCCGGCCCCATCGGTGATCTGGAAGAGGCCGAGATCCACCGCGCATTCGAGGACTACGCCGAGTACTGGAACGAGATGGAGTGGTCCCACCAGTGCAAGGTCCCCGAGCCCGGCCTCCTCGAGGAGAAGGTCGTCGAGATCTTCGCGCTGCTCGAGGGCGAGGCGCCCGACGAGGACCAGCTGGAGGAGTTCAACGCCTCCCTCGAGACCTACATCGACGAGACCGGCTACTCCCTGGACTGATCCCCGGCGGCCTCAGCGATCCTCGTCCTCGTCCCCTTCCTCACCCAGACCGCGCAACATCTCCTCCGCCTCCTTCTGCAGCGGCCCCAGCTCGTCGTTGACCCAGTCCGACAGCCTGGACCACGTCTTGCGGATCTGCCGCCCCACATCGTCCGACTCACTCGGCCGCCCCCGCCGCGCCGCCAGGTCGATGGCCGTGGTCAGCATGTTGCGCAGCTGCCGCCGCTCCCAGGCCACGAGCTTGTCGTCCGCGCCCAGGTGGCGCGCCAGCCCGCGGACCCGTGACACGCCGTCCGCCGCCGTCTTCTGCAGCCTGTCCAGCTTGCCCTGGACCACCGTGTCGGATGCCCGCAGCGAATCCACCTGCCCGCGCAACGCCGCGATCTCCTCGCGCGTGCCCTGTATCCACTCCCCCAGGTCGTCCAGCCGCTCGGACATCTCCTCCAACGTCAGCAGGAGGGCCTCCTCGCCCTCGGGCGCCGCCGGCACCTCCACCCGCAGGAACGGCTCGCGGGACGTGTTCTCCACGAACACCTCCACGGCCATCGGCGGCTCACACTCCTGCGCGAGATCGAGCACGTGCTGCTGCGCCTCCTCGTCCACCTCGCAGCCCACCGCGATCCAGCCGTCCCCCACCTCTTCCCCCTCCACGCCGACGAACAGCGCCCCCCCACCCTCCTCGGCCACGAACGCCAGCAGCCCGGCCTCCACGTGATCCAGCGCCCCGACCAGGACCACGGCCGCTTCGGTCTCCCCGTTGAGCAGATCCCTCGCCCGGCCCGACGTGTACTTCCAGCTCGTGCGTTCGGTCATGGTCGCCTTCCGTTCTCCGGCGCGGCCCGCCCCGGGGGTCAGGCCCTGGTGTCGATACGATCGGCCAGCCACACTACCAGCACCACCGGCACCGTGGACAGCAGCGAGAAGATCACCGCGCCGCCCACCTGCCAGCCGAACACCACCATGAAGTTCTGCACCGGCAGCCACAGCAACGCGAACAGGCCGGCCGTCCGCAGGACCTCGCGAACACCGCGCCCGCGACGGAAGCGGCGGTGCAGGTAGGGCAGCACCGCGCCGGTCAGGAAGAACACGCCGTAGAACACCAGGTCGAAGTACAGCGAGCGGCCCACCGGGGCGTTGGGATCGGAGATCGGCAGGACCGCGAAGCTGCCGTGCATGACGGCCCACAGGCCAGTCGGGAAGACCACCGCACCCACGCCGCAGGCGACCCACGGGATACCCGGCGCACGCTCGGAACCCTCCCGGTCACCCGAGAACAGCGCCCCCATCAGCGCGCCCACCACCAGCCAGACCACGCAGTCGCCCACCACGGTGCGGTAGTTCGCCAGCTTCGCCTCGGTGAGCCACTGCCAGTCCGCGCCGGCCTCGAACGCGATGATCCCGAACACCGACGGGATCTGCACCGACAGCAGGAACAGCGCGCCGAACACCAGGCCCCGGCTCCAGCCGCGGGTCGCCGGTAGATCCTCGCGGATGGTCTTGAACACCACCAGCATCAGCGCGACCTGTATGCAGATGGCGACCAGGAGACGAGGGATGATCGGTTCGCCGGTGATGCCGGACTCCCAGGGGAAGACCAGCGTCAACACCTCGTGGAGCGACGGTGTGAGCACCACCAGCGTGACGGCGACGACTGCGAACTTACCCAACCCCCGGAGATATGTCATGTGGGGATCCTACAGCGAAAATCCAAAAAAAACGCACTCGTTCCGTGACCTCTCCACAGGACTCCCGACTACCTCCCTGTACCCGGTCACGATGCTCCCGCCGGGACGGCAATTCACACATTCAGGGAGCGACAGGAGATTTCACGATGATTCGATACGCCACCCTCTCGATCGTCACCCTCCTCGCCAGCATCGTCGCCCTCACCGGCTGCGACACCCCCACCAGCGCCGAGAACACGATCCCCGCCGAGATCCCGGTGTTCGACGCCGACGAGATGCCGCCGCTGTTCTTCGGCGAGATCGAAGACGACAGGCACGGCCTCGCCGGCCTGCCCGATCCCTCTGACTTCGGCGACGACGACTTCGACCACACCAACGCCCTCGTCGGTGCCTTCGACTCCTCCCGCGCCGTGGTCGAGGCCGGCCTCATCGCCGGGCCCCCGATGGTGGTCCTACGCTACCTGTTCGAGGGCACCGTCACCCCCATCTCCTGGCACACCACCGAGTACACCCGCTCCTACGAGGCGGACGGCGTCACCATCGACGGCGTGCTGACCGTCACCTTCGCCTGGACCCGCTGGGACCTCTCGGTGGACCTGACCAGCTCGGACGGCGCCCTCGTGGACGCGCGTCTGCTCCAGGGCGAGTCCGGCCTGTTGGCGGAGACGGGCTTCTGGGACGTGCTCGATCCCGAGACCGGCGACGTGTACGCCACCATGGACTGGACCTATGCCGGCTCCGGCTTCTCCGCGACCGCCGAGCGGCTGGCCGCACCGGCGCGCTCGGTCACCCTCCAGTCCGCGAGCGGCGTCACCGACGTGATCCTCGAGGATCTCGAACGGGCCGAGACCCGCACCGTCACCTGGAACCCGGACCACTCAGGCGTTGTCGTCGATCCCGACCACAACTTCGGATTCCCGGCGTGCTGGGACGCCGATCTCGTCGATTGTCCCTGCTAGCACTGGATTCAGGAGAGGACTCTCTCCCCCGCGCGAGGTCCCAGCTTCACTCCCCCTGCGTCGAGTCGCCGTAGGAACTCGCCCAGCGCGTCTTCGTCCCGGAAATGTAGCAGATAATCCCAGCCACCCGCGGTCAGGACCACGTACGCCGAGCGAATCCCCGCGTGGATCTCGGCCCCCTTGATCCGGCCGAAGCTCAGCCGCGTCGTCAGGACCACGCGCACCGTCACGCCCTCGTCGTCGATGCTCACGCGCGGGTTGAGGTTGTTGCGACCGAGGACGAACAAGGGCAGGCCGGCCGGGCGGCTCTGGGTTCCGGAGACGGGGACGGTCCAGATGCTGGTCATCGCACCAACGTACCAGAAGAACAGCCGCAATCTCGAGGCCAGCCAGGGAGCCGTCAGTCCCCCTGATACGCAAGCTGCCGCTCTCGCCGGACTCCGTCCTCGAACAGGTCCGCGAGTTCTCGCAGCAGCAGGTAGAGTCCGTCCCCTTCCTGTTTCTTCTCGAGCCAGCCTGCTTGCCAGTCCGCGAGGGGCCGCGCCGCACCGGTGATCTCCCGCTGGAGTTCCCGCGAGCGCGATGTCAGTCCCGCGCGGAACGCGGACAGGAGTTTTTTGGCTTCTCCGGGGTAGATGTCCCTCTCCGAGTACGCGTCGACCACCACCCCTCCCGCCTCGCGTTGAACGAGGTGCTCCAGGGCTCGCAGGTACTCATCGGGGATCACAACACGCCGGATCGGTTCATCCTCGGACTCGCGCTCGATGAAGAAAACCAGCACAGCAGCTCCACCACCCGAGTCTAGAGCACCGCCCCAGAACCAGAAAACCCGGACCAAGGTCCGGGCCTCCGGGAGGGAGCGGAATTGAGCTGCGTGGCGCAGCCACGTCTGCTCCAATTCCGCTCCAAAAAACAGCGGACTCCGTCCGCCTGTTTTTTGGGTGGTCGGGGCGAGAGGATTTGAACCTCCGACCACTTGAACCCCATTCAAGTGCGCTACCAGACTGCGCTACGCCCCGACGAGCGGAGAGGAATCTAGAGCGAAGAGGCACGTTCGTCAAGCCGATTTGAGAGGTTGTTCGCCGATGGCGGAACACCTCGCGTCCTCGGGACGTTCTAAAGAGGCGGAGGTCCCATGAAGAGTCGAGCCTGGAGGTGGTCGTGGTCGAGCCTGCTGGTGCCGGTGCCGATGGTCGGGCTGGCGGCGATGTGGGTGGCGCTGGCGACGTTTGGTGCCGGTGAAGCCGGAGCGCCCGAAGGGCTCGCAGCCAACATGGCCCCGGTGCCCAGGGACTTCTTCCCGGAGGACAACAAGCCGGTCGAGCTGCCGCAGCCGTTCACCTGTCCCTCCGCTCTGGACGACGACGTGCTCGCGGGCGGGCCGGGGGCGGTCACGACGATCGTGGTGTGGAAGTCGGAGTACAAGCTGGGCTTCTACCGGGATGGGAAGCTGGATACGGACGCGTGCTTCGACATCGCCCTGGGGTTCGAGCCGGAGGGGGCGAAGACGGTCCAGGGGGACGGGAAGACTCCCGAGGGGTGGTACTGGATGTCGTGGAAGATCCCCTACGGGCAGACGAGCTTCTACAAGGCGTTGTACGTGAACTATCCCAACGCCGACGACGCGGCGCTGGCGTTGAGCGAGGGCAGGATCAACCAGGCCGAGCATGACCGGATCGTGCGGTCGGCGAACAAGCGGAGTACGGTGACGGATTCGTCGTTGGGGGGGCTGATCGAGATTCATGGGTCGGGCAACAGCCCCAAGAACTGGACGCTGGGGTGTGTGGCGCTGGACAACGACGACATGGACTGGCTGTACGACGCGGCGGTGAGTGGGAAGACGGCGATACGAATACTGCCGTAGGGGGAGAGAAGAGGGGCGCTGGAGCGCCCCAAGAAG
>CAZLEO010000391.1:0-7541 GCA_964558555.1 uncultured Rickettsiales bacterium | reverse complement strand
TCAGCCCGGCCGCCAACGCGGTGGAGCTGAGCGAGAAGCTACGGGAAACCAAGGGCCTGCAAATCAGCTCGGTGCTGAACGGCACAAGCGAGTGGCTGCAAGAGCTGGTCCGGTGCGCTACCCATCCCGTAGTGCCAGATCGTATGGGCTCAGTTGCCGAGTTCCTCACCATACTAGACGAAGTTGAGAGCGAGCTGATCTCGCCCGAACCCGACTACATCGACGATCCGTCACGGGCACAGATCGCCGATCTGCTGCCGGGCGGATATGCCGTCGTGCGCCGTATCGGTCAGGGAGCCTGTTCTGTGGCGTTGTTGGTGGAGCGGGACAGCCAGGATTTCATCCTGAAAGTTGCCAGCGATCCCGATCACAACCCGCGGCTGAGGGACGAAGCCGACCTGCTGAGCAAGCAGGAGATGCGCCACTCGTGCATCGTCGACTTGATCGAGACGATTGAGGTGGGCCAGTACTTCGGCTTCCTCATGCGTCCGGTGTTCGCTGATCGCGACAAACGTCTGATTGAAACGCTTGGACATCGGTTGCGCAAGGAGGGCCGACTGCACATCGACCTGCTGCAACGCTTTGGGGAAGACCTGTTGGGTGTGGTCAACCATCTGGAAGAACAAGGCATCCCCCATCGCGACATCAAGCCGGATAACATTGCCGTGGGCAAGGTAGGTCGAGGCGACAAGCTGCATCTGGTCTTGTTCGATTTCTCGCTTTCCCGGACGCCAGCCGACAATATCCGGGCCGGGACCACCGGCTACCTCGATCCCTTGCTGCCGTTGCGCAAGCCGCCACGGTGGGATCTGCACGCCGAGCGTTATGCCGCTGCGGTGACGTTGTACGAACTGGCCACCGGGTCGCATCCTAAGTGGGGTGACGGCAACACTGATCCTTCCCATCTGAGTCCCGATACAGAAATCACGATCGACGCGGAGTCGTTCGATCCAGCGTTGCGCGAGCCGCTTACGGACTTCTTCACTCAAGCCCTGCGCCGCAACATCGCCGAGCGGTTCGATAACGCCGAGGAGATGCTGCGGGAGTGGCGCGACTGCTTTGCCGGACTGGAAGAGCCCGGTCCGCTGTCGGATCACGCGGACGAATCCAAGCTGCGTGATTTGTTGGCCGACGCGACCTTCGATACACAGATCCCGGAACTGGGCCTGGGGACGCGAGCGACCAACGCACTGGACCGAGCCAACGTCTTGACGGTGGAAGACCTGCTGACGGTCTCCATGTACTCACTGAACCGACTGCGCGGCGTCGGTCAGAAGACTCGTCGCGAGATCGCCGCTGCCGTCAAGATCCTCCGCGAACGACTCGGCAAGCCGGACCGCGAACATCCACTGGTCCCCGAGACTGAGGCTACCGAGCCCGAGACCGTCGACGTCGGCACGCTGAGTGTCGATCTGCTGGCCGATCGCATTCTAAGGACCGGCTCACGTGAAGGTGAGACCACTCAGACC
Organism: uncultured Rickettsiales bacterium; assembly: GCA_964558555.1. GTDB lineage: Bacteria > Myxococcota_A > UBA796 > UBA9615 > CAYRNR01 > CAYRNR01. Next base: position 6,072 of record CAZLEO010000391.1, on the reverse strand, counting down.
GTCTCACGGCGGCTGTTGGGGCTGGAGCCCGTGACCGGCGAGACACAGATGGTCTCCGACCAGCGTGGAGAGTACGTCATCGGCCGCGGAGACATCGTATGGCCCAGTCAGTCGGACGTGGCCCGTAATGTCGAGGTGACTCGGGGACGAGTTGGCCAGATCGTGGGCAAGCTCCAGGGTCGTTGGGCGAAGGACGCGGCTCTAAGCCGGCTCCGAGCCGATCTCGCCGACATGCTGGGGGCTCAAGCCGGAATCATGTCAGCTCGCGAGTTGAGCGAGGCCGTGTTGGTCGCCCGCGGTTCGACGCAGGACGATCCGCTGCGGACCCAACTCGCCCGCGCCGTAGTTCGAGCGGCCGTTGAAGTCGAACGTACCATGGCTGAGCCTCGGTTCATGGTCCGCCGCGACAAGGACTGCGTGCTGATCGCCCAGAACGCTGATCTGGCGAACTACGCTCGTCGGATCGGCGAAGTTGCCGACCAGATCGCCGATGAAGACCCCTTGCTGGCACCGTCGCGAGTCGTTGAGCGTCTACGGGATATCCCCACGCCGACCGACCTTTCGATCTCCGACGCCCGGCTGGTCCGCTTGGCAGCCGAGGTCTCTGACCACGCTGCCGTATCTAGCCGACAGGAACTGTATCCACAAGGCATGGTCGCGGCCCGGGCGTTGAAGCTGTCGCAAGGGGCGTTGCTCGGCCAGCGGATGTTGACCGTCGAGCAGATCCGCGATCGTGTGAGCGGTCGCTATCCCGAGGCCAGTCCACTGCCCGAACGGCCGGAACTGGACGAGTTGCTGCGTGAAGCTGGATTTGACTTCCGCTGGGACGCCAGCGGCAGGGATGGCGTTGGTTGTTACGTCAGTCCGCTGCGGGAGCTTGTCTCGGTCACCAGCGGCAGCGGTTCGGTCCCGCGTCTGCCGACTGCACCGGGACGAGGTGAAGCCGGTGAGATCACGCCTGAAGAGGCCGATGCCCGACAGTTCGAGGAACGCTTGCAGCGATCCATCAGTGAGGGTGCGTTCCTGGCCTTGCTGGTAAACCCGAAGTACTACGATCGAGCACGTCGCGAACTCTGTCGCCGTTTCCCGCTCCAGCTTGTGGACTTCGAGGGCATGTTCCTCGATGCCCTGCAAGAGACGGCGGACAACGCCAAGGTCAAGTGGGACCTGGTGCTGCAAACCGACACCAAGCCACACGAAGGCGACTGGGACAAGCTGATGATGCTGATCGGCCGCACGATGCCAGCCGTCGAGAAGCAGTTGCTGGCCGCAGAGAAGACGATGCTGGTCGTTTACGCCGGTCTGTTGGCCCGTTACGACCAGATGGAGCTACTAAGCCAACTGTCGCAGAAGGTCGGGCGATCAGGCGGTATCCCGGGCCTGTGGTTGCTGATCCCCGGTGATAACCAAGCCATGATCGACGGCAAGCCGGTGCCACTGATCGGACCGGGGCAGCGAACACGCATCCCAGAGAGCTGGCTTCGAAACGTACATCGCGCCAACGGCAACGGAGAGACACATCCATGATCGACCGTGCAGCCTTACTTGCCGACCTGCAAGCTCTACTCAAACGACTGGAAAGTGACCTGCTTGAACGCAGCGAGTCTGACGAGGTGCCGGATGTGGGGCAGGCACTGCGTGCGGAGTACAAGCGAGCAAAGGATGCTGACCGAACGGCACAAAACTATGAGGACTGGCGCAGCGATGCGATCACGCAGACGGCCGCCGCGTGGGTGCTCTCGTGCGTATTCGTGCGGTTCCTCGAAGACAACAAGCTGATCGACCCACCGAAGATTGCTGGACCGAAAGCACGTCTTCAGCTGGCTCGCGATGAGCACACCCTCTATTTTCAAGATTCCGAACGGGCAAGGCTCACGGATCGCGAGTACCTGCTCTCGGTATTTGATGAACTCGCGAGGCTGACGGGCACGAAGGACGTCTTCGGCGAACATAATCCGATCCGCGAGGTGCCGATCTGGCTGTCGGGAGACGCCGCAGGTGAACTCTTGCTATTCTTCCAGAAGATCGACGCCAATACGGGCGAGTTGATCCATGACTTCACCGATCCGAAGTGGGATACTCGCTTCCTCGGGGATCTCTACCAGGACCTTTCCGAGGCTGCACAAGAGAAATACGCGCTACTGCAAACGCCAGATTTCGTGGAAGAGTTCATTCTCGATCGCACACTTGATCCAGCCCTAGATGAGTTTGGGCTCGATGCCACGCCTGTGACCGATCGGCAGGGCAAGCCGATCACCGAACCCGGCTTCCGAATAATCGACCCGGCCTGTGGGAGCGGGCACTTTCTTCTCGGTGCTTTTCGCCGAATCCTCTCCCGTCGACAAGGGGCGAAACCGGGCGTGAATGTTCGTGAGTTAGTTCAGAAAACACTCGATTCGATTTACGGAGTCGATATCAACCCGTTCGCGATTGCCATTGCCCGGTTCCGAATACTGTTGGCGGCGTTGAAGGCGAGTGGTGTTAGTCGGCTGGTTGAAAGCCCCGCGTTTCAAATGAATCTGGCCTGCGGCGACTCACTGTATCACGGCGTGGAACGGCAGCAGATGCTGGGAGACTGGACGGACGAGTCACACTATTTTCACACAGAAGATGCCGCGGACCTGCGCCGCATTTTGCGGGAAGGGACTTTTCACGCCGTGGTGGCCAATCCGCCGTACATAAAGGCAAATGACCCTGCCGCCGATCGCGCATACCGCCGATTGTATACAACGTGCCATCGCCAATACTCGTTGCTTGTACCGTTCATGGAGCGGATATTTCGACTTGCAATAAGAGGAACGTCGCCAAGTGCGGGTTACACGGGACAAATCACAGCTAATAGTTTTATGAAGCGAGAGTTCGGCACAAAGTTGATTGAGGAGTTCATTCCCACAATCGAGCTGTCGCATGTGATTGATTCAAGTGGGGCGTGCATTCCGGGGCACAACACGCCGACCGTAATACTGTTCGGACGCAATCGTGAGCCAGTATCTCCGTCCGTCCGCGCAGTAATGGGAATCAAAGGCGACCCGGAAACTCCAGATGTACCAGAAGATGGCCCGGTTTGGCGAGCGATTGGAAGTGTTGTAGATAGTCCACAAGTTAGTTCCGAGTTCGTCACAGTCGCTGATCGAGACGTTAGCGACTTTCATCGGCATCCTTGGAATATGGGAGGTGGTGGTGCTGCGGACTTGCAGCTTCTCATTGAGGAATCGAGCGAGGAAACTCTGCGCCAAGTCACGGAAACAATCTCTGTGATCTGTAAGACACGTGAGGACGATGCGTACTTGGTAGAACACGGAACGCTGAGGCGGTTTGGAATATCACCTGAATACCGGCGAAGGGGAATACGCGGAAAGCACGTGCGACACTGGAGCTTCCTCGACTCCGACAGCATACTTTTTCCGTACAACGAAGACCTGAAGCCGGTGCCAGAAGTTAGTGCGCTTGGCGTTCACCGATTCCTGTGGCCGGCAAGAGAGTTTCTTTGGCGAAGGATGGAGTTAGGAGGAGATCATCGACAACTTGGACGAACTTGGTGGGAGTGGAATCGATTTCTTGATCACTGGTACCGGATTCCATGGTCGATAGCGTATGCGGAAGTCGAACCGCACAATCATTTCGTGCTGGATCGCGGCACTCACATTACGACTGGCTCCGCACCCGCGATAAAACTAGAAGCGGGCGCGTCACCTGAACAGCACTACGAACTGTTGGGCATACTCAACAGCTCGATCGCCTGCTTCTGGCTAAAGCAGGTGACTCAGGTGAAAACGCAGACGACAGGAATGGACAGTGAAGCCTACCGTCTTCGTCGTGCATTCAACACAACAAAGGTTGGGCAGCTTCCACTGCCGCCCGATCGGCCAAGTCACATTTCCGAACAGATCGTCCATCTCGCGGAAGAACGGAGCGGTTTCTCGGCCGACAAAGCGATTGGTCCTTCGCCGCTTCCTGGCACTTTGGCTAACGTTCTACGTGAGCAGAAATCGCGAAACGACGTATACCTTAGCTCGATGATCCGTCTCCAAGAAGACCTCGACTGGGAATGCTACCGTCTCTATGGCTTACTCACGGAAGACCTGACGTATCAACTTTGCCAGCCGTCTGATGTGAGCCCGCCATCCGATGTGAGTGGCCAGGAAGAAGACCCGGAAATCGGTGAACTGAAAGCTAAGGACTTCTTCGGCATCCGGCTCGGCGAACGTGCTTTCGAAATCGTACTTGCCCGCAAGTTGACTCGCGGCGAAATACAGACCACGTGGTTTTCGTGGCACGGAAGCCAGCCCATCACCGAGTTGCCGGACCATTGGCCCGAAGACTACAAGCGGCTGGTCCAGAAGCGTATTGAGATTATTGAGTCCAATCCCCAGATTGCCCTCATCGAACAGCCTGAATACAAACGACGTTGGAACACTGAACCATGGGATTCGCAGGTCGAGCGGGCACTCCGAAAGTGGCTGCTGGATCGGCTGGAGCGTTACTTCGATTTCGACGGCAGGATGAACCACGATGGAGAACCAACGACCAAGATTGACATCTTCTTGACAACGGTTGCCAAGCTTGCGGACGTTGCGCGTCAAGATCCTCCTTTCCTGGAAGTTGGTGAGCTATATCGAGACGACAAGGCGTTCGATGTCCAAAAGCTCGTCGAAGAACTTGTGAACCCCGAACAGGTCCCATTGCTTTCAGTGCTCCGCTACAAGCCTTCTGGATTGCGGAAACGCGAGGAATGGGAAAAGACCTGGGAACTGCAACGCCACGAAGATGTGATCGATGCGCGAACGCAACTTCCAAAAGACGACCCACAGTATCTGAGCGGTGACCAGGCCCGCGATCTCAAGCAGCAAGAAATCGGCGACATCCCCCTCCCACCGAAGTACAAGAGTAGCGACTACATCTCGACTGGCGGCGCACGCTACTGGGCTCTCCGCGGCAAACTTGATGTGCCCAATGAACGCTGGGTCAGCTTCCCGCACTGTGAAGGCCCGGACGGTACGCTGGTCATCGCCTGGGCTGGCTATGACCACCTGCAACTGGCACGCGCAATCAGCGCCTACTTCGTTGAAATCCAGGAACGCCTCGGTGGCCGCGACGATCCCCGCCTCGTCCCGCTGCTGGCGTGCATCATCGAACTGCTTCCCTGGCTCAAGCAATGGCACCACGACATCGACCCCGACTTCAACCAGCGGATGGACGAAGTCTATGAAGGCTTCGTCACCGAAGAAGCTAAGGCCCTGAACATGACCATCGACGAAGTGAAGGCGTGGAAACCGCTGAAGACGACTGGACCGAATCGAAAGAAGTCAATGACTACCTGACGGGGAGCATGACCATGGGCACTGGGAAACTCAGATTCAAACTTAAACGTCAGCCGAATGACGTGAGCAACGCGATCATCCTGACGTTTCATGGGAAATGGTATTTGCCGCTCATTCAGGGAGATGTGACGCTCGTCTTCCGTAAGTACTTGCCAGCTGATTTCACCCCATCCCTTGTCTACGCATACGTCTGTGCGCCGACTAGTGCAATCGTGGCAAGAATGGACGTCCTGCTATACGAGTCTCTGCCGGCTCGAGAGGTGATCGAACTTGCTGAAGAAGGACTGCACAGCCGAAACGAGCTACGTTCATACGCAAAGGACTTTAGCGAACTGCAAATCATGCGATTCGGCGCGACACGAGTTGCTAAGAACGTGATTACGCAGAAGACTCTCACCGAGAAGTACCAGTTTTGGCCAGCGTCTACCTTTATCCCATTGTCGTCCAAGGGAGTGAAGACGCTTGACTCGCTTGGATCGTTTCAACTTGAAACATAGCCCGTCGCATCCTTCCGTGACTTAAACAAGAAGGCAAGCGAGGTGCCAGATTACAGTAGAGAACGAGAAACCATGCCCCTAATCAAAGAACTGATTGAGATCCCGGAACGGGTCCAGAAGGGCGACTTCGTCCTTAGACTGGTCGAGGACATCCAACGCCCAGATGTGGTGCTGGACAACTACGTCGTCACCGAAGAGTTGGCCAAGCACTTCGATGAAGCCCTGATCCTGCTCCGATCGGCGGTCCAGAACCG
>CAZLEO010000390.1:0-7578 GCA_964558555.1 uncultured Rickettsiales bacterium | reverse complement strand
CGTCGCAGGTGTCCCCGCCGTCGCCGTCCGCGTCGTCAAGGTTGAGGTAGGCGTCGCCGTCGTCGCAGTCGTCGCAGATGGTGTAGCCGTCGCCGTCGTTGTCGGGCTCGTCCTCGGTGGCCAGATCGCAGTCGTTGTCCATGCCGTCGCAGAGGATCTCGTTGAGGCCGGGGAAGCGCGTGCCGTCGGCGTCGTCCCCGTCGCCGCCGCCGTCGTCGAAGCCGTCGCCGTCGTCGTCGAGCTCGTCGCCGGGCAGGTTGCCGTCGCAGTCGTTGTCGATGTAGTCGCAGGCCAGCTCGGGCGCGCCGGGGTTTATCGTGGCGTCGCTCTCGTCACAGTCGCCCGTGCAGGTGTCGTAGCCGTCGCCGTCCCAGTCGGTCTCCTCGACGTGGTACGAGCCGTCGCAGTCGTTGTCGATGTAGTCGCAGGCGATCTCGGTGGCGTCGGGGTTGATGGCGGGATCGGCGTCGTTGCAGTCCCCCTCGCAGTCGCCGTACCCGTCGCCGTCGTCGTCCTCCTCGCCGTCGTCGAGCACGCCGTCGCAGTTGTTGTCGAGACCGTCGCACGGCGTCTCGGGGACGCCGGGGCTGAAGGCCGGGTCGGCGTCGTCGCAGTCACCGCTGCACTCGTCGTAGCCGTCGCCGTCGTCGTCGACCTCCTCCGCGTGGAAGATGCCGTCGCAGTCGTTGTCGATGTAGTCGCAGGCAATCTCGGTGGCGCCGGGGTGGATCGCGGCGTCGGCGTCGTTGCAGTCCGGCTCCACGCCCTCGGGGCAGCCGCTGTAGTCGAAGTTCGGATCGCCCCAGCCGTCGCCGTCCACGTCGGTGCAGTCGTCGCACACGTCGCCGATCTCGTCGCCGTCCTCGTCCTCCTGGCCGGGGTTGGGATCGTTGACGCAGTTGTCCTGATGGTCGGCGATGCCGTCGCCGTCCACGTCCGAGCCGCCGCCGCCGGCGTAGAGCAGGGCGTTGGCCAGGATCAGGTCGCCGTCGGTGGCGGTGTCCCAGAAGTCGCTGCGCGCGTCCTCGGAGGGGGGGAAGAAGTTCAGGCCCACCACCGTGCCGGCGGAGGGGGTCAGCGCGCCGATCAGCGGCTGGCCGTTGTCCCAGTGGGCGATCAGGTCCGCGCCGTTGTCGATGGCGATGGAGCTGTTGTGGTAGCTCGAGGAGCCGCCGTTGAAGTCCACCACCCCGTCGAGGATGGGGTGGCTGGCGTCGTCCACGACCATGGTCAGCAGGGTGCCCTGGGCCTGGGAGGCCTGGCTGAAGGGCAGGTAGTCGTCGTCCACGATCCGGCCGCCGATGTTGATGGACCCCGAGTAGAAGGCGAACGTGGCGATGACCACGCCGTAGCCGTTGTCCACGTAGTCGGCGAGGTTGTCGCCCAACGTGTTGGGGTCGGCGAAGCCGCTGTTGCTGTACACGAGCACGGCGTCATACGCCTCGAGCTCGGCCAGCGTGGGGGTCAGGCTCACGGCGTAGTGCAGGTCCACCGTGTCGAACAGGCCGATGGCGTTGAGCTTGTTCTGCACGTCCTGGCGGTAGCTGTCCGCCGCGTAGATGCCCACGTCGAAGGCCGCGGCGGGCAACGCGATGAAAGCGGCGAGCGCGGCCGCGAGGATGGTCGAATACAGGGTACGAGCGGGGTGACGACGGGTCATGGATGCTCCCTCCTGGCGGGAGCATATCAAGCGGCGCGAGGGAAAGGGACCCGGACTAGCGAACGACGGCCGGACTTCCACCCTTGCGCGGATCCGCGGCACCGGAGAACTCCGCGCCGTCGGTGACCGCGACCTGGACGCACGAGTAGAACTCCTTGACCTCCACGGCGTGGCCGCGGGCGCGCAGGTTGGCCTGGACGTCGGCGGGGATGCCCAGGTCCACGAAGAGCTTCTCGGGCACCCACTGGTGGTGGATGCGCGGCGCGGACACGGCCTCCTCGGGGTCCATGCCGAAGTCCAGCACGTTGGACAGCACCTGCATCGTGGAGCTGATGATGAACGGGCCGCCCGATGCGCCCACGACCATCACGACCTCGCCGGCGTCGTCCAGGACCACCGTGGGGGACATGGACGACAGGGGCTTCTTGCCGGGCTGCACGGCGTTGGCCTCCCGGCCGACCAGGCCGAAGGCGTTGGGTATGCCGGGCTTGGCCACGAAGTCGTCCATCTGGTTGTTCAGCAGGATGCCGGACTTCGGCGCCACCACCTTGGAGCCGAACAGGGTGTTGACCGTGGTGGTCATGGCCACGGCCATGCCGTCGCCGTCGATGACCGAGATGTGGTGGGTGCCGGAGTCGGTGCCGATGTGGCCGTCGAGGCCGTAGTACGCGCGACCGAAGGTACGCGTGGGGTAGACCAGGCGCTGGATCTCGTCGATGCGCGCGGGATCGAGCATGCGGTCCACGGGCACGTCGACGAAGTCGGGGTCACCCATGAGGTTGGCGCGGTCGGCGTAACCGTGCTTGAAAGCCTCGGCGAGCAGGTGCAGGTGCTCCGAGGAGTTGTGTCCCAGGGCCTGCAGATCCCACGCCTCGAGCACGCCCAGCGCCTGCATCAGCACGGCGCCGCCGGACGACGGCGGCGGCATGGTGACCACCGTGTAGCCGCGGTAGGTGCCGACGACCGCCTCGCGCTGCGCGGGCTGGTAGGCCTTCAGATCGTCCAGGGTGAGCACGCCGCCGGCGTCCTGCACCGCCGAGACGATGTCCCGGGCGATGGCCCCCTCGTAGAAGGCCTTGTCGCCGGTGCGGCCCCACTGCTTGAGGGTCCTGGCCAGCCGACCGCGACGCACCGGCTCCCCCTGCGCGGGCAGGTCGAACTCGCCATCGAGCAGCAGCGGCAGGATGACGGGGTACTTGCCCAGGCATCTGAGCAGGTGCGCGCCCAGGGGGAATCCCAGCTGGGCCTGGCGCACGGCCGGCGCGGCCACCTGGCTGGCGGACAGCTTGCCGTACCGCTGGTGCAGCTGGGCCAGCCCGCGGGGCTCGCCCGGCACACCGACGGCCAGGCCGCCGGTGGTGCTGGCGCCGTCGACGACGTTGCCCTCGTCGTCCAGGTACATGTCCGCGTGGGCGGCGGCCGGGGCCACCTCGCGGAAGTCGAGTACGTAGCGCTCGTCGGCGTTCACCACCACGGCGAAGCCGCCCCCGCCCAGGCCGGAGCCGGCCGGCTGGACCACCCCCGCCGACAGGGCGGCGGCCACCACCGCGTCCACGGCGTTTCCGCCGCGGGCGAGCATCTCGGCGCCCGCCTGGGAGGCGAGCTCATGGTCGGCCGCGACCACGCCGCGGGTGCCCACCTCCGGTGGCGGGGCCGCCGACAGGGCCGCGAGACCGAGGATCAGGATCACGGAGACGAAGATCGAGGAGTGTCTCATGGGCCCAGCCTACCAGCACCGGTCCGCACGTGCCCTGCTACGATGACCCCCTCAAGGAGGCCGTCATGACCTACACCGAACTGCTCCGGATCCTGCTGGGGCTGGGCCTGGCGAGCGCGCTGCTGGTGGGCTGCCCCGGCTTCGACGACGACGACGACACCGGCGACGACGACGCTACCGCGGACGACGACGACGCCACCGGCGACGACGACGACACCACCGCCGGCGACGACGACGACGACGATACCGCGGACGACGACGACGACGCCTCGGATGACGACGGGCCGTGGTACGAGGCCAGCACCTACATCATCGACAAGATGGACGAGGCGAACATCCCCGGTATGGCCGTGGCGGTGACGGCGCCCGGCGAGGTGCTGTGGTCCGAGGGCTTCGGCCTGGCCAACATCGACGACGGCCTCGAGGTCACCGACGACACGCCGTTCATGATCGCCTCGGTGAGCAAGACGGTCACCGCGGCAGCGCTGATGCAGCTGTGGGAGGACGGGGCGTTCACCCTCGACGATCCCGTCAACGACCACCTCCCGTTCGTCGTGGACAACCCCTACACCGAGGGCGAGGTCATCCTGGTGCGCCACCTGGCCACCCACAGCTCCGGCATCAAGGACAACTGGGACATGATGCCGTACTCCAACGGCGACTCCCCCCATGCCCTGGGCGACTTCCTCGAGGGATACCTGGTGCCCGGCGGCCTGTTCTACGACGCGGATCGCAACTACTACGACGCCATGCCCGGGGACCAGTACCGCTACGGCAACGTGGCCACTGCCCTGGCCGGCCACCTGCCCGAGGTGACCACCGGCACGACCCTGGACGACCACTGCGACGCCGAACTGTTCGGCCCCCTCGGCATGGACAACACCGGCTGGCACCTGGTCGACTTCGACGTGGCCGACGTGGCCATGCCCTACGCCTTCAACGGCACCGACTACTTCCAATACGGCCACTACGGCTACCCCGACTACCCCGACGGACAGCTGCGCACGAGCGCGGCTGATCTGGGCCGCTTCCTCGCCACCGTGTCCGGGGACGGCGAGATCGACGGGGTCCGCGTCCTCGACGCCGCCACCGTCGCGACCATGCTCACCGCCCCGCTGCCGGACATCGACCCCCAGCAGTACGTGTTCTGGTACGAGACCACCGTCGCCGGCCGGACCATGACCGGTCACAATGGCGGCGACCAGGGCGTGGGTGCCGAGATGTACTTCGATCCCGCCACCGGCCTGGGCGTGGTCGTGTTGATGAACGTGGACTGGCGCAACGACAACGAGACGGCCGTCGCCGACATCGAGGACATGCTGTTGACCACGGCGGAGAGCCTTTGAGCCCCACCACGGACCAGTACGACGCGTTCTACGCCGAGCTGGGCGACGCCTTTGGCGCAAGGCCCGACGCGCTGCTGCTGGACCACCGCCGCCGGATCGATCCGGCCCGCCCCGTGCTCGACGTGGGCGCCGGCCAGGGACGCCACGCGCTGCTGCTGGCCGCCGAGGGCTGTGACGTGGAGGCCATCGATCCGTCTGCCGTGGCGATCCGCGCCATCGAGGAGCGGGCCGCCGCGCAGGGGCTGTCCGTGCGCACCGCCGTCGCCGGGTTCGACACGTTCCAGCCCACGGCCGCCGCGTATGGAGCGGTGCTGATCTTCGGCCTGTTCCCGGATCTGACGCGCCAGGGCATCGCCGACCTGCTCGCCCAGGTCCGTGGCTGGACCTCGGCCGGCTCCCTGGTCTACGTGACCGCATTCACCACCGACGACGCCTCGTACGCCACCTATGCGCGGGGCGAGCGCGTCGGCCTCCACTCCTACGTGCACCCCGACCACGGCCTGCGCACGTTCCTCGAGCCCGGCGAGCTGCCCTCGCTGATGCCCGGATACGAGGTGCTTCACCACGCCGACGAGATCGGGCCGGAGCACCGCCACGGCGACGGCCCCCTCGAACGCCACGCCCGCGCCACGGCCGTGCTGAGCCGGGCACCGGAAGGGACAGGTTGAGGGCCGCCGTCGTCGCCGCTGCGCTCTGGCTCGCGTGCCCGGGGTCCGCGGCCGCGTCCGACGCCTCCGCCGTGGTCGAGGCCGAGGACCTCGGCGCGGCCTGGACGTGCGAGGTGCGCGACGACTGCTGGGACCACTACCTGGACTTCCTCACCCTGGCCAGCGACCACGCCTCGCCCATCGCCGGCGGCGCCCTGGGTCGCCAGCTCGCCGAGATCGAGCTGCAGCAGGTGCCCCTGCACGGGAAGCCGCCCACCGGCGACCTCTCCGCCGACCTCATCGCCGCGCTGAACATGGATTTCCTGTTCGACGGAGTGGAGGAACGCCCCCTCACCGTGACCGTGATCGAACGCGAACAGCTGCCCGCCTACACCCGCCTGCGCGTGCTGCTGCACGATCCCTACGTGGGCACCTTCGACGCCCTGCTGCTCACGCCGTACTCCGAGGAACCCGTCCCCGCCGTGGTCGCCCTGCACGGCCACGGCGACTGCCCCGAGACCTACATCGACCACTACCGCGGCTGGACCTACCCCCACGCCGGCTACGCCTTCCTGGCCATCGGGCTGCGGGCGGCCGAGGGGGGCGGCCCCGGCACCGTCGAGGAGATGGTGGCGACGCGGCTGCTGCTCGACGGCTTCTCCCTGGTCGGGCTGCACGCGTACGAGGCGACCCTCGGCCTGCGCTACCTGCAGCACCTCCCGGCCGTGGACGGGGACCGCGTCGGCCTCATCGGCCACTCCGGCGGCTCGGCCATCGGCAACCTCACCGTGCACATGCACGACGGCTTCGCCGCCTACGTCTCGGACATGGCCGCCACCTACTACCACCCGGGCAACGACGAGACCACGCCCGCGCTGTACCCCTTCCACAAGCTCATCGAGGACTTCACCACCTGCCGCACGCCGGTGCTGGTGGTGGACTACGACGCCGCCGGGTTCCCGATGCAGGGCGAGGCGATGTTCGACTTCTTCGACGCGGCCATGGCGCCCGTGGGAGACTGAGGCGATGGAGATCAACGAGGGCCACATCCGCACCCTCAAACGCGCGCACTCCGGCGTGATCATGGCCGTCTCCGCCCTGGTCCACGTGCCCCTGCTGATGTGTCTGGTGCTGCTGCTGGTGCTGGTGGTGCCCAGCTTCGAGGGCATGTTCCAGACCCTGGGCGCCGAGCTGCCCAAGATCACGCAGATCGTGTTGACCTGGGGCCTGAGCGTGCGCGCCCACTGGATGCTGTGGATGGGCGTATTGTGGATGGCCATCCTCGCCGACGCCGCCATCGTGGGCATGCTGATGCGCCACGTCGGCCGGACCTGGGCCTGGCTCTACTCCTTCGCCTTCGCCGGCCTGATCGCCGCGGCCGGCCTCACCGTGTTCCTCAGCATGTACGTCCCCCTGTTCCGCACCGCGGCCGACATGACCGGCTGACACCGCGCGGGCCCTGTGCCAGCATGGTCCCCTCGCGCGGCGATGAGGAGGATCCATGGGATACGGCGGCAGCGACATCCTCTACACCCTCATGCAGGCCACGAGCTACCTGTGGCCGCCCATGTGCATGTTGCTGGCGCTGGCGTCGCTGCTGGTGGCGGTGGTGTGCACGATGCGCAAGCGCTACCTGCTGGCGAGCTGGCTGATGTTCGGCTGCTGGTCCGTGTTCGCGGTGACCGTGACGCTGAGCACCCTGATGTGGCTGCCCAGCCTGGGCCTGTACGGCGAGTGGACGATGTGGGTGAACCACCTGTTCACCCTGGTGGAGATGGCCTGCGAGATCGGCTTCGGCATCTCGATCCTGTTGTTCCGGCCGGCGCGCGTGGTCGCGACGGAGGGGGTGCAGCATGGATAGCTTCTACGGAGGCTTGACCCTCGAGCGCGTGTTCTCGCTGATGCTCACTGCGGCCTGGATCCTCATCGACCTGGGCCTGGCTGCCGTGGTCCTGTACCGCTTCCGCGCCACCGTGGCGGGGATTCTCATGGGTGGCGCGCTGTTGCTGATGTCGGCCAAGAACTTCCTGGCCACGCTGATGTGGGAGGCCTGGCTGCGGCCGGCCATGAACCGCTCCTGGTACGACTACGACTACGGTGGCGTCTCCTCGCTGATCACGCCCGAGCTGTTCTTCTTTCTGCGGTCGCTGGTCAGCTTCGGGCTGATGTTCGTGCTGATCATCGGCATCCTGACCATCCCCATCAGCC
>CAZLEO010000389.1:0-7605 GCA_964558555.1 uncultured Rickettsiales bacterium | reverse complement strand
CGTCCACCTCGTGCTCGTGCAGGTCGCCGTCGCAGTTGTTGTCGATGTAGTCGCAGGCGGCCTCCAGCACTCCGGGGCTGATGGCGACGTTGAGGTCGTTGCAGTCGCCCTCGCATTCGTCGTAGCCGTCGTTGTCGTCGTCCACTTCCTGGGCGTGCAGGACGCCGTCGCAGTTGTTGTCGATGTAGTCGCAGGCGGCCTCGGCGGCGCCGGGGTTGACCGCAGCGTTGCCGTCGTTGCAGTCGTCCTCGCAGATGGCGTAGCCGTCGCCGTCCGCGTCCGCCTCGTCGCCGGGCAGGACGCCGTCGCAGTTGTCGTCGAGGCCGTTGCACTGCTCCGCTGCGCCGGGGTGGATGTTGGCGTTGCCGTCGTTGCAGTCGCCGCCGGCCATCACGTAGCCGGCGCCGGGGGAGCCGTCGCAGGTCTGGACCAGCGAGGCGTCGGTGCCGTACCCGTCGCCGTCCGCGTCGTAGTAGTAGTCGACGAAGGTCAGGCCCTCGTCGATGTAGCCGTCGCAGTCGTTGTCCTCGTTGTCGCAGATCTCGCTGGCGCCCGGGTGGATCGCGGCGTCCATGTCGTCGCAGTCGCCCGAGTTCGTGGCGCGGTAGTAGCCGTTGGGGGAACACCAGCACTGGGTGTACGCGGTCAGCCCGTACCCGTCCGCATCGTAGTCGTAGTAGTAGGTGGTGCAGCCGGCGATGCCCATGCCGTCGTCGGCCACGCCGTCGCAGTCGTCGTCCACGCCGTTGCAGCTCTCGGGCGCGCCTGGATAGATGTTGGCGTTCCCGTCGTTGCAGTCCGTGCCACCACAGGCGAGGTCCTCGTACCCGTCCCCGTCCGCGTCCTGGCACTGGTTGTTGAGGATGTACTCGATGGCGTTGGGGCCGATGGCCTGCATGTTCACCGAGCCCGCCCACTCCAGGGTCAGCGAGCTGGCGTACTCCATGCCCGAGTGGCTCTCGTCGAAGAACGACGACGCGGCCGAGTAGTCGTTGGTCGTCAGCACGTCTGCCGCGCCGTAGCCGGTGAGCTGCCCGTGCGACGCGTAGTTCGAGTACACGCTCGCCGGGACGCCGAGCATGACCGGGTGGCTCGCGTTGACGTTGTACATGTACCAGGACAGCGTGCCCGAGTGGTGGGTGTGCGTGACGCTGTACGGTAACGACGATATGGGCGTGTACGAGGTGTAGGTGGCGAGCATGAGGATCAGCCCGCCGCCGTTGTCGAGGTAGTCCTCGAACCGCCACATGTACGAGTTCATCGTGTTGTTGAAGCTCGAACTCTGCTGGCTGGGCACGATGACCAGGTCGTACGCGTCCAGGTTCACCGACGGGATCGAGCTCGACCCGACCTGGGTGTACGACAGCCCGAGGGCTGCGAGCTGGTCGAACCAGTAGCTGTAGCCCCAGGGGTTGTTGTCCTGGATGATGAGTACGCTCTGGGCGGACGCGGCGTTGCTGCCGAACAGCGCGAGCACCAGGGCGGAAGTCAGTAACAGTCGGCGGATCGCAGTCATGACGGCTTCTCCCAGACGGGATCTTATGCACGCGAGCGCGCGGGGGGTACGGATTTTTACAGCGAGTTCACAAAGAAACGCTCGATGGCGGCCCTCGGATCGCGGGTGCGGAGCATCCGGACGTCCCCGTCGGTCCAGTCTTGCGGGAGCAGGGCGGCGTAGCGCGGCTGGAGGAACCGCCGGCCCAGCAGCACGATGGCGCCCCGGTCGTCCTCGCTGCGGATGAGGCGGCCGGCGGCCTGGACCACGCGACGCAGCCCCGGGATCAGGTACGCGTAGCCGAATCCGTCGCCGTAGGCCTCCTGGAGGTGGCGCTTGAGCAACTCCCTCTCCGGTTCGAGCTGGGGCAGGCCCGGGGAGACCACGAACACCGCCGAGAGCATGTCGCCGGGGTAGTCCACCCCCTCGGCGAAGACGCCGCCGAGGACCGCCAGCAGCAGCGTGGGCTCCCCGCGGGAGAGGTCGTCGAGGACCTGGCGGTGCTGGAGGCGGTCGTTGGCGCGCTGGATCTCCACGCGGTGGTGGGGCGCGTCGAGGTGGTAGGCCACCTCGTCGAGGAAGCGGTAGGAGGGGAACAGGGCCAGGGCGTTGCGGCCGCGCGGGGCGCACTCGCCGACGATGCGGGCGATGCGCCCGTAGTGACGGCCGCGCTGGCGGAAGGTGGTATCCACGGAGTCGTCCACCAGCACGAGCCGGTTCTCGGCGGGGAACGGGGAGGGGAGACACAGCGTGTCCGTGCCCGCGGGATCGAAGCCCAGCAGGTCGCGGTAGAACTCGAACGGCTCGAGGGTGGCCGACATGGCCACCACGCCGGCGGACCCCTCCAGCACCTGGCCGACGAAGCGCGCCGCGTCGAGGCACAGGACGCGCAGGTGATCACCCTGGTGGGATCGTGTCGCGAGGTGGACGAACTCGCCACCGCCGGCGTCCCTGCCCAGCGCGAGCACCCGGTGGAACCACGAGACCTGGAAGTACAGGGCCATGACCGGGTCATCGGTGTTCCAGATGCGGTGCTCACGCTTGAACTGCACGTAGTGCACCAGCAGCGGATCGAGCTCGCGCCGCGCCCGCTCCAGGGGTCCGGCGTCGAACTCGCCGACCGACGACCCCATCTCGCCCGGGGCGCCGGCGAAGGCGTCGTCGAGGGTGTACAGCACGTACTCGCGCAGGTCCTCGACCACGTCACGGATCTGGGTGAACAGGCGCGTGGTCTGGGTCGAGAGCTGCTCGAGGGCCGCCTCGACCCGGTCCAGGCTCAGGGTGGGGGAGTAGTACTCGCGGGCGCGATCGACGAGGTTGTGGGCCTCGTCCACCACCAGCACCGCGCGCTCCAGGGCGCCGGGCCCGGCCACCGCGTCCATGCCGATGCGGGGATCGAAGACGTAGTTGTAGTCGCACACCACCACGTCGGCGTGCTCGAGCAGGTCCAGCTGCAGCTCGAAGGGGCAGACCAGGCGGAGCCGGCCGGCCTCGAACACGGTGTCGGGGTCGATGTGGGCGCGGGATTCGAGCACCTGGTCCACCAGGTCGGCCTCGGAGACCTTGGCGGCGTAGTTCTCGGCGTAGGGGCACACGTCCTCGTGGCACACCATCTCGTCGTTGGCGCACATGGCCGACTTGGCGCGTAGCTGCTGGCTGCGCCACGGCGAGGGTTCGGTCTGCATACCCTGGACCGTGCGCACGGCCAGCTCCTGCTGGAGCGTCTTGGCGGTGAGGAAGAGCACGCGGCGGCCGTGGGAGAGGGCCTCGCGCACCGCGGGGTAGACGGCGGCGGCGGTCTTGCCCACCCCGGTCGGCGCGGCCACCAGCAGGTGGCGATCCCCCATCAGGGCGTCGCGCACCGAGTCGATCATGGGCTGCTGGACCGGCCGCACCTCCTCGTGGGGGAAGGGCAGCTCGCGGGCCGCCTCTGCGCAGGCCTGCTCGTGCTCGCGGCGGGCCAGGGCCTGGCCCGCGAGGATGTGGAGCTTGCGCCGCAGCCACGCGTCCACCGATCGCCGCGACCAGGACACCTCCTGACGCAGCACCCGGCCGTCGATGACGTCCACCAGGGTGAGGAACGCGGGGATGGGGGCGCCGTCGCCGGACAGCAGGTACGCGTACAGCTGGATCTGGTGACGGTGCTGGTCCATGCGCTCGGGCTTGACCGGACCGAACAGGTCCCGCCCCAGGTGCACCGTCTTGATCTCCTCGACCTCGATCGGGCGGTCGTCCACGTCCAGGACCACGCCGTCGGCCCGCCCCGTGAGCTCCAGGGTCCAGCCGTCCAGCTCCAGGCGCCCGCCCACGGGCTGCTCGGGCTGGTAGCCGGGGACCTCCTCGACCCGCTGGGCCTGGATGCGCTGGTGCCCCTTCACCCCCATCCACAGGCGGGCCAGGCCGCCGCCGGCGAGGCCGATCTCGCGGCCGCTGCCCACGCGCACCAGCTCGCCGATGGGGGCACTCAGGACTCTTCGATCGAGGTCGACGCGGATGGCCACGCCGGCAGTGTAGTGTCGCTAGGGGGCCACCGCCAGGGCTCGCCTCATCTCGGCCTCGAGCTCTGGATAGTCGCGGCGATATTCGGGGGCGGGCTGGCCCGTCTCGGGCGCGGACAGCAGCTCGAGTACGTCGAGGAATTCCTCGTGGGTCTCGGTCCAGCGGATGTTGATGTGGCGGGCGTACAGCACCAGCAGCGCGCCGGTCAGGCGGCCGGTGAGCAGCCGCCGGGCGGCCTCGCCGAGGGTGTAGAAGCGCGCGTGCCCCTCCAGCTGCCAGCGCTGCAGCTCCACCGGGGTGACCGCGGCGGGGCGGAAGCACACGTGGTGGGCGTCGTACAGGGACCAGTCCTGCATGATGATGCGCTGCTGCTCGTCCATCTCCCGGTACGTGCGGCTGCCCGGCAGCGGCGTGAGGATCAGGAACTGCACCGAGAACAGGTGGTGGCTGCGCGCGAACTCGACGGTGCGGCGCATGGTCCCGGAGCGGTCGTCGTCGAAGCCGAACACGAACATGCCGTGCACGCGGATCTTGCGGTCCACGAACCGGCGCAGGTAGCGGGACACGTCCTGGAGGTCCTGGCGCTTGCTCGCCGACGTCAGGCTCTCCTGGTTGACCGACTCCAGGCCGATGAACACCGTCTCGCAGCCCGCCGCCTTCATGCGGTCCAGCAGCTCCTCGTCCCGGGCCACGTCGGCGCGCACCTGCGCCGACCAGATGGGGCGCCGCGGCAGGGCCTCGAACGCGTCGAGCAGCTCGCGCACTCGCTTCGGCGAGGCCGCGAAGTTGTCGTCGTAGAAGAAGAACACGGTGCTGCGCAGGTCGTGCGCGCGCATCTGCGCCACCACCCGCTCCGGGCTGCGGTAGCGCATCTTGCGCCCGAACGTGGCGGTCACCGAGCAGAACGAGCAGTCGTGGGGGCAGCCCCGCGACGTCTGGATCGGCACCACCCGCCGCGATCGCAGGAAGCCGGCCACGCCGAAGCCCTCGACCAGCGTCATGTCCGGGTCGGGCCAGCGGTCCAGGTCGTCCACCAGCGGCGCGAGCTCGTTGTGCACGATCTCGCCATCGCGCAGGTACGACAGGTTGGGCACGTCGGCCACGTCGGCGCCGGTCTGCAGCGCCTCGAGCAGCGCCGGGAAGGCGAGCTCACCCTCGCCGCGGACCACGTAGTCGGCGTGGTGCATGGCGTCCTCGGACTCGTGCGTCACGTGCGCGCCGCCCATGACCACGGGGACCCCCTGCTCACGCAGCTGATCGGCGATGGTGTACGACCGACCGGCGGTGGCGGTGATCACCGAGATGCCGACGAGATCGGCGCGAGCGATGGCGTCGAAGTCGAACGGCTTGACCTCCTCGACCATCACCTGCACCTCGTAGCCGAGGTCCCGCAGGATCGTGCCCAGCAGCACCACGCCCAGCCGGGGCAGGGCGAACTTGCGGAAGATGTGGATGTCCGGGGGACGAGCCTCCAGCAAGACGATACGCTGGATGGGTCGGGTCATTATGTCGCTGCCTCTCTGGGGCCGGTTCGGCCGTGGGCCCCAGGGTAAAGGTGACGTGCGAATGTCACGGGAGTTTCACGGGCCGTACAAAGTCTACGAATATCGTGGATCAGGGCATGAAACGATAGCCGATTCCGCGGACGGTGCGGAGGTGTCGGGGACGATCCGGGTCCTCGCGGAGCTTGCGGCGCAGCGCGGAGATGAAGTTGTCCACGGTGCGGTCCGTGCCCTCGTAGTCGTGGCCCCAGACGTTGACCAGGATCTGCTCGCGGGTGATCACCCGCTCGGGGCGCTCCATGAGGAACTGCAGCAGGTCGAACTCGCGGGTGGTGAGGTCCACATCGGCGCCCTCCACCGCGACCTGGCGCCGCTCGAGGTCGAGCTCGATGGCCCCGGCGCGCAGGATCTGTCCGTTGCGTACGTCCGGGCCCTGCGTGGCGGTGCGCAGGGCGGCGCGGACGCGCGCGGAGAGCTCGGCGATGCTGAAGGGTTTGGTGACGTAGTCGTTGGCGCCGAGGTCCAGGCCGCGGATCTTGTCGTCCTCGCTGCCCATGGCGGTCAGCACGAGCACGGGCAGGGTCGGGTCCTCGGCGCGGATGCGGCGCAGGATCTCCAGGCCGTCCACGCCGGGCAGCATCAGGTCGAGCAGGACCAGGTCGGGGCGCTCCTTGGCGAGCTCGGCCAGGCCGATGTGGCCGTCCGAGGCGGTGCGCACCCGGTAACCGGCGCGGCCGAGGTTCATCCGCAGGCCCAGCACGATGGAGGGGTCGTCTTCGATGACCAGGATAGTCGCGCTCATCCGGGGGGGACCTCCAGTGCGGCCGCGGCGTCGGGCAGGGCCGGCAGATCCAGGGTGAACCGGGCGCCCTCGCCCGGCGTCGACGTGACGCGGATGCGGCCGCGGTGTTTGCGGGCCACCAGCTGCGCCATGGCCAGCCCCAGGCCGCTGCCCTGGATACGGGCGACGCCCTCGACGCTGCCGCGATAGAAACGCTCGAAGATGCGCCGGAGTTCCTTGCGCGGGATGCCCGGGCCGTCGTCCTCCACGTCCACGAGCACGCGCTTGCGCTCCTGGTGCACGCGCACGCGGATGACGCCGCCGTCTCCGCCGTACTTCACCGCGTTGTTCAGCAGGTTCAGCAGGGTCTCGACCATGGCGGCGCGGTCGGCGCTCACGGCCACGGGCCGGTCGGGCAGCTGGAGATCCACCTCGATGCCAGTGCTGGCCAGCTGAGGCTCGAGGTGGGCCAGGGCCTCGCCGACGAGGGTGGCCACCGCCTCGGGCCGCATCTCGTACACGCGCCGGCCGGACTCCATGCGCCCCCACCGCAGCAGGCGCTCGATCATGGACGTCAGCCGCGACGTCTCCGTGGAGATCACGTCCAGGCACAGGGTCTGCTCCTGGGGATCGGCCACGCCCTCTTGCAGCGTGTCCACGAACATGCGGATGCTCGCCAGGGGGGTCCGCAGCTCGTGGGAGACCTTGGCCACGAAGTCGGTCTGCAGCCGCGCCGTGCGCGCCTGCCGGCTCAGCACCCACGCCGCGAGCAGGCCGCCGGTGAGCACGGCCACCGCCAGGATCAGGATCAGCACGCCGAAGACGATGTCGAAGCCCGCGCGCTGGAACACCAGGATCAGGATGCCCACGCTGGACAGGGCCACCGTCGGCAAGAAGGTGAACGCGATCAGCGCCAGGTTGCGTCTCACGGGCTCGCCCCCCGCAGGGCCGCGAGTTCGGCGATCTGGACCTTCCACGCGTCCGGACCGCCAGGTGTCTCCAGGCAGCCCGGCAGCCCGGCCCAGCGGTCGTCGCCCATCAACATCCGGAAGGGCTCCAGCCCCAGCTCCCCCTCACCGATGTCGGCGTGGCGGTCCACGCGTGAGCCCAGCTCCCGCCGGTACTTCTCTGCCTCACGCGCTGCGATCGGCTTCGACGACCAGCGGTTCTGGTTGCGGGTGAACACCTGCATGCACTCGGCGCCGATGGCCTCGGCGTTCCCCGGCGCCTTGCCCACACCGCCAGCCGCGCTGACGTGGGCGCCTAGCTTCATCCGGGGGGGGGAGGGGACCATGGTGCAGACCCGGGGGAAGAGGGAGTTGGTGCCG
>CAZLEO010000388.1:0-7646 GCA_964558555.1 uncultured Rickettsiales bacterium | reverse complement strand
GAGGGGCAGATTCCGGAGATACCCGGATCATGTGGGTGCAACTGTCAAACCCGGGATAGACGACTGCCGTCCGTGACGGACGGCAGAGCAATCGAGGGGCGCCGGAAGGAGGCGTCCGTGATGGACGCCGACTGGAGGGCGAATCCTGCAGGGCGCGCCATCAAAACATCCAAGATATCAAATAGATACGCGCCGACGTTCGTATCAAGATCTATCGCTGAGCCTGAGGTTTGGTGGCATTCTTGCTCAACATGGTGACGTCATCTTGGTGACGATTCACTCGGGATCTGGCCGAAAGAACCATTCTCGCGCGGGCATGACCCGGATCGAACCTGTGTCGGACTCGATCTGCTCGTCGTGGGCCAGGGTGACGACCGTTGCGGAGTCTGAGTCGAACTCGGCCATCGCTTCGAACAGAGCACCGAGCTCGCGTTTCCGGGTGGCCGGATCGTCAAACTGTTCACACACCTGGACGAGCGCGGGAGGTCCGCCCTGGACAGGATCGTCGATGGCGAAGTCGACTTCCTTCCCGGAGGTCGTCTTGACCCAGGTGACCGCCCCGTCCGTCAGCCGGCCATGGCGTCGCCGCAGCTCGAGGTAGACGGCGTTCTCGAGCTGAGCCCCGCGGTTGCGCGCCCCGGCGCGGTACATCGCCGCTGCGATACCCGGGTCGATGGCGTAGACCTTGCGGGGATTGACGGCTCGCTGCCGGGCGGAGCGTGTGCGCAGCGGGACGAGGAAGAACAGGAACGCGTCCACGAGGTGGCCCAGGTAGGTCAGCAGGGTGGCCTTGCCTACCTTCCAGCCCTGAGAGGTTAGCGCGCCGTGGAGGCGACTCACCGAGAAACCGTTGGCGTTTGACGAGAACAGGGCGGCGACCAGCTCGCGAAGCACGGGCAAGTTGGTGGCGGAATGGCGCTCTGCGACGTCACGCAGGACCACGAGATCGACGTACTCCTGCAGCAGCTGCACCCTGTCGTGAGGATGGAGTGAACGGACCGCAGGGAAGCCGCCGCGCTGGAGGTACTCGACCACGAACGCGTCGAGCCGAGAGCGGAGCACCGCCCCGGGCGGCCAGCGTTCAGGAATCAACTCGAGCCCGTCTGCCACCGCTGCCTCGCGCATGCTGAAGGGGAGCACCTCCGCAGTCACGCTCCGGCCCCTGAACGAGGTGGCCACCTCGGTCGAGAGCAGGCGCGCCGATGATCCGGTGACATACAGGCGGAGTTTTTCCGTGTCGAGCACGCGGCGCGCGAACCGTTCCCAACCGGGGATCACCTGCACCTCGTCCAGGAACAGCCAGGCTCCTTCGGTACGGGCGTCGGGATCGCGTCGGTAGAATAACTCCAGCGCTCGGTCCAGAGTTCCCAGGTCGGCATTGCCGAGCCGGTCGTCCTCGAGATTCAGGTAGAGAATACGTGTCCGCTGTACGCCACTGCGCAGCAGTGCTTGCATCTCCCCGAAGAGACGATAGGTCTTCCCACTTCGCCGCATTCCGATGACAGCATCGGCCTTGCCGGGTACGGTGGGCAGGCGCACCTCACGGGGCACGATCCGGGGTAGAGGGCGCTCTTGCTGCTCTGCGATGAGCTGCTCGATGGTGGTGTCGGAGGGCTGCATGTTTGCCTTCCTAAGCGTTCATTCGATGGAACCAAAAGTAGCAAGATTTGGGTATATGAACAAGTCCAAAAGGAAAGGGCCTGGCATGCCTCCGGACGGTCAGGCAGGGGCTCTGATCCGAATTCTTGATTCTGGTGGCATTCCTGGTGGCAAACTCGGTCGAGTCTCCGATCGGTCGATTAGGCCACTAGATTGGCCGATTACCGGTCGATTTCACGGGTGAGATGACGTAGTGAGCAGCTCGTCCCTTGCCCTCGAGAAGCAGCAATCCCAGCTCCTCGAGCGTCCCAAGCCTCTTGTCGAGTGCACCCCGGGAGCTCAACCCCCGAAAATGGTCCGTTCAGCGGACCGAACATCGAAGTGTGTGGGGGCGAGTGGCGAAAACGGTCCATCTGGCGGACCGAGTGCCGAGGTCTCTGCGTTCGCAAACCCGGTCGGAGTGGGGAATCCCACGGAGGACGGTGGTCTGAATCGGATGATTTCACCCAGCCATCGGATGATTGTCGGATGGTTCCTTCACGCGCCCAGCGCGTCCGCTGGAACGTACCTGGTGGCCCTACCTGCTCATGGGTCTGGCAGATCGCCAGGACGTGCTCCCTCCCCAGCGAGCGACTCCAGCACTTCGCGGGTCGCTTCGTCGAGGGTGGAGAGGACCTCGCCGAAATCGGCAGGTACTCGGCCCTCCAGCCCTTGCTTGTTCCACCAAGTCTTCCAGCGAGGCTGCACTTGTTCGGCCATCCCGTCGAGGACCTCCGCAAGAGCTCGTACGGGCGTTTGTCGGTGGCGGGCCACCTCTCGTATTGCGGTGGCGAGCGAGCCCGGTTCGAGATCCCTCGATTCCAGCAGCAGGACCAGGTCGGCGAAGTCTCGCCAGCGCGTGTTGGCACGGCCCCGTTGCAGTGCGGTGACGAGCTTCTCGGCCACGACCATCGCCTCGGGGTAGGCGAGCACTTTCAGTTTCTCATCGCCCAAGAGGGTGGGTAGCGCCGTGCGGACCGGGCCCGGAACGACCGGGTCACCCACGTTGACATCGGCCTGGAACACGAGCTTCGCGGTGGACAGCTCGGCCTCGAGGCGTACTCGGATGCCGGGGTAGCTGGCTTCGTCGCGAATCAGGACCGACGAGATGGTGTCGAGGTGGAATTCGAGGCCGTCATCGATCTTTACCGCAGCGACGTCTCGGATGAGGTTCCGGACCGCATGCTCGTCGTTGTCGATGCGCAGGGCGAGGAGGTCGACATCCCGGGTCGGGCGTCGCAGCTCGAACGCGGCGAGCAGCATCCCGCCCTTGAGCACCAACCGCTCGCGATGAGGGGAGTTCGTCAATCGTGTGAGGAAGCCTTCGAGGACATGGATCTGGAGCAACTCCGCGGTGGGACGTCCGCGTTCTCGGGCCATCCTGCGCAGGGCCAGATATCGTGACCCTGCGATCGACTCATGGGTGGGGCGCTGCTTCACAGGAGCACCTGTAGTGCGCGCAGCAGAGCTGGCTCGCCCTTCGGAAAGGACCGCGCGAGATCGAGCAGACGCGCCGGGATCGAGCCGGTACGTCGCAGCCATCGCCGGAGGGCTTCGACCGCGACCTCCTCACCCTCCTGGTGACGCAGCCGGAAGGCGTCCACGATGCACCGTTCGGCGCCGTAGACACCGAGGAATACACCGCCATCGACCTCCAAGGACTCCCGGCCCAGCGCGAAGGTCTCCTCGTGGAATCGGTGCCAGCGGACCGGCGGCGCAACGCGCGGTGGTCGGCGGGAGCGAGGCAGGGCGATGTCGAGCGCGGTGGGGATGGCGTCCGTGAGGTCGTGGTGAGACAGCGCCGACGTCAGACAGAGCGTGGCTTCGGGGGCGCGCAAGGCGATCTCGACGAGGTCGAGGTCGACCGGGGGAGCCTCCGACTTGCGGTACACGCCACGGCCGAACCGTTCGAGGATCCCCTCTCGGACCAACCCGGACAAGCGTCGATCGGAGAGGCCGGCTGCTCTGACGGCGGCGTAGGTGAACGACGTGGGGAGCGGGGGAATGTCCGATGTCATGAAGCTTATTGTAGCCACATCATGGCTACGTGGAAACAATTGCCTCCGGAACGTCTGTCGAGGTCGGTGGCGCTGGCCGCCGTGGCAATGGACCGTGAACGTGACCCTTCCAGACCCACCTCCTTTCCAGGAACGAATCCACCGCACGAGGCAGAATCATCTCCAGATCACGATGGACATCACGTCTGAGTAAGTAATGGACGCGCGAACCGACGCCGAGCTGGTGCAGGCCTTCAGCAACGGCCAGGAGGCGGCATTCGAGGTGCTCGTCGACCGCCACGGGGCGGCGGTGAAGTCGTACGCCCTGCGGCTGCTGCGCAGCCCCGAGGAGGCCGAAGAGGTCTACGAGGAGACGTTCATCCGGCTCGTGCGGGAGCAGGGGCGGTGGGAGGGGAGGGCCGCGCTGCGCACGTGGCTGTTCACCATTGCTCGCCGCCAGTGCATCGACATCCTGCGCAAGCGGCGTGTGCAGTCCAGGGCGGAGCCCAAGCTCGTGGCGATGGCGGAGATGCGGAGCGTGACTCCGTCGCCCGAGGCGCGGGCTGCCCTGGGAGAGGAGGCGGACCGCCTCGAAGCAGCCCTCGGAATGCTGCCGAAGAGTCATCGGGAGGTCCTGCTCCTGCGGGCGATCCACGGGCTGTCGGGGGCCGAGACGGCGGCAGTCCTCGGGCTCGAGGAGGGGCAGGTCCACAGCCAGCTGTCGTATGCCCGCAAGCGGCTGGCCCGGCTCCTCGAGGAGGCAGCCGTGGCGGGAAGCAAGGGAGGACGATCATGACCCATGATCCCCCAGATCCGTTGACTGATCCCCTGTTGTCCAGGCTCGGGCAGCTCGGCGTCCCGGCCGGCGGCGCGCCGACGACGACTGCTGCTGCGTTGCTGGCCAAGGCGGCCGTCGCGGCTCCCGTCGTGATCGGAGTGGCGGGCGTGAAGCTGTACGGAATTCTCGCGGCCGCGGCGATGGTCGGATTCGGCGGCGGGGTCGTCGCCACACAGCTGATCCATGGGCTCGCGTCGTCTGCGGTCGACGGCGAGAGGGTGACCGAGACCACGAAGATTCACGAGGAACCGACGACGCTGCTGGATGAAACGCTGAGGGAGGAAGCCGAGCCCCCCCGGGCCGCGTCGATCGTGCCGTGGTCACTCCCGACCAAACCAGCCACCCTGCCCCTGTCTCCATCGCAGGAGGATCGCGCCGAACACACGTGCGCGCCGTGCCAGCCGGTGATCTACGAGACCGTGGCGTGTACGCACGAACACTCGATCCCTGTGCGCGAGGCGCCACTGGCCGCCGAGGAGGACGACGACATCGACTGGGGCTCGGTGGAACCCGAACCGCTGGCGTCTCTGGACGAGGGCGAGCGTGAACCTACGGTCCTCGAGCCGTTCCAGGCGTCCAAGGCGACCGCCGAGGTCGAGGGTGTGGGGGAAACGCGCCGGCGCCTACCGCGGTCGGCCGAGGGCCACCTGCGAGTGGGCCTCGACGGTGGCGGGATGGGATTCCCTGAGGTCTCCTTGGGCAACCTCTCGGGTTCCGTCGGACTCGAACTCCTCGGACCCGGGCCGCAAAGAGCAGCACCCCTGCTCGCGGTCAACCTGGACCTGGGCCTTGCGTCCGCAGAGGCGGTGGGGACGCTGGCCGCGGACGGTGAGGTCGGTCTCGCGCTTCTTCCGCAACCCGATGTCCGTTTCCTTTTTGCCGGCGTCGCGGGCGTGCGCCTGCTCGACGAAGCCATCTGGGGGCCGTACCTCGGCGACATCACACTGCAGGACCTACGTGACAGGGAGATGGAGGTGCCCACGGGGTCACTGGTCCTGCCGACCCTGGGTGGTCGGTTCGGGATCGTCATCGGTGCCCGGCAGCTCTCTCCGCTGTCCTTCCGCGCTTCGTTCCATGGCCAGGCGATGTTCATGCAGGATCCGTTCGACGGAACCCGGCGGGTCGTGCCGCGGCTCGGCGGAACCGTGGGCATCGATCTCCTGCTGCCATCCGCGGTGAAGTGAGCTTATTTGGGGCCCGAGTCCAGAACTCGTGCCGACGCTCGTCGAAACAGGTAAATACGTAGGGCGCCCGGCGCCGCAACTGCAAGGAGGCTTCCATGTCCCGTTTGCTCTCTTTCCTTCCCTTGATCCTGGCTCTGGCCTTCGTGGCGTCCGGTTGTGACAGCGGGCTCATGGGCACCTCGGATTCTGCAGCCGAGCAGGGCGAAGATGACCGCTCCGACGACGACGACGACGACCGAGACGACGAGTGCGAGTCTCTCGCCGAGGACGACTACGACGCGTGCATCGACGCTGGCGGGACCGAGGAGGAATGCCGCGAGCGCTACGCCGCGACGTACGACGAGTGTGCCGGTGACGGGGGCGAGTGCGAGGAACGCTGCGAGGAGTACGCGGCGCTTGCATACGACGAATGCATCGCCGACGGTGGAAGCGAGGAAGAGTGTCGGGAGGACTACGCCGCCGCGTACGACGAGTGCATGGAGGATTGCGACGAGGACGACGAAGGGGACGACGAGTGCGAGGAGGGGTGCGGGGAACGGTCCGAGCAGTCGTACGACGAGTGCATCGACGCTGGCGGGACCGAGGAGGAGTGCTCGGAGCGCGCGGCCGCCGAGTACGAGGACTGCATCGACAACTGCTGAGTCGAGCTCGGAGCGGGATTCGGGCCACGGCCTTGGTGGCATTCCCGGTGGCAAACTCGGTCGGAGTCAGGGTGTTTCAGGATGGCTCGAGCGTACTGCCAGCACACATCACAGACCCGCGAAAATACATAAAAACCCAGCCAGTACGGCACCTTACGTTGTTTGCTGGATCTTCGCTTCGGATCCGTAGGTCGCAGGATTCGAAGCGAAGATTGCGGTCGTCGAATAGACGACTGCCGTCCGTGACGGACGGCAGAGCAATCGAGGGGCGCCGGAAGGAGGCGTCCATGATGGACGCCGACTGGAGGGCGAATCCTGCAGGGAGAACTCACGGCAATCCAGCGTAGATAGCCGCGTCAGCACCCAACCCCTGGGTACACGGTCGGGTCGAGGTCTGCGCAATCCAGCCCCTGTCCCGGATAGACTGCGAAGTCATACTCCCCCGGTTGCCACCACTCGGGAAAGCTATCCCAGTCTAGGTCGAACTCGTCGGCTCCAGGGCCGCCATATGCTCCTATGTCGGAGGTTGAACCGTCGGGATCAGAGAGGGTTGGGTCTCCAGCATCGACCAGAGGTGAGGTGGTCTGGAGATGGAGGTCCCAGGCGGCGGGATCGGGATCGGACGTGTCCAGGAAAAGTGGATCCGTGGAGATGTTGCCGTCGGTGCCCGCGGGATTCAAGATCCCGTACACCTCGTCCGGGTAGTTGCCATGGATGTCGCAGTGAAGGAAAGAGGTCGTAGTGAGCTTGCCGTCGTCGAGCACACCCCCACCGTCGTAGTCCGCCGAGTTCGCATACACGATGGAGTTCGTCAGCTCGACACTTCCCTGCGTCGCGACTTCGATCCCCCCTCCGAACTCGGCGGTGTTGCCGATGATCGCGACGTTGGACGCCAGTACGGACCCGCCCCCTTCCCAAGTGTCGCCCGACACCTGGATGCCTCCTCCGTCTCCGTCCGCGGTATTGCCCAGGATGAGCCCGTTGTCGAGGTGGACCGTACCGGCCCACACCGTCAATCCGGCTCCCGATCCCGAGCTTGCATTCCCGATGATCGCGAAGTTCGACAGCTGCATGTTCGTGCCCACACCCGCGGACAATCCTCCGCTCGCAGGCAGGCCATTCTCGATATTAGCCACCCCGTTGCCCGAGATCACACCACCTGTCCAGGTGGCCCCTGATTCGCCGATGGAGAAGCCCACGCAGTCGTTGTTCGTGACTGAGACGTCGGTTAGGGTCACGGGGGATAGGAAGATTGCCAGGCCGCCCAGTAGGTTCTCCGAGCAAACCACCTCATGCCCGGCGTCAACTACATCTCCCCGTCGACGACAATTACATCTCCCCACTTTGC
>CAZLEO010000387.1:0-7749 GCA_964558555.1 uncultured Rickettsiales bacterium | reverse complement strand
CGCTGCAGGTCATCGCCGTCCGCGCGGGCCTGTACCTCGCCACCAAACAGGGCACTGAGCCGTACGTCCTCGTCACCAGCTCGACTCTGGCCGCTGCCGTGGCCAACCGCGAGGCCAGCCCGCGTAAACGGCCGATCCTCGACGCGATGCGCCAGCTGGACGCCCGGTTCCGCAGGCTGGACTACCGCGTCGAGGTCGTCGAGGCTGGCGACAACCCCGCGTCGATGTACGCCTTCCGCCAGCTGCGCCGCCGAACCGAGGCCACGCCGCCGGAGGCGATGTGAAGCTCGTCGCGTCCGAGGCGCTGACAGAGACCGAGGGGGCACTGGAGTTCGCGCTGCTCTACGCCGGACTAGGGTGGCGAGTCTTCCCTGTCCACGCCATGCGGGACGGCGCCTGCTCCTGCGGCAACGCCTCCTGCTCCAGCCCCGGGAAGCACCCTCGGACGAAACGAGGATGCAAGGACGCGAGCGCGGATGAGCGCCGGATACGTGCATGGTGGAAGCGCTGGCCCGACGCCAACGTCGCCGTCGCCACCGGCGAGGACAGCGACCTGATCGCAATCGATGTCGACCCGCGGCATGGCGGCGATGACTCCTGGGAGACGCTCAAGCACGAGTTCGACGCACCGGTCACCTGGGAGGTCCGCACAGGCGGCGGTGGTGTCCACGCCTATTTCCACTACCCGGAAGGCAAGAGCATCAGCATCGGCGCTGGCGTGCTCGGCCCCGGCATCGACCACCGCGGCAACGGCGGTTACGTCGTCGCGCCACCGTCGAACCACGCATCCGGCAATCCCTACTTCTGGGATGTGAACGAGGGCGAGCCACTGGCTGAGCTCCCCGAGGAGCTGGTCCAGCGATTGACCCCAGAGAAGAGCCCCACCGAGAGCGCAGGAGACGCCGAGAGCAAACCAGCGACCCCTGGAGCTGGCCCACCGTGGTGGGCGGTCCTGCGTCGTGTTGGGCTCGAGCCCGATGAGATCGCCGCCATCGGTGAACAACTGGACGAGCCGAATGCGTCCCGCGCCGCCGCCCTGTACGAGCCCAGCGGTCGGCGACTGCCTGCAACGCTCCCCGACGGCCGCCGACACGACCTGTGCGTCAAGCTCGCCGGCCTGCTCCGGCGTGCCGGGGTGGCCGACAACGCCATCGAGGCGACCCTGGAGCTGGTCGCCAACCAGCGGATGAAACCGCCGTGGGGGAACAAAGAGCGACAGAACGAGATCCGCCACATCCTCAAGTCGACCCGCCGCTGGGCGCGGGAGCGCGTGCGATGGCCCATGCCCAGCACTCGGGGGATCGCCGGCGTGCTGACCGGCGAGGATGCCAACCTCGCCGATCTGCTCCAGGACGAGCACGTCGAGCAGGCCCTGCGCCGCGTCGGCCGCGATGGCTGGGACATGCTCCAACTCCGCCTGGCCGACGCCGGGTTCAAGCGGGACGCCGTGGCCGTCGTCCGATCCGTTGTCATCCCCCGCCGTAGATCCAGGGCTGGGGACCGCGACCGCGATCACCGGCCCTGGATCTACGCCCAGGAGGGCGACCTGACCGTAATCACCCCCAAGGCGTGGGACGCCGTGCAGGCTGGCAACGACCCGCCCAGGCTGTTCCAGTGCGATGGAGCCCCGGTCCGGCTCGGCTTCGACGACGATGACACGCCGCAGCTCGAGGATCTCACCACGACGCGGATGCGCCACGAGATCGCCCGCGCCGCCCACTTCTACGTCCATGTCAACGACCGCGCGATGGAGGTGCTGCCGCCGCGCCCGCTCGTCGACGACGTGCTGGCGGTCCAGGAGCCGCCCATTCCGCCGCTGCGGCGCATCGTCGAGGTGCCGGTGTTCGCGCCAGACGGCACGCTGCAGACCCGGCCCGGCTACCACCCCGCGGGCCGGACATTCTACGCGCCGCGCGAGGGCTTCAAGCTGCCCGGCGTGCCCGAGCGTCCCGGCCCCCGCGAGATCGAGCGGGCCAAGGCGTGGATCGCCGAGATCCTCGCCGACTTCCCGTTCGTGTCCGACGCGGACAAGGCCCACGCCGTGGCGCTGTTCGTGCTGCCGTACGTCCGTGACCTGATCGGTGCCGACCCAACCCCAGGCCACCTCATCGAGGCACCCACCCCGGGCTCGGGCAAGAGCCTGCTCGCCGACGTGGCGACCTATCCGTTCGCCGGCCGGGCCGTCAGCACGGTCACCGAGGCCAAAGACGACGACGAGTGGCGCAAGCGCCTCACCGCTCAGCTCAAGGAGCGCCGCGCCGTCATCGTGCTGGACAACATCGTGCGTCCCCTGGACTCCGGCGCGCTGGCATCCGCCCTCACCACCTCGGTCTGGGAGGATCGAATTCTCGGCAAGAACGAGACCATCCGCGTGCCCGTGCGCTGCGTGTGGGTCGCCACCGGCAACAACGTCACCCTCAGCACCGAGTTGGCCCGCCGCTTCATCCGGATCCGGATCGACCCGCGCATGGACCGCCCCTTCCAGCGCGAGGGCTTCCGCCACAACCCCCTGCGCACCTGGGTCCACCGCCACCGTGCAGAGCTCGTCTGGGCTGCCCTCGTGCTCGCCCAGGGCTGGCTCTCCGCCGGCTCGCCCAAGGCCACCAGCAAGCCGCTGGGCGGCTACGAGCGCTGGTCTCGCGTCCTCGCTGGCATACTCGAGCACGCGGGCATCCCCGGCTTCCTGGCCAACGCCAACGAGCTGTACGAGGCCGCCGATCACCAGGGCACCCTGTGGCGGACCTTCGTCGGCGCGTGGTGGGATAAGCACGGCAGCACAGAGGTGAGTTCCAGGGATCTGTTCGAGATCGCCCAGGACATCGACGGCCTGGTCACGTCCCGCGGCAACGAGAAGTCCCAGCGGACCTCGTTCGGCATGAAGCTGGCCAAGCAGAGTGACCGCGTGTTCGGCGACTTCCAGGTCGTGAACACAGGCCTCAAGAAGCGCATCAAGACGTGGAGACTCATCCACGTAGCCCCGGCAACCGGCGCGAAGGTGAACCTTGACACCGGGATAGACCAAGGTACCCCCGATTTCGACCAAGGTACACCCAAAGGTACACCCTGTGAAAGCTTCCGATATGACAGGGGAAATAGCTCATCCGAGGAGCCATCGGTGCACCTTGGTGTACCTTTGCCCAACATCTTGAATGCACGAGGAGGGGGTGATCCTGAAGATCGCGATCGTGCGCATGTACGTAAAGGATGTGGGAAGGTACGCCAAGGTACACCAGACCCCGAGAAAACCCAGCAAACACAGGGGTTTGAGTGGGGTGTACCTTCGAGATCCGAGGTGCACCAAGGTGCTCCATCCGAGCAGGATTCCGACCTAGCCGGCCCGGACCAGGGCCGCAGCACCACCAATGACCGGACAGATCCGCCTACCGCTGGGACGGCTTCGTCCCGGGAGGACACTGAGCTATGACCGCGAGAGAACTGCTGGCCCAGCTGGAGGCCGAGGACGTCCGACTGACCGTCAAGGGTGACCGCCTGGTCCTGAACGCCCCCAAGGGAGTGCTGTCGTCGGAGCGGATCGAGCAGCTCCGGCCCTTCAAACCGGAACTGCTGGCCATCGTCATCGAACGCCAGCGCAAATCGGCTTCAGTAGAAGAGCCCGAGCGGGACTCCTTCGACAACATCGTCGAGGATGCGCGTCGCTTGCAGCGCGAAGGCAAGCCCGGCCCCTGGGGGGCGTTCACGATGAGCGCCGACGCCTTGGATGGCGCGATCGGCGATCTATCGCAAGCCTTGCATGCGGACTTCGACATCCGGATCGGCATCTACCGCCGCGACGGTCTGCCCGACGACCAGGCCCGCCGCATCGCTCTCTTCCTGCTCGCCGACGAACACCAGCTCTCATTCGGGGAGACGTGACCAGGTTTCGTGGTCGCCCCGGGGCCGACACGCTGTCGCAACCCGCCGAGGCTCCGGGGCGGCCCGATCCTGGTCCGCACATCTTACGCCCTCCTGGCAGCGGAGAGGGGCAATCGATGGGTCCCGCGCTGTGCGATTTTCTTCGATTGAAGCCGACTATCTCGTGCAGAAAACAGGGTTTGATGGTGAGATCCGTGCGTGATAGATTCGGTGTCTCGGGGTCTTCCCAAGAAGCCCGCACACCCGGATAGAGGACGTACTGAAGAGGGAGAAGACTGTGCCTGAACCCTGGGTCTCGGTCGAGGAGGTCGCCCGGCACTTGGGCATCGCCAAGGACTCCGTATACCGCTGGATCAGTACCCGCGGGCTCCCAGCGCACAAAATCGGCCGGTTGTGGAAGTTCAAGCTCTCCGAGATCGATGACTGGGTGCGAGTCGAGAGCGCCGCCAGCTCGAAGAGCAGGACACGCGAGCGCGAGGGGTAGGACGATGGACCGGGGCACGGCTCGCGATCACGATCCGCTGAGGGCCGGGAACGGCTCAGCGGCGTTCCGATCTCGATTCGGGTTCCGGGACGGCGACCGCGGTACCCACTCCAGCCGGACGCTCATGCTGCGCGAACTGGACCTCCTGCTCGATGCAACACAGCCGGAGGCCACGATCGCGGACTACCGCGGTGCCGTCGTGGAGGACAACGTCCTGGGAAAACGGACGCACACCACCAGGGAGCACACTACGCGGAAGCTCAAGGCGCTCTACGGGCTCGATCCGTCCATCCCTGTGTTCCGCGCCATGCGCCGGCTGTGGGACGTCGATCCCGAGGGGCGCCCCTTGCTGGCGCTGCTGTGCGCCTTCGCGCGGGATCCCCTGCTGCGGATGACGGCCAGCGTGGTACTGGACGCCGAGATCGGTTCCGAAGTCACATCCGAGGATGTCGAGGAGCTGCTTCACGGCGAGGCGCCCGGGCGCTTCAGTGAGAGCAGCGAGCGTTCAATCGCCCGCAACGTCATGTCGACATGGACTCAGTCGCGCCACCTGAAAGGGCACCGACGGAAGACCCGGACGCGCACTACCGCTACACCGGGCAGCACGGCGTTTGCCCTCTTCCTCGCATACCTGGAAGGGCGGCGCGCCCAGCGGCTCTACACCGCGATCTGGGCGGGACTGCTCGACGCGCCGGAGGCCCGGCTGCTCGATTTCACGAGGATCGCCTCGCGCCGCGGTTGGCTCGACTTCCGAAGCGTGGGCTCTGTCATCGAGGTGCGCTTCCCAGACCTGTTGCACGCCCATGAGGAGGAGTTGCTCCATGAGTAGGATCGACCGCCTCATCCGTCGCTACCAGAGCTTCGTCGAGCTGCCGTGGGAGACGCGGCTGTCCGGATCCGAACGCGTGTGGTTCGCGGTCTACGACAAGACCGACGAGCGCCGCATCCGGGCGCGAGTCGACGAGTTCGAGATCGCCACCACCCGGGCCGGACACGGCTGGAAGCTCTGCGACCTGACCGACAGCTTCGCGCAATGGATGGCTGCGCACGAGTACCGGGAGAGCTACTTCGAGGATCCCGAGGCGATGGAGTTGCTCCTGCCCGAGTACCACGAGTACGTCGTGGAGCTGGTACACGGGGCAATGACCGATCCCGCTGTCGGCCCACAGACGGTAGTTGGCATCCTGGGGATCGCCAGCCTCTTCGGGTTCACGCGCGCCTCCAGGGTGCTCGAGGACCCGAAGGTGAAGGGGAACATCTCCGGCCGGCTCCTCGTCTTCTTCCCGGGCGAGCACGAGGACAACAACTACCGCCTGCTCGACGCGCGGGACGGCTGGAACTACATGGCGGTCCCGATCACCGCCCACGACGGAGCACAGGTGTGATGAAGAACAGAGAGGTCTACCTCAAGGATCCCGTCGAGAACCGACTGCTCAACGACGGCGTGGCC
Organism: uncultured Rickettsiales bacterium; assembly: GCA_964558555.1. GTDB lineage: Bacteria > Myxococcota_A > UBA796 > UBA9615 > CAYRNR01 > CAYRNR01. The sequence continues at coordinate 1,942 of CAZLEO010000387.1, read as the reverse complement.
GAGGTCACGGACGGCCGCTCCGATGCGGAGATGCGCACGCTGCGGTACGAGCTCGAGACGTTCGTCTGCGACGGTGAGTACGCCAAGGGGATGCGCCGCATCCTCGACACCTACCTCGGCAACCTCGACCAGCCCATGCAGCCGGGCGTCTGGGTGAGCGGCTTCTTCGGCAGCGGCAAGTCCCACCTGGTCAAGATGCTGCGCGCGCTGTGGCTGGATCTAGAGTTCGCGGACGGCGCGACCGCCCGGGGCATCGTCAACCTCCCCGCGGACATCCACGACTCGCTCACGGAGCTGACCACGGCGGGGCGCCGGCTCGGAGGCCTGCACGCGGCGTCGGGGAAGCTCGGTTCGGGAGCAGGGGACTACGCTCGTCTGGAGCTGCTCAACATCGTCTTTGGATCGGTAGGTCTGCCACAACAGTACCCCCTCGCCCGCTTCGTGATGTGGCTGCGCGACGAGGGTTACCTCGACGCGGTCCAGGGCCACGTCGAGGCAGCGGGCAAGGACTGGCGACGGGAGCTGCGCAACCTCTACGTGTCCCCCACCATCACCGGGGCGCTCCTGGAGGTCTACCCCAGCTTCGCTGCCAGCCCCCAGCAGGCTCGCGCGCTCCTGCGCGAGCAGTTCCCCAAGGCCACCGACGTCACGACGGAGCAGATGGTCGACGCCATCCGCGATGCCCTCACGGTGGACGGCAAGTTCCCGCTCACGCTGATCGGCCTGGACGAGGTCCAGCAGTACATCGGCGAGAACCAGGACCGGACCTACCTGATTCAGAGGGTCACCGAGACCTGCTGTAAGCAGTTCAGCGGACGCCTCCTGTTCGTCGGCACGGGCCAGACCGCGCTGTCGGGCACGCCCATGCTCCAGAAGCTGATGGGGCGCTTCACGGTAAAGATCGAGCTGTCCGACACCGACGTCGAGACCGTCATCCGCAAGGTCATCCTGGCCAAGAAGGCCGACAAGATCGGCGACGTCGACGACGTGCTCACCGACCATATCGGGGAGATCTCCCGGCACCTCGTCGGCACCAGGGTCGAGCATCGGTCCGAGGACAGCGACATCCTCGTACCGGATTACCCCCTGCTGCCGGTGCGGCGGCGTTTCTGGGAGCGGCTCCTCCGGGCGGTGGACCAGGGCGGCACGGCGGGCCAGCTGCGCAACCAGCTCAAGGTCGTCCACGAGGCGGCCCGCTCGACTGCGGACGCCGACCTCGGTTGTGTCGTGGCCGGTGACTTCATCTTCGACGAGATCGCCGCCAACCTGCTACAGACCGGGATCCTCCCGCGCGAGATCTTCGAGTTCATCAAGGAGCTCGAGGCGGGCTCCGTCGACGACCAGCTCAAGGCGCGTGTCTGCGGGCTCATCTTCTTGATCGGCAAGCTGCCCCGCGATCCGGGTGCGGAACTCGGCATCACCGCGAACGCCGACGCGGCCGCCGACCTACTGGTCACGGATCTCCGTGCGGGCAGCGCCGATCTGCGCAAGCGTCTACCCGATCTGCTCGTCGAGCTGGAGGACAGCGGGAAGGTCATGCGTGTGGGCGACGAGTACCGCATGCAGACCCGGGAGAGCAGCGCCTGGAACGACGAGTACCGCAGCCAGATCGCAAGCATCCTGGGCGATCCGCAGCGTGTCGCGAGCGAGCGTGCCGACATCCTCCGCAACGAGTGCGGCACTCGGCTCAAGGGCGTGAAGATCTATCAAGGAGAGTGTCGCGAGCAGCGGAGTATCACCCCCCATTTCGGTCCTGAGAAGCCGGCAGGCATTGGCAAGGCCATCCACGTCTGGGTGCGTGACGGATGGGACGACGACCAGGGGAGCGTGCTTGCGGACGCTCGATCGGCCGGAAGCGACTCGCCCACCATCTTTGTGTACATCCCCAAGCGGACGGCCGAGGAGATTCGCAAGACGCTGGGCAGTCTACGTGCCGCCCAGG
>CAZLEO010000386.1:0-7765 GCA_964558555.1 uncultured Rickettsiales bacterium | reverse complement strand
CGACTGCGACGACGCCGATCCGGACGTGAACCCGGGCATGATCGAGCTGTGCGGCAACGGCCTGGACGACGACTGCGACGGCGACCGCGACGTCGCCGACGTGGACGGCGACGGCTACGACGGCTGCGGCGGCGGGGACTGCAACGACTACAACGCGCTGGTCTACCCCGGCGCTCCCGTGATCGAGGACGACCAGCTCGACAACGACTGCGACGGGATCGTGGACGAGACCGGCGTGGACCACGACGGCGACGGCTGGACCGAGGACGCCGGCGACTGCGACGACGCCGCACCCTGGATCTCCCCCGACGCCCTCGAGATCCCGGACAACGAGGTGGACGAGGACTGCGACGGCGCCGAGGAGTACGCCGTCGACTGGGACGGCGCGGCGGTCTACGCCGACGCGGTCAACGGCTCCGACTTCTTCCCCGGCACCCAGGAGTTCCCGGTCCAGTCCCTGACCCAGGCCGTCACGCTGGCGGCCTCGGCAGACCAGCCCGTGGTGGCCACCGTGGGCGACTACAACGAGGACGTCACGGCCAACGCCACCATCTTCGGCGGCTACGCCACCGACTGGCTCTCGGTCGAGGGGTGGTCGGTGATCACCGGCCAGCTGACGTTCACGACGGCCCCGTACGGCGACGTGGTGGTCAGCGCGGTGGAGGTGGAGGACACGGTGGAGTTCGCCGGCACGGGCTCGGACGTGCTGTACGGATCGTGGGTGATCCCGGCGTACGACACGACCACCGTGGTGGACGCGGCCAGCGGCGCGGGCATCGTCGCCCACTCCGTCATCGAGGGTTCGACGGTCGACGGCGGTGACGCCGTGACAGTCTGGGTGGAGTCCTCCGCCTCCCTGGACATCTGGGACTCAGCGGTCCTGGGCGGTGGCGCCGAGACCACCGACGGCGCCAACGGCAGCGGCAGCGGCGACGACTGCTGGCGATACTGGTGCGGCGGCGGCCTGAACGGCCCCGAGAACTACTGTGGCGACGCCGGAAACACCGGCAGCTCGGGCATCGACGTGGTCACCATCCAGGCCGACTCGACGCTGGTCCTCAACGGCAGCCTCGTCACGGGCGGGCTGGCGGCCGACGGCGGCGACGGCGGCGACGGCGCGCAAGGGGCGGGCTGCATCGGCTGCTGCGGTGGCGTCTGCATGGGCGGGGGTCCCGGGGGGGACGGCGGAGACGGCGGCAGCGTTCTGCTGGTCGATCTCACGGCCGGCGACGGCCTGATGGTGGGCAGCTACTTCACCGGCGGCCTCCCGGGTAGCGGCGGGGACGGGGGCGACGGCGCCAACGCCCCCAGTGGATGCAACTGGGCGGGTCACGGCATCGGCGGCAACGGCGGAGACGGCGGCGATGGCGGCGCCTGGACCGGCATCGCAGGCCTTGCCTCGGTCTATGGCAGCACGATCTCCTGGGAGGGCTCGGCGCCCACCACGGGCGGCTCCGGGGGCGCCATGGGCACCACCCCGAACTGCGGCTGCCCGAACAACACCCTGTACGTGTACCACCAGCAATCGTCCTACCCGGCGGTGAACGGCTCCACCGGCAGCGGCGTGAGCGCCTTCGTGGGTCTCGACCTGACCACCGACAGCACCGACGCCGTGTCCGGCAACTTCGTGGACATCGACGCCAGCGGCACGGGCTCCTCTTACACCGCAGTGCAGGTGGAGGACGGCCTGGTCGAGCGCAACCGCCTCCACGCCGCGTCGAACTCCTCGGTCACGGCCCTGAGTGCCTCGGGCACGGTGGACGTGCTGTCGAACCTCGTGGAGGTCAGCAACGGATCGAGCTGCACCGGCATCGAGGTCAGCGGCGAGGACGCCCTGCTGGTCAACAACACCGTGGTCATGGGCGTGGCCGGTACCGGCATCGAGCTGACGGGCACCCACGCCGGCGGGATGGTCAACAACCTGATCCAGACCAGCAGCGGCGGCACCTGCATCGAGGACGACACCGACACCCGCGACTACATGCTCAACAACCTCGTCTGGGGCTGCGTCGGCCAGCTCTACCACGACGACATCGGCTACCGGACCATGGCCGCGGAGCTGGACTTCATCACCGTCGACGTCGCCGCGGGCGACAACCAGTACGCCCATCCCCAGTTCGAGGACGAGGGCGGCGGCGACTATCACCCCTCCGACAGCTCCCCCGCCATCGACGCCGGCTACGACGTCTCACCCGCCGATCTCGGCGCCATCCTGTACGACGTCGAGGGCGTGATCTGCCCACAGGGCAGCGCCTACGACATCGGCGCGTACGAGTACGATTGAGTTCGCCGGCTAGCGATCGATCCCCACGCTCCGCAGGATCTCCATCGGCCCCACCCGCCTCACCACCTCCAGCTCGGCCTCGTCCTTGACCAGCAGTCCGCCGACGTAACCGATCGAGTTGACGGAGATACGGCCGTGGTACTCGACCGATCGGGGCACGGCGAACATCCAGTCGCGGGTGAGGCAGAGGTTGTAGGGGCGGGCCTGGAACCCGTCGTCGCGAGGGGGCAGGCCGATGGCGGTGAGGAGCCGACGATAGCTCGCGAGGAGGTCGGCCGGAGTTGCGTCGGGAGCCACGCGGGCCAGGGCGTGGACGAAGGGGAGTCCGGGTACGGTGCCGACGTCGCCGTCGTACACGGCGTCGGCGAACAGGATCTCCACCGGCGGGCGCTCGATGGCTTCGCCGAGGGGGTACGGGGCGAGCTGCAGGTGCTTGTGGGGCTGGCTGGCGCCGGCCTCCTCGCCGCCGTTGTAGAAGCCCAGGCCGTCCACCCCTTGCATGCAGGCCCACAGCGCGCTCAGATCGGCCTCGTCGAGCAGCGACGTCTGTTCGGCGAACTCCCGCGTGACGATCAGCATGTGGTGATCGAGGACCTTGAACTTGTTGAGCAGGCACACGTGCGTGTCGGACACGTCGGCCACGAACATGTCGGGGTCGTAGGGCAAGAACGGGTTGGGCCGCTCAGCGTCCGGATCGGGGGGGACCCACACGGCGGACTTGCGCAGCAGGCTGTCCACCACGCGCACGTCGAAGGGCACGCCCCCGTCCACCACCTGGACCGAGCTCGTGGCGATGGGCTGCAGTGCGCCGGTGGACTCGGCGTGGGTCGTGGCCGCGCATACGAGGTCGAACAGCCGGGCGGGATCGAGGCGGGGCATCGGGGCGGTCAGTCGCGCACGCGGTGCGGGTACTCGGGATCGCGGTTCTGGTACGTCAGGATCTTCGGGTTGACGATGACGCCGTCGCGCATGTCGATGGCGCGGCCGATGGTGGGCTGGGCGTCCCAGGCGTCCGGGCCGCCGACCACGGTCTTCGCCCAGGGCCAGGCCGGCTTGCTGTGCTCCAGCGAGGCGGTGTTGAAGATGAACGACGGCGTGTGGTCCACCGCGTAGTACACCACACCCGGGCCCACCTCGAACATGGGGTCGTCGAACCGCGTGGGCCGGGCGAACTCGAAGCCCATGCCGCGGTCGCACGACACGTCGAGGATCACCGCGCCAGGAGTGAACTGGTCGATCTGATCGCCCTCGACGAACATCAGCGGGTTGTCCGTGTCCTGGTACACGGCGTTGACGATGACGTCGTAGCCGGCCAGCTCCTCACCGAAGGTGATCGTCTCGCCGGCCTCGTTCTCCACGTACAGGTGCGGCCCCACCTCGGGCTTGCGGAAGTACTGGCGGTAGTTGCACCCGGGGATGGTGTTGAGCACCGCGAACGGCGGCCGCATGGAGAACACGGTGATGTCGTGGTAGTCCAGCGACTGCAGCGCGTGCGCGGCGCCGCGGCCCACCGCGCCGAAGCTGATGATGGCGCACTTCTTCTGCTGGTCGTACCAGCCCTTGGTCCCCAGCAGCACCTGCAGGCAGTGCACCACCGAGCAGTAGCCGGCCATCTCCGACTGGGTGTTGAACAGCCACACTCCCTTCTTGTCGCCGCGCCACTGGTACATGTACTCCATGGAGATGTAGGTCATCTTCTTGCGGATGCCCTCCTCCACGATCGCGGGGTTCTGGATGGCGTGCACCGCGCCCCACAGCACCTGGCCCTCGCGGAAGTGCTCGAAGTCGTCCTCGGTGGGCTTGAACACCATGACCGCGTCGCAGGTGGCGAACAGCTCCTCGCGCGTCTTCAGACCGGCCACGTATGGGGCGATCTCCTCGTCTCTCATGCGGAAGTTCTTGCCGTAGCCCTTCTCCGCGTACACGTGCTTCCGGGTCTCGTCGTCGAAGAGGTGGAAGTGCGAGGGGTGGATGGCCACGCGCTTCTCGTTCTCCTTGGTGGACGTGGCGATCATGCCCAGCGTCAACGGCTTGCTCATGGGGCCTCCTCGGGGTCGGCGGATGAAGTGTGGCGCGTAGCATACCAGGAGGGACCGGACACGGGGACGGGCGCGGATCGAAGCCCCACCGTCACGATCCGCCGTTCGAGCACATCCTCCCCCCGAGACGGCAACAGGAGCGGGCCGGACGGCGGAGGACGACGATGCGACGGAACACGACGAACGACACGCAGGGGATCCCGCCCAGGTACCTCATCGGCGCGGGAGTGCTCATCGCGGCCGCGTTCGCGTACTACTGGTTCAGCGGTGCCGAACGCCGCGAGGCCGCCAAGTATGCGGACGTCCCTGCCGAGGAGATGACGCGGATGCTGCTGGACGGCGAGGTGCTGCCCCCGACGCTCACGGTGCAGGTGGAGGGGCTGCTGGACAAGCGCGGCGGCATGTACCTGTTCGAGTACATGCAGACCACGGACGCGGACGGCAAGGCCTACAAGGTCAACACCGGCGACATCCAGTCGGTACGCGTGTTCGGCCTGCTCTTCCCCACCGGGACCGAGCTGCTCGACCACGAGTTCCTGCTGCGCAACCACGCCTACGCCCTGCGCGACGTGCTGGGGCCGTCGGGCCGGATCAGCCATCGGAGCCGGGGCTGGAACCGAGCCGTGGATGCTCAGGATGCGCTGTTCTCGGTATACAGCGGCGCGTGCGGCGACGAGGCGCTGCTGGTGGAGATCGACGAGGGCCGGCACGAGAAGCTGTACGAGCGGATCACGGAGCTGGCCCGCCGCGAGATCGAGGCCGAGCGGACCGGCAACTACAGCCTCGTCGAGGCTGGTTCGCTGGTGGTCCATTCCCTGCTCGCAGAGCAGGACTACTTCGTCAGCGGCGCCTTCGACGTGCGCCAGATCGAGCACCAGGCCGAGGTGGCTGCAGAACTGGCCAAGAGCGAGCTCACCCCCGGCGTCCGGTTCCCCGCCACCGTCGCCCTCTTCTGATCGATCCACGACGCGCCCTCGACGCGGTATCCTGTACGTCGCAGATCTGCACGTGCAGCCCGAGGAGGACCGTTGAGCCCGATGCCGCACCGCCTTGACCCCGCCCTCGTCGCGGCGACGCTGCTGCTGCTCGCCCCCCTTCCTGCCTGCGAGCCGGACGTCTTCGTCCCCCCCGATCCCCCGGACGTGGAGATCAACGACGTCAACGCCTACCTCTTCCGCAACTGGGACACGGAGGAGGACAACGTGCTCGAGCCCGGCCTGGCCAAGCTGATCGAGATCCTCGGCGCCTACGACTTCGAGGCCGAGGATTACAAGGAGCGCTGCTACGTCCCCGATCCGTTGACCGAGGAGGACATCGCCGACGTCTCCCACCCCGGCCGCGATCCCGCCGACGTCAACCCCGTGGCCCTGGTCATGGCCAGCGAGTTCCTGCCCGTGGACCAGGCCACCGAGGTCATCATCATGCCCGACCAGCGCCCGGTGGAGCCCCACTCCCCCGAGCACTACGACCGCAGCTTCGTCGATCCCATTGATCCCAGCTGCTTCCCCTCGGCGGACTGCCGCAAGCTGATCACGGACAACAGCATCATCAAGGACTACCTGCTGCTGGAGATGTACTACGAGATGCCCAAGGCCTTCCGCTGGATCGAGGTCGGCGAGACGGGGTCCGGCGAGTGGGCCATCCTCGCGCGCTGCTGGCAGGAGGAGTCGTACGAGACCGACGGCGGCGCGGTCCAGCTCAACCAGTCCTTCTGCATCGACGTCCACTTCCCCCACGGGGACGGCGGCGCCCGGTACATGGTCACCTGGCCGGAGACCTACATCGAGGGTGTGGAGGACGACCTCATCTACGAGACCACCATCATGGGCATGAACGAGATCCTCGTGACGACCGAGGAGTATCTCGCGTCGCTCTGACCCGCCTCAGCACCCGCTCCCGGGGTACACGTCCCCGTCCAGATCGTCGCAGTCCCAGCCGTCGTCGGCGTACGTGGCGAAGTCGTAGGGGCCGGGCTGCCACCACAGGGGGTAGCCGTCGCGGTCGTGGTCGTACTCGTCGGCGTCCTGGCCGCCGAAGGCGCCGATGTCGCAGGTGGTGCCGTCCGGGTCCACCTCGAGGGCGTCGCCGGCGTCGAGCAGGGTGGACGCGGCGCCGAGGTGGAGGTCCCAGTCGACGGGGTCCGCGGCGGCCACGTCCACGAGCAGGGGATCGGCCTCGAGGTTGCCGTCGGTGCCGGTGGGATCGTCCACGCCGCCGTAGTTCGTGGGCGTGTTGGCCCAGGCCGCGGAGTGGACCAGGGTCGGCGTGCCCGTGTCGACCTGGAGGCCCGCGGCCTCGTCCACGGAGACGTTGTGGGCGAGCAGGACCTCGGACAGGGCAAGGGTGTCGCCGTCGAGGAGGATACCGCCGCCGGCCCCGTCCGAGCTGTTGCCGACGATGGAGGCGAAGCGGAGCGTCACGTCCGAGTCGTCGATGTAGAGGCCGCCGCCGTCCCCGCCCGCGGTGTTGCCGGCGACGACGGCGTTGGTGGCGCTGAAGGTGGAGTCCTCGATGTGGATGCCGCCGCCCCACGACGGCGCGGAGTTGCCGACCACGGTGACGCTGTCCATGGAGATGGAGTCGCAGCCGCGCACGTACAGGCCGCCTCCGTCGGCGTTGCCCTCGTTGTCGATCACGGCGACGTTGGACAGGCTGACCTCCGAATCCCACAGGGTCAGGCCGCCGCCGCTGCCGCCGGAATCGTTGCCCCGGACGATCAGACCGTCGATGGACCCCGAGGAGTCGTAGATGTACACGCCTCCGCCGCCGGCGTTGGCGTGGTTGTCCAGCACGGTCACCGACTCCATGTCGAGGGTGGCGGAGGTGACGTAGAGGCCGGAGCTGGACGAGCCGGTGTTGCCCTCGGTGTGGAGGTTCTCCACCTCCAGGGTTCCGTAGGAGTACATGAAACACGCGCCGCCGCCGCCGAGCGAGGCGAAGTTGTTCGTCACCGTCAGGTTCTCGATCGTGCCGTTGGTGACGTAGACGCGCACGCCGCCGCACAGCGTGCCGGTGTTGTCGTCGACGACGATGTCGTACAGGAACGCGTCGGCGTTGTAGAGGTACAGCCCGCCGGCGTAGGTGCCGGAGTTGCCGGTGATGACCAGGTCGCGCAGGGTGGGTCCGGCGGTGAACACCTTGATGCCGCCGGGACCGGACTCGCTCACGCCGCCGGTGAGGGTGAATCCCTGCAGCACCGCGGCCTCCACCTCGTCGTCGTCGAACACGGCCACGGGCTCGCCGTCGCCGTCGATGGTGGTGGCTGCGGAGCCGTCCACCCCCTCGACGCGGATGGACCGGCCGCCGAAGTCGATGTTGTCCACGTAATTGCCGGCCTCGACGCACACGGCGTCCCCGTCCAGGGTGCCCTCGATGGCCTCCTGGATGGAATCCCCCTCCACCACGGCCCACTCCAGCGTGAGCTCGTCGCAGTCGTTGTCGA
>CAZLEO010000385.1:0-7804 GCA_964558555.1 uncultured Rickettsiales bacterium | reverse complement strand
AAGCTGATCCTGGTGCACAAGCTCGACCGCTTCTCGCGCAACCGCGAGGAGTCGAGCTTGGTTCGTTCGCCTTCCCCATCGTGGGTACGGCGCTGGGAGCGATCGTGGGTGCGGGGGTCGGTAGCTTCCTCAGTGGTTTCTTCGGCCCTTCCATCGAGGAGCAGCGGGCCGACTGCTGGAAAGACCTGAGGCCGGACGTCGCCGAGGCGCTGGACACGCTGCGGAACAAGGCTCAGTCCGCCTACGAGGCCGCCCTCGTCGAGGCGGAGGGGACCGTCGAGAACGTCGTGGCCGAGTACTTCAAGCAGTACGAGAGGCTCGTCAGCGAGATGGTCTCCGCAGACGACAAGGAGGCGCGCGTTCTGGAGCAGATACGCGACCAGCTCGACTCCGATCGCGAGGAACTCGCGCTCCGGAAGGCGGCCGTGGATGGATGGCGTGAGGCGCTGAAGAGGGCGTGAGTCGTGGCGACCTGGGCAGTCAGGCTTCCTGGGCCAGGCCGATCACCAGATTCATGATCTTGCCTTCGAGACTCGCGGCCTGTTTCTCGGCCTCGGTCAGTCGGGCCAGCTTCGCCTCGATCTCGGGCTGGGCGCGGTCCATGTCCCGAAGCACGGCCTCGACCTGGTCGCGGCAGGCCTGGATCTCCTTGGTGAGGCCAGCGTCGATGCCGCCGACGTAGTCAGCGGTTTGCTTGCTGAAGGCCTCGCCCGCGCTGCGAGCCATCTTGCTGCGGTTCTTGAGCATCTCCTCGGCGAGGGCCTCGCCGATCTTCTTGCGGGCCTCCTTCATGGTCTTCGACTTCTTGAGGTATCCCTGGAGCATTCCGCCGCCAAGGAGAACAGGGATGATCAGGAGCGGATTGAGCCCGAGCAGGCCGATTCCGACCACTACGATGGCGATCTGGGGGCCGAGGCTCTTGAGCATCTCCTTGTAGCCCATCGCTCCGCCCACCAACGCTGAGCCCGCGCCGCCGACAACGAACCCTCCTGCGGCCGAGAGCACGCGTTCGGTCGTGGAGATGTCGCGGCCCATGTCGGCGTTGGCCACTGCGCTTCCGGAGACCCCGGAGAGTTCGGCGCTGATCGAGTCGAGGCGCGCCACGATCTCCTGGAGTTGGGCTTCTGCGTCGTTCGTGACGGATTCCATGCGACGCGAGATGAATGGCGACAGCTCCTCGGTCCGCCACTTCTGCTGCTCGTCTTCGATACGCGCCGTGACCGCCTTGGTGACCTCCTCCGACAGTTCCTTGATCTTCGATTTCATGCGGAACATGTCGGTCATCCCGATGCCGGTCTCGGCCTCGTACTCCTCGGCCCAGGCGGGGACCTGACGAGCGAGATCCGTGATCCGGGCTTCGGTCACCCGCTCCACGTCGTCGCGGACCCGCGCCAGATCCGTGCGCAGACGCTGGATGATCTGGTCGCGCCGCCGCTCGGCATCGACCAGACGAGGTTTTACCTTGTCGTAGCGCTCCTGAAGCGCCTGGCGGTTCGTCTCGTGCATGCTCCGCTGGCCGGGGATGACCTTGTTTCGGGCTTTCTGGATACCGCTGAGCAACTCACGCGCGGGCTGGAGCAGCTTGATGCGGCCACGATCATTGGCCAGGAAGGAGGCCAGGTCCCGCTCGAAGGGGAGGATGCCTGACTTGTCCACCATCTCGGCGTCGCCTTCCTCGCGACCTTCGAGCGCGTCGAGGGCGGAAGTGAAATACACCCCATTGGTCCCGCGCGAGGTGCGTTCACCGAGCTTCTTGTGGGCGTACTTCACGAGACGGTCTCGTTCCCGTGGACGGATCTGGTCGAACCGATTACACACGAAGAAGATGTCCTCGTGCCCCCCGCCCCGGATCTGCCCGTCCACGACCTTGAGCTCGCTCATGCTGGCCAGCGCCTGACAGGACATGACGAACACCACGGCGTCGACCGAGTTGAGGTAGTCGGTGGTGACCTTGGTGCGTGTCTGGTGCTCGTTGAGCCCGGGAGAGTCGATGATCTCCACACCGTTGCGGCACAGATCCAGGTTCCAGAACAGCTCGACCCGGTCGTAGGGAGATTCGGCCACCGACTCTTCCTGCTCCTTGGCGGGATCGGGGATGACCACGTAGTCCTCGAGATCCTCCACATCGATCTGGATCGGCTCTGGAGGCTCTCCGCTGGCCGAGCGCAGGTGCCTCTTGACCGCGTCGGGGATCTCGTCGGGAATACGATCGGGCAGTGGATCGCGGAAGAACAGCTCGGCGCGCGGCTCATCCGCCCACTTGATCTCGTTGATGACGGCGGTGCACGGAACCGAGAACGCCGGGAGAACCTCCTGGCCCAGCATGGCGTTGATGAACGTGCTCTTGCCGCGCTTGAACTCCCCGATCACCAGGACCCTGAATCGATCGCTGGATACTCGGTTCGAGAGCTTCTGGGCCGTGTCCAGCCAGCCCTTCATGTCGAGCGCCTCGAACACCTGTTTCCCCTGATTCACGGTCGCGAGGAGCTCCTGCGTCCGGGCCTGGAACTGCTGGTAGATGGCGACGTCCTGGGTCATCGTTTCGTCCTCCCTGCCGAGATGATCTGCTCGCTGAGCTGCTGAACTCTGGTCAGCCATCCCTGGATCCGTTCTTCGGCTGCGTCGTCTCCCTCTGCGCCGGCACGCAGGGCTTCGTGCTCCGTCTCGAGCCAGGCGGTCTCCTGGCGGCGGAGCTCCTCGACCATGCGGCGGTACAGGCCTACGACGCGCTCGCGCGTTGCGTCGGCAGCTTCCTGAAGGCGGTCGCGGATGGCCTGCTGCAGCACAGGACGGACCTTATCCCGCTGCTGCTGGACCTTGGCCTCGATGATGTGTTTGCGGGCGAGCCCTCCACCGATGGCCACCGGGATCGCCAGCAGAGGGTTGGCGACCATCGCGACGCTCACAGCGGCCGCGCCAAAGCCGATGCTGGCCAGTAGATTGGTGTTCTGGACGTTGCCGAGCGCGTCAGGGCGGTCGGGGAGATCCGGAGCATCGGTCGTCGCGAACGACCCCACCGACGGAAGCTGAAGCCTCGACGAGAAACGTTCGACCACCTGGTTCTGGAGCCAGACGGCGTCCGCATTCACGTATTTCTCCACGGTGCTCTGGAGAACCTGTATTCGTTTCCCGAGGTCCTTGCGGAACCTGAACGGGAGCTGCTCCTCCCACCACTTGACCGGGTCGCCGCACGAATCCAGCTCGTGGGCGTAGTTCTCGAGCAGGTCACTTTCCTGCTCGAAGATCTTCTCCCGGAGCCTGGACGCCAGCGTGTTCGCACGCTGCTCCACCTCCAGCTCGAGATCCGTCCAGTCCATCTGCTGCCTCTCGACCGCGGCCGTGGCCTCGACGAGCTCGTCTTGGCGTTGCTCGCGCCGGAGCTGGGCGGCCTGGCGCCGGATCTCCAGGCTCCTCTCGCAGTCGGTGAGCAGGCCGGTGAGCTGTGAGGCAAGCTGGGCGTTGCGGAGCGCCGCGGCGTCCGGGTCGGCGGCCCACCTCGACAGCGCTGCTCGGATGGCGTCCGGACCCGCGCAGGAGGCGGCGGTTTCGACGGGGAGGATCGGCTCGCCATGGGCGCTCCAGATCTCGGCGTCGGGGGCGAACTCGGCGACCCGAGCGACGACATTCTCCACCAGGCGCGCGCGGTCACCTTCCGCGATCTGATCGAGCCGCGTGATCACCACGGCCACGCGTGGGATCGCACGCATGAGCACGTTCTGCTCCACAAAGGCGCGTTCGGTGAGGCTCAGCGGCATGGTGGCGCTGACGGTGACCAGGGTGGCGTCGCTGCTCGCGATCGCTTCCGTGGCCAGGGCGGCTCGATGTCCCACGATGTCGCCGGCGCCGGGGGTGTCCACGAGCTGCATGCCGGATTTGCGGAGCCAGTCGTCCTGGATCACCACGTGCAGCACACCCTGGGGATCGTCGCCATCGTCATCGGCGACGAGGTCGGCCCAGGAATCCTCGCTGGATTCGAGGCGAATGCGTGTCCCATCCGGCTTCACATGCCACAACCCTTCCGGCTCACCGTGGGCGACGCGGGCCAGCATCGCCGTGGTCGGCAGGTCGCCCTCGGGGAGCAGCTCCCGACCGAGCAGCCGGTTGATCATGCAGCTCTTCCCCCTCGAGAACTCGCCGGCCACGGCCACGGTGAAGCGTGGCGCGTGGGTGCGAGCGGCGATGCGGCGCCATTCGCCGAGCAGGGACTCCTGGCCGCACTCGCGGAGGAGGTCGCGAACGAGGCCCATGACAGGCGCCACGTCTCGAAATTCCGGGGGTTGTAGGACGGCGCGATAGATCCCGGCCAGGGGATCATCGGGTTCGGGGATGGCCGACGGTGCGCGGAGCGCCTCCTCGATCGCGTTACATCCAGCGCGACTGGCTAGCAGTGCGCGATCGAGCGGCGTGTTGGTTCGACCGACCCGATCGGTCAGGTCCAGCTTCCGGATGACGCGTCGGTCGGGCCAGCTCCAGGAGATCAGCGCCCAGGGCGGGGGCACGGAGCCGTCGCGGTCCGAGGCCGACACCGCGGTCAAGAGGACGTGCACGATCGCCCGCCCCGATTCGCCGTGGCTTCTCACGCACGGCTGGAGAGGGCGGGACTCCAAGGTGACCCAATCGCGGAGCGCTTCCCCCTTGTGGATGCCGTTGACGAGGCCCCAGAGGCTCGCGTCCTCACCCTGGGATTCTCGCCGCTGCTGGTCCTTCGCGGTCAGCATCTCGCGGATGGCGTCATCAGGCATAGCGCACCCCCGGATTCATCTGGGTGATCGTGGCGAAGTTGTCGTAGTCGTGCCAGGCGTTGATGAAGTCGTCGAGGTCGACGGGACGGGCCGCGCCGTCGGGGATTCCGGTGTCGTTGGTGATGAACTGGAAGGTGCCGTCGTCTGACACCTCGTAGCCGGTCACCCACACCGCATGTCCTGCGTCGGGCTGATCGATCGGGACTCCGTTTACGTCGTACTGCGGCGTCCAGATCTCGTTGGCGTCGAGCCCCACCATGACCTTGTCGCCGCGATCCAGCGCATCGACGATGTCCATGAGATCGCGGTGGTGGCCGCTGTCGCACGGTACTCCGTGGGCCTCGAGGAGCTTGCCCATGTCGGACGGATAGGTTCCGCGATCGGGGTGATACCAGCCGTTGTCCTCGGCGAGCTGGGCCATCTGGGACTCGTCCACCTCCTGGCCGGTGATGGACTCGAGGATGCCGCACTGACCCGCGACGGCGCAGGAGTTCTGCCCCTCCTGGTGGTGCCAGTGACTGGCGTCCAGTTCGGGGGATCCGCCCGTATAGGAACTCAGCGCCTCGCCGGCGGGGTCGGGTGAGACCATCGGCTCCGAGCCGAGGCCGCTCTCCATGTCCGCCGACGACACCCCCTCGCTCGCCCCGAACGGCGACTCCGCACCCGGCCCGAACCAGTCATCGGCGTGGTTGGCGACGCCGTCGTTGTCCCAGTCCTCGAGGTAGTTGGTGCTGGCGTCGTCCCACGGTGTGCCCATGGAGCCGAACGCGCCGTCGTCCGCGGGCGTACCTCCGAAGTCCGTGTTCCAGCTGTCCCCCGTCGCCATGTCCCCCACGGGATCGTGCAGGAGGTCGAACAGAGCATCCAGTTCCATCTTTGGCTCCCCTCTCCTCGCCGGTCGCCGCTCGAGGACCGGGCGGGTAGAATCATACCTCTCGCATGGCCGCCCGCCAGGCGTCGAGCCGGTCGCGACGGCGCTCGAGTTCTGCTCTCTCTGCGGCGGCGGCTGAACGCATCTGGTCCAGGCGATCGCGCTCCTCGGCGTCACGCTGGATCATCTGCTGTACGAGTGCGTTGTACTTGGCGAAGTAGCGATCGATGGCCCCGTCGAGCTCGCCCCGGCTCTCCGCGACCGTGTTGTCGAAAGACCGCAGCGCGGCTGTGTGCACGTCGTCGAAGGACTGCACGATCGCCGGGTGGATCGTCTCTGACCAGAGCTTCTCCTTCTGGGATTCGAGGGAGGGCCCAAAGAGAGAGCCGAGCCATCCCCCCAGCGCGCCCCCGATCACGGATCCGATTCCTGGCAAGACCAGGGTGCCCAGGAATGAACCCACGAACACGCCGCCACCGATCCCCACGCCCTGCTGGATCTCGCCGCTCTCGAGCACCTTGTCCACGCCGAGCGATCGGCACATGACGTTGGCCAGGCTCGCCGCGTCCGCGCTGTTGAGATGCGCGGTGCCGGACGTGCTGAGGTTGCCGCCCAGGGTGGCCAGCGATGCGTAGATGCCCTTGAACTCCTCTTCGAACACCTTGAGCTGCTTGTCGGCCTTCTTGCCGATCCCGTTGAACAGCGAGACCAGGGCGTTGTGAATCTCGGCTTGGCCGGCCGCCATGCGGATGTTCACGTAGTTCTCGCTGAAGCCCTTCAGCTGCTCCTTGGCTGGAATGGAATCGAGATCCGATTTCACGAGGGCGAGGACCTCGTCGCGGATGGGGGTCAGGCGAGTCGGAACACGGGATCGTCCACCGGCGCACTGAGCCTCGAACTGCTGCCCGTGACGCGTCTTCTGCTGGACGATGAAGTTGCCCAGATCCGGGATCTGGTTCTGAACCAGCGCCTCGTGCCGCTGCCTGTACGCCTCCTCGTACCGGGCTAGCTCCTGGGGCAACCACTGCATGAGCTTGCCCAGCAGCAGGGCGAGCCGCTCGGCCTGGATGGCCTGACGCTGCTCGCGCAGGATGCGCCACAGGTCCCTCTCCAGGGTCTCGAAGGCCTCGACATGGTATTCGAGATCCTTCTCCCTGACGCCCTCGTCGAGATCGCCGGTGAGCTTGTCCACGACGAGCCTCGGCGCGGCGGCGACCACGCGTGCTTGCCTCAGATTGAACTGCTTGCACAGGCGCTTCTCGATGTTCTTAAGCAACCTCTCGTGTTCCTTGCGCCGGCGGATCAGGTCGATCTTGGTGACCACGAACACACAGCGGTGGACCACTTCGCTGAGGTGCAGCTCGATGAACCGAGCTAGGGTCTGCGCCAGCGGCACGTCGGCGGGGATGATGACCACGGCGGCATCGCAGCGCTCCTCTAGCGCCCACTGGGCCACCTCCACGTGGCGCTGGTTCTCGGCGTTGGCGCCCGGGGTGTCGACGATGACGAGACTCTCCTTGAAGACAGGTGCAGGGTGAAAGATCGTCACCTGCTCGAGCTTCGCGGCCACGGATTCATCCGCCGTGGTCTTGTGGATGAACTCGCGGAGCTCCTGCTTGCGCTGCCCGAACGTCGGTGGCTTGAAGAAACCCACGAGCTTCTTCCACAGGTTCCGGCCGTCGTTGCTGTAGGTGAGGCGCTGGCCACCGCGGAACTGGACGGCCACGTCGAGGGTGTGGCCGTAGGTGAGAACCGTCGCGGCCGCGGTGGTGGCCTGCAGGACGTCGGTCTTGAGCAGGTCGTCGCGGATGATCGCATTGATGAACGTGCTCTTGCCCGCGGAGAACTCCCCGACGACCCCGAGGTAGAGGGCCGGATCGGCCAGCTTGAGGCGAATTCGTTCGAGCGCGGCGACGATCTGTCCCCTCGCCTCGGCCGACCAGGCGTGCCTGTCCAGGAGAGTCTTCGTGTACTGGATGTGGTCGTCGAGGTTGGCCGCCTCGAGCACGATCTTCTGCGAGGTGATCGCGGATCCGGTCATGTCCCCTCCCCACGACGGGTTGCATGTCCTCGAGTACGGAATCCCACCCTTCGGAGAGGATACATGGGTCGGCGGCTATTTCACCAGCCGTTCCAACCCGGGTTTGACAGTTGCACCCACATGATCCGGGTATCTCCGGAATCTGCCCCT
>CAZLEO010000384.1:0-7821 GCA_964558555.1 uncultured Rickettsiales bacterium | reverse complement strand
CATGGACCAGGATGGTGACGGCGCCGACATCTGCAGCGACTGCGACGACACCGATCCCGACGTCCTGCCCGGACGCCTGGAGCTGTGCGACGGCAAGGACAACGACTGCCTACCCGAGACCGACGAGCTGATCGACGGCGACGGCGACGGCCAGTCGGTCTGCGACGGCGACTGCGACGACCGCTACGCGGCCAAGAACATCCGCGACGACGACGGCGACGGGATGAGCACCTGCGAGGGTGACTGCGACGACTCCGATCCCCTCGAGTTCCCGGGGAACGCCGAGCTGTGCGACGGCCAGGACAACGACTGCGACGGGTTCGTCGACAGCGTCGACCCCGAGATCCCGGACGCCGACGGCGATGGATTCTATCTCTGTGACGACTGCGACGACGACGACCCCACGGTCTTCCCGGGCGCGGTCGAGCAGTGCGACGGTATCGACACCGACTGCGATCCCTTCACCGACGAGTGGATCGACGCCGACGGCGACGGCCTCTCCCTGTGCGACGGCGAGTGCGACGACGCCGACCCGGCCCTGAACGTCCGCGACGACGACGGCGACGGCTGGAGCACCTGCGAAGGGGACTGCGACGACGACGATCCCGCGGTGGATCCGACCACCGACGAGGACGGCGACGGCCACTCCCTGTGCAACGGAGACTGCGACGACCAGGATCCCACGATCCACCCCGGCGCCCTCGATGGGTGCGGCGGCCTGGACAACAACTGTGACGGGATCGTCAACAGCGGCGGATACGTGCAGATCGACGCCGGTCGCCACCACACCTGCGCCCTGTACTGCGACGGCGAGCTGGTCTGCTGGGGCCGCGACGATCTCCAGCAGTCGAGCCCTCCGGCGGGGACGTTCCTCTTCTCAGACGCGGGCAAGTACGCAGGCTGCGCCGTCCGCGACGACCACGCCGCCAGCTGCTGGGGCCTGAACGACTACGGCCAGGCCACCGCCCCCGCCGGGACGTTCACCGAGGTGCAGGCCGGCTACATCTTCTCCTGCGGCCTGGACGCCGGCGGGCTCCCCCTGTGCTGGGGGAGTGGCCAGTACCAGCTCCTCGAGCCCCCCCAGGAGCCGCTGACCGGCATCGCGGCCGGCTACTTCCACATCTGCGGTCTGGACTCGTCGGGATCGCTGGTCTGCTGGGGACTGTCCTCCGCCGGCGGCGCGGGATACCCCTTTGGGTCCTTCGTCGGGGTCTCCTCGGGCGACAACTACTCCTGCGCCCTGGACACCGCTGGCGCCGTCCACTGCTGGGGCGACGCCAACTCGGGCGCGCTGTCTCCCCCCAACCAGATCTTCGCCCACATCGACGCGGGCGCTCACCACGCCTGCGGCATCACCACGACCGGCAGTGTGGTCTGCTGGGGTTCGTGCGGCTCGGGCCAGTGCGCCGCGCCGGCCGTCGAGTTCGCCTCCCTCGCCTGCGGGTACGGGCACACCTGCGGCCTCACGCCGGCCGGAGAGATCCAGTGCTGGGGTGCCAACGGCAACGGGGAACTCGAGGTGCCCTGAGGCGGCGGAGATCCCACCAGGGATCCGGATCACTCCGCGGGGACCAACCCACGCCGCTTCAGCTCCCGCTCCAGTGCTTGCGCGCCGGTGAACTTCCACGCCTTCAGTCCGACCTTGCGGGCCGCAACCACGTTCTCTTCGAGGTCGTCGATGAACAGGATGCGCTCGGCGGGCACGCCGAGGCGGTCCACGGCGATCTCGAAGGCCTCGGGCTGGGGTTTGAGCACACCCAGCGACGACGAGATGAGGATGGGATCGAACAGGTCGTCGAAGTCGAACCGGTCGCGGCGCTGGGCGCCCATCTCGACCGAGTCGTTGGAGAGGATGGCGAGGCGGATGCTCCCGTGGAGGCGGCGGACGAGGTCGAGGGTGTCGTCGATCGCCGTGAGGTAGCCGTCCATGGAGGCGTCCTCGGGGGTGGGCTCGGCGCCGGCGCGGATCAGGACCATCTCCCAGAACTCGGGGTCGGAGATCTCGCCGAGGTCTGCGCGGGGACGCAACCGACGGCTGTGCGCGAAGAGCTTGTCGAGGGCCAGGCCGTGGCGGCGGGCGAGGTGGCGCAGCTTGACGCTGATGACCTCGCGAGAGAGCACGCCGCCGACGTCGAACAGGAGGACCTCGACCGTTTCCATGAAGTGATTGTCCCAGATTCGATCACCCATGGCGAGGCCCGGACGTCGACGAGCGCCCCGAGGATGCGGCATCTTGGGAACGATGGGTCCACGGCTCCTCAACGTTGTGATCGTCGTCCTGGCCTGTATGGGGTGCGCCTCCGGCTGCGCCGACCTCGACGTGAACGCCGAGGTCGTGCTCAGCGAGGTCATCCCCACGGTCGCGACGGTGACCTGGGAGCTCTCCAGTGACGACGTGACCGCGGCGCGCGTGGGATTCGCCGCGCTGGGCTCCGAGCCCCGGACCGTCACCGCCGCCGTCGCCGACGACGGCACGGCGCGGGCGGTCGTGCTGGGCATGAAACCCCTGACCGCCTACACGCTGACGCCAGCGGAGGATCACGGCGGCGAGTGGTCCTCGAGCGATCCCCTGGAGTTGGAGACCGGAGGGCTGCCCAGCTCCCTGCCCGGGCTGACCCTGCACGACCACGATCCGGCGCGCGCCAGCGGCGGCTTCCTCGTCACCTCGCTGATCACCCGCGACGGCGCCGCGGCCATCCTCGACGGAGACGGGGACGTGGTCTGGGCCCACCAGCCGGACCTGGACTGGGAGGTGGTCTTCGTGTCGCGGGCGCACTACACGCCCGGCGCGGACCACGTCACCTACCTCGCGCGGGACCGCTCGGTACAGGACGACACCAACGAGGAGCGCACCCTCGTGCGCGTCTCCCTCGACGGCACGGTCGAGGAGCACCTGGGCGCGGACGACGTCCACCACGACTACCTGCCCCTACCCGAGGGTGGCTTCGCCGCGCTGAAGCGGGACTACCGCATGTTCGAGGGCGAGGCCGTCAAGTCGGACTCCATCGTCGAGATCGCGCCCGACGGCACCGAGACCGCGGTCTGGTCCGCCTGGGACCACTTCACCTACGACCCCGACTTCGAGGTGGACTCCGACGAGTCGTGGTGTCACGCCAACGCCCTCGACCTCGACGCGGGCACCGGCGTCTACCACGTGTCCCTGCGCAACTTCGCCGCCATCGTCGAGGTGGACCGCGCCACCGGCGAGATGGTGCGGGTCGTCGGCGGGCCGTTCAGCGACGTCTCCCTCGCCGATGGCAGCGCCGACCTCTTTGCCTGGCAGCACCAGTTCGACGTGCTCGACGGGGGTGTCCTGATCTTCGACAACGGCACCCCGGAAGTGCGGGACTCCCGCGCCATCGAGTACGCCGTGGACGGCGGCGCGGCCGAGGCGGTGTGGGAGTTCCACGCGGACCCACCCCTGTTCACCCCTGCCCTGGGCGACGTGGAGCGCCTCGACGACGGCAACACCCTGGTGAGCTGGTCGTCTTCCGGGCAGATCGACGAGGTCACCGCCGACGGCGACGTGGTATGGCGGCTGCGCACCCAGATGGCCGCCGGGTTCGGGTTCACCACCTGGCTGGAGACGCTCGATGCCCCGCTCGAGGACTGACGCCGCGCTGCTGCTGGGGATGCTCGCCGGCCTGGCCCTGGCGCCCATGGTGCCCACCCTGGTCGCGGTGGGGTGCGTCGGCGTGATCTTCGTGCTGACCGGCGCCGCCCTGTGGCGTCGGTCCCCGGCCGTGGCGCGGGTGGGTGTGCTGCTGTGCACGTTCTTCGTGATGGTGGCCTACCCGCCCATGCGCAACACCTGGCCGCTACCGATGCTGCTGACCATCGGGGTGTACCTCGCGGTCGTGCGGTTCGTGCCGTGGCTGCGCGAGGGTAGCGATTTCTGGAAGCGGGGCAGGACCGACGCCGCAGTGGTCGGGGTCGCGCTGGGGTTCGTGGTGATCGCGAGCGTCGCGCTGATCCTCTGGGCCCGGTTCCTGGACCCGGATCTGACCGACCTGCACGCCCTCTTCCCCCACCACATCCCCCTGCCGCTGATCGTCGGGGGGGGTGTGCTGTTCTCCATCTTCAACGCGCTGGGCGAGGAGTTTTTGTGGCGCGGCGCCATCCTCGAGGCCCTCGATCGGACCCTCGGGCGGGGCTGGCTGCCGGTCGTCCTCCAGGCCGCGTCGTTCGGTCTGGCCCACATCATGGGCTTCCCGCGGGGCTGGATCGGCGTGGCGCTGGCCACGGTCTACGGCCTGATGATGGGCATCGTGCGGCGGCGGTCGCGGGGCATGCTCGCGCCCATCGTGGCGCACGTCTTCGCAGACATGACGATCGTGGGGATCCTGGTCTACCAGGTGCTGTGACTCAGGGCTCGAGTACCCATCCCAGAACAGCAGGTCCCCCAGACCTGGTCCAGCAGGACGTCCCGTTCGAACACACGCCCGGGCGAGGCCAGCAGGGTCGCCAGCAGGTCGAACTGGAGCTTGGAGAGCTGCAGCTCGACATCACCGCACCACGCGCGGCGCGCCTCGGCGGCCAGGCGCAGGCCGCCCGGCCCGTCCAGATTGCCGCTCCCGGCCGACGCGTCCGCAGACTCCGGTGCGACCGTGGAGTCGGTCCTCCGCAGCACGGCTCTGACCCTCGCCACCACCTCCCGGGGGGAGAATGGCTTGACCACGTAGTCGTCCGCCCCCAGCTCGAGGCCCACGACCCGGTCGGTCTCCTCACCCCGGCTGGTCAGGATCAGGACGGGAACGGTCGAACGCTGCCGCACCCAGGTGAGGAACTCGATCCCGCTACCGTCCGGCAACATCAGGTCGAGGATCAGCAGATCCGCCTCGTCCCATTGGGCGCGCGCCTGCCGCAGCGTGCCCGCCTCGACCACCCCGAATCCGTCGCGCCGTAGGGCGAACGCCAGGCTCTCCCGGATCGCCGGCTCGTCGTCTATGACCAGTATCTCGGACCGCTCTTGCATCGCGATGACCGTCCCCTCCGTCCACGGATCACACTCGAGATGGCTCCCTCTGACTCGCTCCTCGCCGAGCAACGCGCCGGCATCCGGTCCCCAGCAGTGTCAGCGCGAGGAGGAGCAGCGCACCCCGGTCGTTCGATTCGGCGGCTCGACACTCGCAGCCCGACCCGCCCGGTTCGTCATCGTCCGCCGCCGCATCGTCATCGTCCCCGGGCGGGGTCGTGTCGTCGTCGTCGCCGGTCGCCGCCGAGTCGTCGTCGTCGTCACCGGGCACCCACCCGGCCTCGGCGTCATCCGACGGGCTGTGGCACCCCCCGTCGTCGGGGAAGTCCACGAAGCCGTTGCCGTCGTTGTCCGCGCCGTCGTCGCATTCGGTGACCGTGGTCTCGACGCGGATGGCGTGGGCGTCGGTGCCGCTGGGGGTGGTGGCGTACACGACGATCTCGTGGGGGCCGTTGGGCATGGCCGACGCGTCCCACTCGCCCTGCCACACCGATGGGGCGACCTCGACCATGGGCTGATCCGGGCCGTCGTCCACCGAAAACGTCACGGCGTTGGGGGAGCTCACGTCGAACACGAACGCGCGCACCGGGTTGGCGTGGTGGTTCGCCGACACGGGGTAGGCGTGGGGGTTGTCGCCGCCGAGGCGGGCGTCCACCGGGGCCGTGACCAGGACCTGCGGCCACTCCCCCAGCGTCGTGGCGCGGGCTGCGACGCCGTCGTGGTCCACAGCGACCAGGCCGAGGTTGCCGGCGCTGGACTTGCCCGCCGAGGCCACGTTGAGCTGCAGCGTCTGCCCCCGCAGCACGGAGGAGGTCTCGTGGGTGTGCCCGTACCCCCACACCGACACACGGTGCTGCTCGAGCAGCCCGAGGAATTCGTCGCTCCCGCGCGTCATCTCGTGTTCGGGGTGGTGGGTGAACACGAAGGCCAGGTCCGCGTCCGCGTACTCGACCAGGGCGTCCTCGAGGTAGCTCAGCTCGTCCGCGCTCAGCCCCGGATCGTCGAACAGCGGCGCGGATCCCGTCGTGTCCGCCGTGTTCAGGCCGATGAACGCGTAGTCGCCGTGGTCGAACGCGTGCACCCAGGTCTCGTGCCACTGGGCGTACTCGGTGCCGATCAGCGAGTTGCCCAGGTAGTACGTGGCGCCGTCGTCGCTGTAGGTGTCGTGGTTGCCGCAGATGTCGTGCAGGAACGTCACGTCCATGCCATACGAGTCGAGCACGCCGCGGTACTCGTCCCACTCGCTCTGGTACTGCACCGACGGCAGCCAGCCGCCGTTGGTGGCGTCGACGATGTCGCCAGTGAGGACCACGAACTCCGGCAGGATCACGTCCGCGGCCTCGCCGATCGTCCACGCCAGGCTGTCGGTGTCCTGCGTGCCGAACCCCGCGTCCTCGCCCACGTGCGTGTCCGAGATCTGCACGAACACGAACAGCTCGTCGGGGTCGTCCATGTAGCGGGCCTGGCCCGGATCGATGGCGGCGGCGGCCAGCGGCGCAACCAGCAGGACGACCAGCGGTGGGATGATGTGGTGCGACCTCACGGCCAAAGCATGTCCGTTTCGCCCTCGGCGCGCAACGGTCCGACGGGGCGGTCAGTCTACCCAGGGTCCCTCGAATCCAGCCGCAGGGGACGTGAGCGTCTCGTCGCCGGCGGGATGTGCCAGCCCGTTGAGCTCGGCGTAGTCGAGGCGGATGCGCCCTTCGCCGCCATCGCCGCCGATGGCGCTGCCATACGGGATGCTGATCTGGGACGCCGAGAGGCCTCCCTCACCACCCGTGGCTTCCACTGAACCCGACAGGGAGATGACGGGCGCGGCCAGCAGGACCTGCCCCCCCGATCCGCCACCGCCGCCGCCGTTCTCGCCGTAGGCGGCATAGGTGATCGCGTCGTCGCCGTCCTCTCCCAGCGAGGTCACGGCGCCATCGACGAAGAGCGTGCCGCCGCAGAACACCGCGAGCAGACCGCCGCCGTTGCCGCCGTCGCCGGAGTAGTTGCCAGGGTCTGCGCCGTCCCCCTCGGTGTCGGGCGAGCCGCCGCCGCCACCGGAGCCGATGTGCCAGTCGAGGAGCTCGACGTCGCCGTACTCATGCCCCCCCTCGCATACCGCCGAACCGTCGTACTCCGTACCCCAATCACCGTCCGTGCCATATCCGCCACCGCCGCCGGAGTCGCCGTTGTCGCCCCGCCGGGGATAGGCCCCTCCGCCACCGTCGTTGGCTGACGTGTCCCCGGCCACGCCCGCGCCGCCGTGGGACTCACCCTGGTAGGGATCGTACGCGTTGCCGTACACCCCCTCCCCGCCCTGGAAGCCCAGGCCGTCGGCGTCCAGGGTGCCGCTGATGGTCACGTCGCCTGTGGCGCGGAACACCACGGCTCCGCCGCCGCCGCCGGCCCAGCCATCGCCGGTGAGCACGCCGCCCGCGGCGACGTCCACGTCCGTGTAGTGCGGCACCCGCTGGACCAGCACGGTGCTCGCCGCGTCGTACGCATTGAGCAGGTCCGGCTCCACCGTGACCGCGTTGCCGTTCACGGCGGCCACGAAGACGAACTCGAACAGGCCCGCGTCCACGCCCTGCTGGGAGAGCACCAGGATCTCGTCGCCCTCGGCAAATCCCGATCCATCGATCACGTCGATCGCCTTGGCGCCGGCCGCGGCGCCCGCGGTGAGCAGGGTCCAGTCCTGCAGCGTCTCGGTACCGGCGACGCTGAGCGCGCCGTCGCCACCGAGGCCCGCGCTGGGGCCGCGGACGATGTTCGCATCCGCCTCGTCGGCGTCGGCCGCGTCGCGCAGGCCGTCGCCGTCCAGGTCCGGGTCCTCATCGTCCGCGATGCCGTCGCCGTCG
>CAZLEO010000383.1:0-7843 GCA_964558555.1 uncultured Rickettsiales bacterium | reverse complement strand
GGGGGTGGGGGGCGCGGGCGGCGACACCGCGGGGGCCGTCGGGCGCGGCCCGGACGTGGGCGCCGAGGCGGGGGACGGCTGGGCGGGCTGCGGCGGCGACTGCGACGACGCGGACGACCACACCTACCCCGGCTCCATCGAGTGGTGCGACGGCGTGGACAACGACTGCGACGGCTCCCTCGGCGGCAACGAGACCGACGACGACGGCGACGGGTACACCGAATGCTACGGGGACTGCGACGACACGCGGACCGACGTGCACCCTGGCCACCCGGACATCATCGACGGGATCGACAACGACTGCGACGGGCTGGTCGACGGCCAGATCTGCACCGAGTGGTACTGGGACGCCGACGGCGACCAGCACGGTGATGCGGCCACCGAGATGGAGTCGTGCAGCCCCATGGGCCCGGGCGCCGGCTGGGTGCTGGACGGCGACGACTGCGACGACGCGGATCCCGACCGATACCCGGGCAACCTCGAGCTGTGCGACGGCGTGGTGGACAACGACTGTGATGGAGTGGACGTCCTCGAGTACGACAACGACGCGGACGGATTCACCGTCTGCGACGGCGACTGCGACGACGGGGACGCGGGCCTGTATCCGGCCGACCTCGACGGCGACGGCTGGACGACCTGCGACGAGGATTGCGATGACGGCGATCCGCAGATCCACCCGGGCCGCGACGAGGCCTGCGGCGACGGCATCGACAACGACTGCAACCCCTCGTCCGTGGACGACTGCAGCTGCCCCTGGCAGGTGGACGGCGCGGCCGTGGATTCGCTGGAGCTTGGCACAATCGACGACCCGTTCCTGACCATCCAGGACGGCATCGACACGCTGGGCGGCGACTGCGACTGGGTCGAGGTCCATCCGGGCACCTATCGCGAGAACCTGCAGATCGTCGGTATCGACGGTGCGCTCACCTCGGCGGCCGGCGCAGCCGTCACCGTCATCGACGGCCAGGGCGACCGCGTCGTGTGGCTCGAGGACAGCGCGCTGGAGTTCGGCGGCTTCACCGTCACGGGCGGCCAGCACGACGTCGGAGCGGGCATGGCCGTGTCGGGGGGCGAGGTGTTCGTCTTCGACAGCGTGTTCGAGGACAACGTCTGCGATCCCGGCGGCCTCGGCGCCGGTCTGTGGGCGGAGCTCGCCGAGCTGACCGTGGAGGGCTGCACGTTCCGCGACAACGACTGCGCCGGAGACGGCTCGACCGCCGGCAACGACGGCGGTGGGCTGGCGCTGCTGGACTGCGACACGCTGCTGACCGACAGCGTCGTGGAGGACAACGCCGCCGGCGACGGTGGCGGAGCGCTGATCGACGGCGGCGCGGTCGAGGTCCTCCGGACCATCTTCTGGGCCAACGACGCGGCAGACCCCTCCACGGACGCCTCGGACCTCACCGGCGGCGGCGGCCTCGCGCTACGCTCCGACGACGCCCTGGTCGCCAACAGCCTCTTCGGCCACAACACCAGCGCCGCCGACGGCGGCGGTGTCCTCATGCAGGAGACCACCTACGACGCGCAGCTGCTCAACTGCGTCGTCGTCACCAACACCGCCGCTGGCGCGGGCGGCGGCGTCGGCTTCCGCGGCACCCAGCAGGCCACCGTCCTCAACACCATCGTCGCGTACAACGAGCTGCACGGCTTCGCCAACGCCGACAACTGGGACTACCTCGAGATCGAGTACGGCGACGTCTGGGACAACCACCCGGACGACTACGGCGGCACCCTGTGGAACCGCACCGGCGCCAGCTCCAACTTCTCCGTCGACCCCGCCTTCGTCGACTACACCGGCCAGACCGACTGGCGCGCCGCCGATTTCCACCTCCAGCCCGGCTCCACGCTTGTGGACGACGGTCACTATCAGGACGCCTACGACGACGTGGACGGCACGCGCAACGACCAGGGGATCTACGGCGGGCCGTATGGGTCATGGCCGTGATAACCGGTCAGTCCGTAGGGGCCACCACCGAAAACCTGGAGAAGCAGCCGCGTAGAGTCGAGCAGCCTGCTCCTCAGCCAGTCCAGTCCTACACGACCACCACGCTCACTGGAGCCGATCTGGCGAGCTGGCGGTCCCGACTCGGCCTGACCCAGCAGGCTGCGGCCGATCGTCTCGGCGTGCGCCAGGGCACCATCTCCAAGTCCGAGAGCAAAGGGGGCGTCAAGCTCGGCCCCACCCTCCTCCGCGCACTCGCCGCCGCGCTCGCAAAGGAGCCCCGCACCGCATGACGAAGGTGGAATATTCCTTGGAATACCGGGGAATATTCCCTGCTATCCTCGGGTGACAGGAGGGTTCAGGGATGGATGGGGTTCACGGCGGCGAAGGATTTTCCTACCGACCCGACCGCCTACCGCCCCAAAGGGGGTACTAGATCTCGTAAAGTAGGTAAAAAATCGGGTACAATTGGGCGGTGCCGGACTTGACGTCAGCTACCGCGTCGCCGGGGAGACCGCTCCAATGAGATCGTTCACACCCGAACAACTGGACAAGGACGTACCTGTAGGACTCGCCTGGATGCTCGGCTCGGTCATGGAGGCCAAGGGGAGACAGCAGCTGTTCGAGGCGCAACGACCTGAGGTGTTGACCACCTTGCGGAAGGTGGCACTCGTCCAGAGCACCGAATCGAGCAACCGCATCGAAGGAGTGACCGTCGAAGCCAAGCGCTTGGAACCACTGGTGCGGGGCAAGCTTCGTCCTCGTGATCGCTCCGAGGAAGAGATCGTCGGGTATCGCCAGGCCCTGGACTGGATCCACCGGGAGCACGAACAGATCGGCATCACGCCGTCCACGTTCTGCCAGCTGCACCGCAAGGCTCAGGGGGGGCATGTCGGCGATGCAGGACAGTACAAGAAGGTCGACAACGACATCGTCGAGGTCTTGCCCGACGGCCGCAGGAGGCTCCGATTCGAGACGACTCCGGCGGCCGGCACGCCCGATGCCGTCGAACAACTCTGCCTTGCCTATCGCCACACCACGCAACAATCGGCACTGCCGCCCCTTCTCGCCGGCGCGAGTCTGGTCCTCGATTTCCTCTGCATCCACCCCTTCCGCGATGGCAATGGACGCGTGTCCAGGCTCTTGACCCTCCTCGTGCTCTACCATCAAGGGTTCCACGTCGGCAGGTACATCAGCCTCGAGAGGAACGTCGAGGAGACCAAGGAGACGTACTACGACGCGCTGTTCAAATCGTCGCAGGGGTGGCACCAAGCCCTTCACGACCCGGTTCCGTGGTGGAGCTACTACCTATCCACGCTGCGAGCCTCCTATCAGGAGTTCGAGGAGAGATTGGCGCTTGTGGGTTCCAAGCCGGGAGCCAAGCGATCGCTCGTGCTCGATGCCGTCGAAGGTTTGCCTGGCGAGTTCGCTCTCGCCGATGTCGCGGCGCGGTGTCCGACGGTCAGCAAGACCTACATCCGTAACTTGCTTCGCGAGCTGCGTGATGACGGGCAGCTCCAGACCACGGCGAAAGGTCGCGGGGCACGCTGGAGGAAGACGGGATCGTGATCCGCACAGGCCTCTGGGCTACCCCGATCCGAGCACTGATCTGGCGCGAGGCACCTTCACAGCCGCCGCATCGATCTCCATCCGATATTGCACCCATGACCCATACGGCGGGCCGCATGGGGGGTGGTAGGGCACCTACTTCTACGGGCGGTCGCAAGACCCAGGAGGGCCAGCACTAGCGCGTGGCAGCACAGCGGACGCCGAGGACCGTCGGCCCGACATCCGCACCCCGACTCCCATGAACCGTCCTGGTCAGCTTCGCCATCGCCGTCGTCGTCGTCGTCGTCATCGTCGTCGTCATCGTCGCCCGGCGGGCAGTCCGGGTCTTCGCCATCCACCGCACCGTCGCAGTCGTTGTCGATGCCGTCGTTGCAGATCTCGGGGTTGCCCGGGAACGCAGCGGGCTCGGAATCGTCGCATTCATAGGGCGCGAGCCACCCGTCGTCGTCCTCGTCCACCAGGTTGGAGCAGGCGTCGCCCAGGCCGTCGCCGTCGGAGTCGAGCTGGTCGGGATCGTACAGGCGCGGACACACGTCCTCGCTGTCGGGTACGCCGTCGTCGTCGTCGTCCGTGTCGCAGCCGTCCCCTACACCGTCACCGTCCGTATCCAACTGGGCCGGATCGGGGAATCCAGGACACAGGTCCACCGAGTCGTCGACCCCGTCGTCGTCCAGGTCGCTGGTCAGGATGTCCGGGCAGTCGCCGGCCTTGGTGAACCGGTGCATCGTGATGTCCCCGGGTACGCCGTCAGCCCAGTAGACCGGCACGAAGACATGCCAGAACAGGCCGCGGGTGTTCACCAGGTCGTGGAACTGCCAGTTGGAGCCGCTGGAATTCCAGGTGCCGTACTCCTCGAACCCGTGTCCGAAGTCGACCGAGAAGTGCTTGGGGTAGACCAGCCCGACCACCAGCACCGTGCCCCGGTGGTCGATGTCGATGCGCGGCTTGCCCCCGTGACCGTTGCACGGGAACAGGTTCACCGGATCGCTCCAGCTGCCGCCCTCGAAGTTGATGTAGTGCATCTCCCCGTCGCTGGCCTCGCTGGTGTCGTGCATGGGGTAGGCCACGTGGGGCACGTCCGAGCCGTCCACCGCGATCTCGGGCGAGAAACCCACCGGACCCGCGCCGTTGCCGTCGGGCGGGTTGGGCTCGTCGGTGATGATGGCGTGGTCGTCGGGCCAGCCCGTCTCCAGGTCCCACTCCCAGTAGTAGACCTGGTACTGGTGCAGGCCGCTGGGATTGTCCGGATCGGAGAACGCGTCGAAGCTGACCACGTGCAGGTCGCCGTGGGAGTCCGCAGCTGCGTGGGCGGGCCAGCCGTTGTCGAAGTTCGTCGCCTCGCCAAAGCCCGTCCCCCCGTCGAAGGCGTGGAATGTGCGTCGGCTGCCTCCGTCGTAGAGGCTCGTCCAGACCACCAGGTGGACGCGGTCGTCGGTATCCCGTTCCAGGCGCAGGACGGCACCGCCATCGCCGGAGTCTCCCAGGTCCCAGTCCACCACCGTCTCCGGGGCGGACCACCCGGATGTGTAGCGCACGTGGTACACGCCGGCCTCATCCAGAAAGGCCACGCGTGGCCGCCCGTAGCGGTCCAGGACCAGATCCAGAGCGTGGTTGAAGGCGCCGTCGCTGTCCACGAGCAGGTCGATGCCGGCGGTGTCGACCTTCACCTCCCGCCCCCAGTCGGGACCGTAGAAATGACGGTAGACGATCCCGCTGGTCCTGGTATCGTAGATCACCACCGGCTCCTCGGTGACCGGATCCAGCGCCATGCGTACGGACGTGCCCGTCCCCAGGACCACGTCCTCGCTCTGGTCCAGCTCGCACTGGGCCGTTGCCGGCCATGGAAAAGAGAGCAGTGATGTCGCGGCCAGGCAGCTGCTCAGCGGCGTGAGACACAGCGTGACGAGCCATGGCAGGCCGTGGCGAATACCCACAGGATTCCCCCTCTCGGTATCGAATCCTACCATCGAACAGGGCCGTGTCGGCCCCGGTCTCAGAAGATCCCCAGTCCCCGCACCAGCTGCACCACCCCCAGGATCAGCACGCCCCCGGCCACCGGCAACCGCTTGACCTTTCCCTTGCCCAGCGCCGTGATCCCCACGACCACACTCAGCAGCAGCGCCAGGGCACCGCAGGGGACGGCGACGAAGTCGAAGTGGGACGACTGAACGACCTGGCCGTTGTAACGGGGCTCGTGAGGGCGCTCCGACCTGTCACTCCAGATACCAGTCCTCGAAGCTCGACGGCGACACCGGGTTGGCGATCAGCCGCACGAGATAACCGTCGGGGGTGATGGCGAGCTTGCCGTCACCGGAGACGGTCGCGAAGGAGGACTCGGTGCCGTCGAACTCCAGCAGCGTGATCTGGTCGTCGGTGGTCTCGATGTAGAGGTCGTCGTTGAAGTCGAAGACCATGTCGAGGACGTTGTCGGGGGCCGTGTGGACCAGCGTGCCGGTGCCGGCGTTGGGATCGAAGGCGTAGATCTCGGCGCGGACCGAGTAGTAGAGGGTCTCGGTAGAGTCCAGAGCCACGGTCTCGACGTAGTCGGCGGCGGGGGTGTACACGGTGGAGGTGCCGTCGGCGAGCACGCAGCCCAGCGTGCCGGAGCCGCCGAAGTTCGGGTACCAGATGCACCCGTCGCTGCCGATGGCCAGGGCGCTGGGGGCGACGGTCATGTAGCCGTTGGCGTAGTTGCCGCCGTACGGTGAGGAACCGGACGCGATGGGCGGCAGGTCGCCGGCGGACTCGTACCCCACCGACGCGCCGGTGGTGTAGCCCACGACCACGGCGTCGCTCGCGTTGTGATCCAGGGCGATCGCGTTCATGTTCCAGTTGCTGTAGCCGTACAGGATCTCGGTGTTGATCGCGTCTTCGTAGATGTAGACGTAGTCCTGGCCGCTGATGAGCGTGCACAGGTACAGCAGGCCGTCGTCGTCGAAGACGAGATCGGACCAGGCGCCCGACAGGTCGAGGTTCAGCGTCTCCCCGCCGGGGTACTCGTAGTCGGTCGGCGGCCGCGAGCACTCCTCGTCCACCAGCCCGTCACAGTCGTCGTCGATGCCGTTGGTGCAGTCCTCGTCCGCGCCAGGGAAGACGTCCGCGTTCGCGTCGTCGCAGTCCCCGTCGCATTCGGCGAACCCGTCACCGTCGAGGTCCGCGTCCTCGTCGGCGTTGCCGTCGCAGTCGTTGTCCTCGCCGTCGCAGATCTCCTCGAACCCCGCCCCGGTGGCGGCGTTGTCGTCGTCACAGTCGCCGTCGCACGGCGTCTGGCCGTCCCCGTCCCCGTCGAGTTCGTCCGCACCCAGGGCGCCGTCACAGTCGTTGTCGAGGTCGTCGCAGAGCTCCGGAGCGCCGGTGTAGACCGCGTCGTCCGCGTCGTCGCAGTCCCCGTCACAGACCCTCTGGCCGTCGCCGTCACCGTCGTTCTCGTTCGCCGGGACGATGCCGTCGCAGTCATTGTCCAGACCGTCGCACTGCTCGGGCGCGCCGGGGTAGATGGTCCCGTCGGCGTCGTCACACTCCTCACAGGCGACGAACCCGTCGCCGTCCGCGTCGGTGGTCTCGTCGGCCGGGATCACGCCGTCGCAGTCGTCGTCCACGTCGTTGCACAGCTCGACCGCGGCCGGCGAACGGCCCGCATCGGCGTCGTCGCAGTCGCCGCCGCACTCGGTGAAGCCGTCGCCGTCGTCGTCGGTCTCGTCGCCGCCGAGCGAGCCGTCGCAGTCGTTGTCCAGGCCGTCGCAGAGTTCCTCGGCGCCGGGGTAGACCACGTCGCTGGCGTCGTCGCAGTCGCCGTCACAGGAAAGGAAACCGTCGCCATCGGCGTCAGCCTCGTCCACCGGGAGGGTGCCGTCACAGTCGTTGTCCAGGCCGTCGCACAGCTCGGTCGCGCCGGGGTACACGGTCGCGTCCTCGTCGTCGCAGTCCTCGCAGGAGATGAACCCGTCGGCGTCGGTGTCGAGCACCTCGTTGGCCGGGGTCGCACCGTCGCAGTCGTCGTCCACGCCGTTGCACAGCTCGGTCGCGCCGGGATGCAGGTCTGCGTTCGCGTCGTCGCAGTCGCCGTCACATTCGGTGTAGCCGTCGCCGTCGTCGTCGATCTCGTCGCCGCCCAGGGCGCCGTCGCAGTCGTTGTCCAGGTCGTCGCAGATCTCGTCCGCGCCGGGGTACACGGCGCCGTTGGTGTCGTCACAGTCGTCGGCGCACCCCCGGTACCCGTCCAGATCGCCATCCGCCTCGTCCGCGGGCACCTCGTCGTCGCAGTCGTTGTCCAGACCGTCGCACAGTTCTTCCGCGCCCGGATACACGGTCGCGTCGTCGTGATCGCAGTCC
>CAZLEO010000382.1:0-7844 GCA_964558555.1 uncultured Rickettsiales bacterium | reverse complement strand
GGCAGGGGGAAACGTAAGGATATCGTGGAGTTCTGGCTTAAGCAGACACACATGGGGTACTCCTATCGGTGTGGGGGCGCCGGCGGAGTATGAAGAGATCATATCAGAAGAGTACTGGAGTGTGTTCTTTATTATTAAAAACAATTCAGCCCTGGCCACGACGGCGACTACATGAATCTCATTGTGCATATGAATCGTCGGCGAATCCCCTCCAACCCCCACCGCAATACCCACCCCCTCACCTGCGTTCCTTCAATCGGAGGACAAATGTCATGCAACGCATCAGCATCGGGATTCTCGTGGTGGGACTTGGTTGTCTGGCGGCCTGTGGGGCCTCGGTCGAGGAGGACGAGTACCTGGTCGGGGTTCCGGAGGTGGACGAGGACGGGGACGGGTACGACGCAGAAGAGGACTGTGACGACTCGGATGCGACGGTCTACCCGGGCGCGGAGGAGTTGTGTGACAACCGGGACAACGACTGCGATGGATCGATCCCGGTAGACGAGGTGGACATGGACCACGACGGATGGTCCGAATGCGAGGGAGATTGCGCGCCGTCGGACAAGGACGTGTACCCCGGCGCGGATGAAGAGTGCGACGGCATGGATACCGACTGTGACGGAGACGTGGGCGACGAGGAGCGGGACGACGATGGCGATCTCTGGACGCTCTGCGAAGGGGATTGTGATGACGGTGACGCGGGTGTGAATCCGGGGGCGGAAGAGCTGTGCGCGGACGGGCTCGACAACGACTGCAACGGATTTATTGACGACAAGGATGTGGACTCGGACGGGTTCCTGGACGCGGCCTGTGGGGGCAGTGATTGTGACGACCTGGACTCCGCCGTCCACCCCGGCGCGGTCGAGGTCTGCGACGGCAAGGACAGTGACTGTGATGGAGTGAAACGACCAGGCGAACTCGACGAGGACGGGGACGGGAATCCATTCTGCGCCGGTGACTGTGACGACACGGACCCCCTGATCCACGGCCTGGACCTGGACGGTGACGGGACGAGCGTCTGCCAGGGCGACTGCGACGATGAGGATTCTCAGACAGGTCCGCTCGCGGAAGAACTCTGCGACGGAATCGACAATACGTGTGACGGGGTGTTGCGGCCGGGCGAGGTGGATGAAGACGGCGATGGCGTGATGTCCTGTGACGGGGACTGCGACGACAACGACCCGGACGTGTTTCCGGGGAACGTGGAGTTGTGCGACGGCAAGGACAACGATTGCAGCTGGACCACGGGAGAGCTGGCGGACCGGGACGGGGACGGTGCGAGCCCCTGTGACGGGGATTGTGACGACTCGGACTCGTCCGTCGGCCCGTTCGACGCGGACGGCGATGGTTTCAGCACGTGTGACGGGGATTGCGACGACCTGGACGATCAGAAGTACCCGGGCGTGGACGCGGATGGCGACGGCTGGGAGTTCTGCCTGGGCGATTGCGATGACAGCGATCCCGATGTCAGCCCCCTGACCGACGCCGACAGGGATGGATGCACGCTCTGTGGAGGTGACTGCGACGACCACGACCAGGACGTCTACCCCGGAGCTCTCGAAGTGCCCGAGGACGGCGTGGACAACGACTGCGATGGCCTGGTCGACTCGTCGGGGTACGCCCAGGTGGACGCCGGCCGCCAGCACGCGTGCGCGCTGACCCACCAGCGTGAGATCGTCTGCTGGGGCGACGACGGTCACGGCCAGACCGACGTACCCGAGGGCGAGTACACCGCGGTGAACGTCGGCAAGTACGGCTCATGCGGCATCCGCGTGGACGGGACGGCGGTGTGCTGGGGGTACAACAGCAACGGCCAGGTCGTCGTCCCGGACGGCACATTCGTCGAGATGGCGATGGGCTACACGTTCGCCTGCGGTCTTCGAGAGGACGGGACGACCGAGTGCTGGGGCAGCGATTCGGACGGTCTGACCAGCCCACCCGCCGAACCCCTCACGCAGCTCGCGGCCGGGTATCACCACATCTGTGGCCTGCGGCAGGACCAGACGCTGGTGTGCTGGGGCGATGCAGCAGCCGGCGGCGACGGCTACCCCGCCGGCACCTTCACCGAGGTCACCTCCGGCGACAACTACTCGTGCGCGCTGACCACGGACGGCGTGGCGCTTTGCTGGGGTTCGGACATGTGGGCGACCCAGGCGGCGGGAGGCGAGTTCATCCACATCGACGGCGGCGGCCACCACGTGTGCGGCCTCAACCCTGCCGGGGCCACGATCTGCTGGGGTCACTGCGGTAGCGGCGAATGCAGCGCCCCGGCCGTGCCGTTCGTCGCCCTGGGATCGGGCAAGGCGTTCACGTGTGGGATGACCGAATGGGGTGAAGTGATGTGCTGGGGGACGTCGTCCATGGGGCAGTGCTCGGTGCCCTGACGGCACCGAGCCGGACAGGAGTCGCTACTCGCTGTACCGATCCCTCAGCACGTGGTGCTGGATCTTGCCGGTGGTGGTGCGGGGCATCTCGTCGGCAGTGATGATGGCCACACTCTTGGGCTTCTTGAAGGCGGCGACGTGGGGGGCGACGAAGTCGATGATCGCCTGACCCTCGAGGGCCTCGCCCTCCTTGGGGATGACCACGGCCATGACCTGCTCGCCCCACTTGGGGTGGGGGGTGCCGATGACGGCGACGTCGAACACGGCCGGATGGCGGGCGATGATCTCCTCCATCTCGTTGGGGTACACGTGCTCGCCGCCAGTGATGATCATGTTGTGCTTGCGATCGACGATGTAGTAGTAGCCCTCGTCGTCCTGACGGGCCATGTCGCCGGCGGAGAAATACAGCCCCTCGTGGCTGTCCTGGGTCTTGCCGGGCATGTTGTAGTACTCGTCGAAGAGCATCGGTCCCCAGCTGAACAGCTCCCCCACCTCACCGGGCTTCACGGGCTTGCGGTCGTCGTCGAGGATCTTGATCTTGCCGGTGCCGGCGCACTCGAGGCCGATGGCGCCGAGCTTCTTCATCTGGTCCTCGGGGCGCAGCAGGGTCACGAGGCCGGCCTCGGTGGAGCCGTAGGCCTCGAACAGGCGGCAGCCGGCGAAGAACTCCATGATGTCGAGCTTGGTCTGCTTGTGGACCGGCGCCGAGCTGCACAGCAGGCACTCGATGGAGCTGACGTCGTACTTCTTGGACTCGTCCTCGGGGATGTTGAGGATGAGGTTGTAGTGGGTGGGGATCATGGACGCGAAGGTCGGCTTCTCGCGGTCCATCACCTCGAGCAGCTCCACCGGATCGAAGCGATCGTCACGGTGCACGTACACACCGCCGCCGATGTAGGTGAAGACGAACGCGTAGAAGGTGGAGTTGACGTGGAACAGGGGCATCAGCGTCAGGCCGATGTCGGTGGGCCGGAAGCTGAAGTCCGTGGCGTTGATCAGGTAAAACGCGGTGTAGCTGCCGTGGGACCGCACCACGCCCTTGGGGTTGCCGGTGGTGCCGGACGTGTAGAGCTGGATCCAGGTGTCCGCCTCGGTGATCTCCACGCCGGGGGCGTCGGTGGAGCCGGACTCGATGAGCGACTCGATGGGCGTCCAGCCGGGCTTGGCTTCGTCGTCGAGGACGGAGACCCAGCGCGCCTCGGGGATGGCGGGCATCAGGTCTCGCGCGTCGTCCATCATGGTCAGGAACGGGGCGCCGGCGAACAGGGCCTTGGCCTCGGAATTGTTGACCACGTAGGCGGCCTCGCGAGCGACGTAGCGCGTGTTGATGGGCACGGCCACGGTCCCGGCCTTGGCGGCGGCGAGGTAGATCTCGCAGAACTCGATGCAGTTGTTGAGCATCACGCAGAACCGATCCCCCTTGCGCAGCCCCATGTCGTGCATGGCGTTGGCCAGCCGGTTCACGCGCAGGTCGAGCTCGGAAAACGTGAGCTCGCGGCGGATGTCCTTGAATGCCATCCGGTCGGGGTACTTGAAGGCATTGACGGGGAGGATCTTTCCGATGTCCAGGAAGGGGGTGGGCATGGGTGCTCCTATTCTGTTGGCTTCGAGGGGGTTCGGTTGCTGTCGTTCTCGGCGTCCAGGGCCTGATCCCTCGCCACGATGGCGGCGCCGAGGGCGCCTACCAGCTGAGGTCGAGACGGGACGATGACGGGCTGGCCCACGGCCTTGCCCAGCAGGTCCACGAACGCCGGGTTGTGTGCTGCGACGCCGCCGGTGGCCATGACAGGCGGATCCAGCGGCGCGGTCTCGGTGACGCGGGCCACCACCGAGGCGAAGATACCCCGGGCGATGTCGCGCCGGTCCTCACCCGCGCGGATGCGGGACAGGACCTCGGTGGAGGCGAACACGGTGCAGAACGTGTTCAGCGGGCGGGCCTCGCCGGTGTCCGCCGCCAGCGCGTTGAGCTCGTCGAGGCTCGTGCTGAGCCGGGCCGAGATCTCCTCGAGGAATGCGCCGGTTCCGGCCGCGCACTTGCGGTTGAGGCGGAAACCCAGGCGTTTGCCGTCGGCGGACAGGCGGATGATCTTGTTGTCCTGCCCACCCACGTCCACCACGGTCATGGCCGCCTGGTGGTGGTGGTACGCGCCGCGCCCGTGACAGTCGATCTCGGTGCGCGTGGCGTGGGCGATCTCGATGTTGTCGCGGCCGTAGCCGGTGGAGACGATGCGCGTCAGATCCCCGCGCTGCAGCCCGGCCGCATCCAGGGCGGCGTCCAGGGCTGCGCCGCCGGACTCGGAGAAGTCCAT
Source organism: uncultured Rickettsiales bacterium (assembly GCA_964558555.1). Classification (GTDB taxonomy): domain Bacteria; phylum Myxococcota_A; class UBA796; order UBA9615; family CAYRNR01; genus CAYRNR01. The sequence continues at coordinate 3,151 of CAZLEO010000382.1, read as the reverse complement.
GCCCGACGGCCGCACGTCCGCGCCGAGTACGTTCAGGTCCCCGTCCACCACCACGGCCTTGGCCGTGGAGGCGCCCACGTCGATGCCGGCGTATACGCCGATGCCGCCGCTGTTGGGGACCATCCTGCCTCCGCCCCGGCCGGGGCCTTCTCGCCCGTTTGATCCGCCGGGGAGAGGGAGTCTAACCACAACTCGCCCATCGATCCACCGGTCGTTTTCAGTACCCGCGCGGATGCACGCTCGCGGGGTATCGGGGCATAATCGAATCTACGGAGTCGGGGTCGCGGTGGCCCCGGTCGGAGGATTCCATGGCGCGTCATGCGGTGCGGATGTGGCTGTTGACGGTGGTGCTGATCGCCATCCCGGGGGTGGCGACCGCCCAGTGCGTGGACAACGACGGCGACGGCTACGGCGACCCGGGCCACCCCGACTGTCCGGGGGGGCCGGAGGACGACTGCAACGACAGCAACCCCTTCATCACGCCGGCGGACGGTGACGGCGACGGCTTCTCCGCCTGTACGGGCGACTGCGACGACACGGATGCGAACTCGTACCCCGGCGCCCCGGAGATCTGCGACGGCGCGGACAACGACTGCGACCCGACCACCCTGGAGACGGCCGACGACGACGCGGACGGGTACAGCCTCTGCACGGGGGACTGTGACGACGACGATCCTGCCGTGAACCCGGGGGTCACCGAGGTCTGCGACGGCGGCGTCGACAACGACTGCGATCCAACCACGGACGAGGACGGCGACGCCGACAACGACGGCATGAGCCTGTGCCAGGGCGACTGCGACGACGCGGATCCGCGCGTGTTCACCGGCGCCCTGGAGCTGTGCAACGGCCTGGACGAGGACTGCGACGGCTCCCTGCCGCCCGACGAGATGGACTTCGACGCGGACGGCTTCATGGCCTGCCAGGACGACTGCGACGACGGCGTGGCAGACGTCTACCCGGGCGCGCCGGAGCTGTGCGACGGCGTGGACAACGACTGCGACACCGCGGTGGACGAGGGCGTGGGGGACGACGGCGACGGCGACGGCGCGAGCGCCTGCGACGGGGACTGCGACGACGAGGACATCGACGTCTATCCCGGCGCGCCGGAGTTGTGCGACGGCGTGGACAACGACTGCGACGATATCCTGCCCGCGGACGAGCTCGATTCGGACCAGGACGGCTACCGCGAATGTGAGGGGGACTGTGACGACTCCGACGACCAGATGAACCCGGTGGACGTGGACGGCGACGGGTATTCGAGCTGCGACGGGGACTGCAACGACGGCCTGGCGGAGTTCAACCTCGACGACGCCGACGGCGACGGCTTCGACACCTGCTCGGACGACTGCGACGACGAGGACGCGGCGCTCAATCCGGGGGACAGCGACGCGGACGGCTGGTCCACCTGCGACGGGGACTGTGACGACGACGATCCCACGGCGCACGGGCTGGCCACCGAGATGTGCGACGGCGGCGTGGACAACGACTGTGACGGCGTGGCCGACGACGTGGATCTCGACGGCGACGGCCACATCGACGCCGACTGCGGCGGCGAGGACTGCGACGACACGGACGAGGCCGTCTCCCCCGACGCCGAGGAGGTGTGCGACGACGGCCTGGACAACAACTGCGACGACCTGATCGACACCGATGACGAGGTCGCCTGCCCCGAGGGCGACGACGACGATGACGATGACGACGACGACACGACCCCGGCCGACGACGACGACACGACCCCGGCCGACGACGACGACGGTTGCGAGTGTACGAACCACCGGCGCGGGGGGATCGCGTCACCGGCGGCAGGGCTGGGTCTGCTGGCCCTGGGCTGGGTGATACGGCGCCGGAAGCTGGGATAGCCGCTATCCCCGGGGAGGCCGATGAGGGGAACGGCCGCCATCACCATCCTCGCCGCGCTACTGGTGCCGGGGTGCGCCGGGGAGGCCCTCGTGGACGGCGACGGCGACGGCTACCTCGCCGAGGACGACTGCGACGACACCGCTCCGGACGTGTACCCGGGCGCGGCTGAGGCGTGCGACGGGGTGGACAACGACTGCAACGGCGTGGTGGACGACACCAAGGCGGACGCCGACCTCGACGGCTTCGACGACTGCGTCGACCCCACGCCGGATGGCTACGACGGTGCGACGGGTCGGGAGACCCCCCTGTCGATGCAGCTGCACCTGCACGGGTCGCTGAGCGAGTGCAACGGCACGATGGCGTACCACACGTGGCAGGCCGAGACCTACGGCGTGGACGTCCTGTGGTGGTCCGACCACGACAACATGCTGTCCATGACCAACAAGATGGCGGGCTTCGACTTCGAATGCGGGGAGCTGCTGTGCGACGTCGAGACGCCCACGGGCGACACGGCGGCCGGATTCCACGAGATCGAGAACGACCTGGAGGAGTCCTCCTCGGAGGTCCTCGACGGCGGGCCCTCAGACGAGGGGTACGCGTGGCGGATCGCAGGACGCTCCGCCGAGACCGAAGAGTGGCAGCACGTGATGCACTCGTTCTCGGCGCCCACGGTCAAGGCCCACCAGATGCCCCTGATGGCCGACGTCACCGTGGAGCTGTGGGTGTTCACCGAGCAGCTGGCCCACGAGGACTGGCAGCTACGCGTCACGGCGTTGCTCAGCTACAGCCTCGACGAGCAGCCCAACACGATCACGTACTTCCTCGGGGGTGACGACCTCACCGGGGAGACCACCGACACGGCGCTGTACCTGCCCATCGATCCGCCCCTGTTGCCGGGGGAGTGGACGGCGCTGGAGCTGCCGCTGACCCAGCTCGCCACGGACCATTTCCTGGAACAGGACGACCTGGCTGCCCTGGCCTACATCGTCGAGCTTTTCAGCCGCCGCGGCGCCGAGGCGGCCGTGACCCTCGACGACCTGCGGTTCCACTGGTCCCGCGAGGGGGACGCTCTGTGGCAGTACCAGAAGCAGGTCCTGGCGGATCGGTACGGCGACGGCCCTGTGACCCACTTCGTCGGCCAGGAAATGTCGCATATCGAGGACTGGCACCACGTCAACCCGTTCGGCGTCGACGACGTGCCCCTGCTGGACTACGCCGAGCTGGGGCTGGTACCGGTGCACCCCAGTTTGACAGTTGCAGCGACATGAACCGGGGTTCCGGCGGACCTGGC
>CAZLEO010000381.1:0-7878 GCA_964558555.1 uncultured Rickettsiales bacterium | reverse complement strand
CCCACGACCACCCCGCCCTTCACCCCCACACCGCTGGTGACGACGATGTCACCGGCGACGACGACACGCCAGGTGACGACGACACCTCTGGTGACGACGACACCTCTGGTGACGACGACACATCGGGAGACGACGACGGCAGCCCCGAGGACGCCGATGGCGACGGCTGGTCCACCGACGAGGACTGTGACGACAGCGACGCCAACGTCCACCCAGGAGCGCAGGAGGTCTGCGGCGACGGCATCGACAACGACTGCGACGGCACCGAGGACAACGGCGTCCTGGGCAGCGCGGCCGACTGCCCGGGCGAGTCCTGCGGGCACATCCTGGACGCGGGTGCGGCGGGTGCCGACGGGCTGTACTGGATCGCGCCGGATGGCGACACGGCCAACGCGTGGGAGGCCTACTGCGACATGATCGACGACGGCGGGGGGTGGACCAAGCTGTTCTCCACCGACTTCCCCACGTACTGGAACGAGTTCGCCTGGGAGACAGGCGGCTCGGCGTCGGGGCCGGACTACTCCGTGCTCGGCGAACGCGAACACTTCGCCGACGCCGGCACCTACACCTTCCGCATCGAGGTGGGCAGCTTCGGCTACTGGGACACCGAACCCCGCGACTACTTCACCGTCTGGTCTCAGGAGCACGACCCGTTCACCGAGACCTCGGACGGCTCCGACTACACCTTCATCGACGGCCAGGACCCGTACCACTAACTCTGCGAGTCCTTCAACGGCCTGCACGACCGCCACTACCTCGAAGGCTCCTACGGCGGCGTCCGCTACGCCATGACCTCCAACGTGGACGCCGACGACAGCCTCGCGTGCTGGGGCATGCAGATCGTGCCGATCCTGCAGTACGGCGGCGGCTACCAGGATCGATACACGAACCAGGATCGCGAGCACCTGTGGCAGGTGCTGTGGGTGAGGTGAGGGGGAGCCGGGGAGGGAAGGGGACGTTCACGAAAATTCGAACTTGTTCCTCGACACCCTCGAGAACGGGACACCCCACGCATCACACCCCGCAGTCCACCGCCTCCACCTCGTGCTCGACCACGTCGCTGCCCACCACCCGCACGGTGTAGGTGTCGCCCGGCTGCATCTCCCACCCGTCGGGCTCGAACAGCACGGTGTTGCCCGTGCCGTAGTCGGAGCCGGGGTAGGTCACGTCGACGGGCAACGGCTGGCCGTTGCGGGTCACGGTCACCTGGGCGGAGGTGAGCACGATGTTGTAGCTGGAAAAGGTCCAGCCCACCGAGTCCACGTCGTAGCTGCCGTCCTGGCACGCGTCGATGGGGTACTCACCGGGTGGGGGCCAGGCCCAGCGCCAGGACCAGGATTGCGGTCCATCCGTCCATGCCGCTCCCTCCCTCCCCCCGCGATAGTCCATCATCTTACTCGCCTCGCCTGGCGCGAGTTGGACCATGCCTCGAGCCGGCCGGGATCAACTTCCACTCGAGCCCTCCCACGACCTTGCTATCATGGTCCCCACAGGGGACCAGGAGGCGGGTTTGGATCGACTGGGACTGGTTGGATTGGCGATCGTGGCGCTGGCGTTGCCCGGGCTCGCGCGGGCGACGCGGCCGACGATGGACGTGGAGCAGGCGCTGGCCCGCAAGCCGGTGCTGTCCGTCGTCCTGGACACGGACGGGCGGATGGAGCGGTTCACGGCGGAGCTGGGGCTGTGCGAGGGGGAGGTGGACCGGCTCTGGGCGATCGCGACGAGGGAGCGGTTGTTCGACCGCGACCTGCACCAGGAGGGGCCCGAGGTCTGGGACTGGAACGACCGGGTGGCGGAGATGGCGGCCCTGTCGGAGTCGGATCTGCGGGAGGTGATGGGGAGCCGGTACACGGCGTTTCTGAATCTGTTGCAGGAGATGTTCGACGCGGACGCGAATCGGCTCCAGCCGCCGCCGCAGGGGCCCGAGGGCTCGAGGACGTGCCTGCAGTACAACGTCTTTGGCACGCAGTACGTGGCCAACACCTCGTACGAGGTGGCCGTGCCGGACCAGTACGTCAAGTTCACCAACCTCGGCTGGGGGACGTATTCGGGGTACACGGACACCAACGCGGAGGTGTTCCTCGAGCTCAACGGCATCTCGAACACGGTCTGGGTCGGGGACGTGGGGCCGTGGAACATCGACGACAACTACTGGAACTCCACCGGCGGAGACCGGCCGCGGCGGATGTTCACGGACCTGGCGCAGGGGTATCCGGAGGCCGAGGCGGCCTACTACGACGGGTACAACGGCGGGCTGGACCAGTACGGCCGGACGGTCACCAATGCCGCCGCGCTGGACCAGTCGCTGGACGTGGCCACGGCCATGGGGCTGGCGTACCTGCAGAACGCCTGGATCGACACGACCTACCTCTGGGAGTGCACCGAGGATCCGGACCTGGACGGGGACGGCTACACCGAGGCCGACGGCGACTGTGACGACAACCACGCGGACGTGTACCCAGGGGCGCCGGAGGCGGCGGACCACGTGGACAACGACTGCGACGGGCTGGTGGACGAGGGCACGGACTACTACGACGACGACGGCGACGGGTACACCGAGGCCGACGGGGACTGCGACGACACGAACATCCACGTGCACCCCGGGGCGACGGAGATCGAGAACGGCATCGACGACGACTGCGACGGCCACGTGGACTCCGCGCCGGGGGACGACGACGATCACGTGGGGGACGACGACGACCACGTGGGTGACGACGACGACATCGTGGGCGACGACGACGACGTGGACGACTACGTCGATCAGGACGGCGACGGCTACTCCCCCGCCCAGGGGGACTGCGACGACACCAACCCGTACATCCACCCGGGCGCCCGCGAGGTGAACAACGGCGTGGACGACAACTGCGACGGCGTGGCCGACGGCGATCTGGGCGCGGCCTCGAACGAGGGCTTCGGGTGCGCGTGTGACGCGTCCGCGCGCACGTCGGCCTTGCCATGGGCCCTGCTCGCGGTCATGTTCTGGGTGGCCCGCGGCTCCCGCCGTACCAGATAGAGAGGTAATGAATGCCCCGTCCCTGGATGATCGCCGGACTGATCTCCCTGTTCCTGCTCGCGCCCGGCTGCGACGACAACGAGGATCCCCCCGGTGACGACGACGCGACCTCGGACGACGACGACGCCACGGCGGACGACGACGACGACACCACCGCGGGCGACGACGACGACGCCACGGCGGACGACGACGACGACGACACCACCGCGGACCAGGCGCGCTGGACGTTCATGGTGTTCATGAACGGCGACAACGACCTCGAGGAATGGGTCGTGCGCGACCTCAACGAGCTCGAGCAGGTGGGCTCCGGGGACGACGTCCACGTGGTGGTCCAGGCGGATCGCATCCCCGGCTACGACGACAGCGACGGCGACTGGACCGGCACCCGCCGGTATTACATCCTGGGCGACTCCGACCTCCAGCAGGTCTCCTCGACGTTGCTCGAGGAGCTGGGCGAGCTGGACATGGGCGATCCCGTCGTGCTGTCCGACTTCGTCATGTGGGCCCACGAGAACTACCCTGCCGAGCGCATGGCCCTGGTCCTGTGGGACCACGGCGACGGCTGGTCCTTTGCCCCGACGCCCCAGGAGATCATCTCCTGGGACGACACCGACGGCGGCTCCATCTCCATCGCCGAGGGGGATCTCCGCCTCGCCCTGGAGGACCTCGTCGCCGCCCGCGGCATGCTGGACGTGATCGCCTTCGACGCCTGCTCCATGGCCTGCTGGGAGGTCGGCCACTCCCTGCGCGACCAGGTGGGGTACATGGCCGCCAGCTCCGCCACCGTGGGCATGGCCGGGCTGCAGTACGGCGACGCGCTGGCCCTGTTGCGGGACGCGGGCGCCGATCCGGACGGCCGCGACCTGGCCGACGACCTGGCGCGCAACGCCGTCGAGATCGGCAACGAGTGGACGTTCTCCGCCACGGATCTGGGCGAGATGGACCTGCTCGCCACCGCCATGGACGACTTCGCCGGGGTGGTGCTGGGCGACCCGAGCCTGGAGGCGGAGATCCTCCAGGACCGCGACGACGCCCACGCCGCGGACTACCACTACCGCACCTGGTACATCGATCTGCGCAGCCTCGCCGAGCAGGCGACCCTGTCCGACGACGTCGCCTACGCCGCGGCAGGGCAGGGGGTGGTCGACGCCATGGACACCTGCATGGTCGGCGCCTACGGCAACCAGCCCATGGCCTGGAACGGCGGCCTCACCACCTTCTTCGACCTCATCCCGGTGTACGTGAACGTGTACTCCAACGGCGACAACTCCACCTGGGCCCAGGAGACACGCTGGGATGACCTGCTGCGGGAGCTTCAGGGCGTGAACTGAACGGGGGGCTCGGGGGAGACCGAGGGAGATCATGACGAACGTGACGCGGCTCGCGACCCTCCTGGCCGCGGCCATCCTGTGCGGTTGCCCATCCGAGGGCGACGACGACAGCGCGCTGATGGGCGACGACGACGCGACCGCCGCGGACGACGACGACACCACCGAGCCGCTGGTCTGGCCCAACGCCGACTCCGGCTCCAACTCCGATCCCTGGCTCGCCGAACACCACGCCGAGATCCGCCAGATGCGGCCTCGAATCCTGGCCCTGAACTTCGTCAACGCCCGCTCCATGGAGGCGATGGACGAGGCGTTCGAGGCCATGGTCGAGGTGATCGCCGAGGCCAGCCGATACCACGGCTACGCGGACGAGGCGGCCCCCGTCTTCCTCCAGCCGGAGCTCGCGTACTCGGTGGACCTGCGGGACGCCGAACCGCCGGAGGACTGGCCGTACCGCAACAGCACCCTGTACCCCCGCGAGGACCCGGTGGAAGGGTACTGGGGGTTCGACTACGAGCGGCTGTTCGACGACGAGTTCGCCGCGCTGTACGGCGTCGAGGACCCGGACGCGCCGGGCGAGCTCCTGGACCTGTGCGAGCTGCACGACCGCGGCCTGGTGCACGAGGTGTGGATCTACGGCGACGCGGACGTCCCCGACGTGTCCGCCGCCGAGATCCTCGAGCTCAAGCCGTACTACGACGAGGACCGCCAGCGCCTGCCCGAGATGAACCGCTGCGCGGGCAACGGCTGCTTCGACGCCGAGGACACGATCCCGGACGCGTGCACCCGCACCGTGCGCATCGCCTGGTACAACAACACCCGCGGCCCCGGCTGTTTCCTCGAGAGCCTGTCCCACGGGTTCGAGTCCGTGGGCGCGTGGAACCCCGACCAGATCCCCACGCTGCAGCGCGACTTCGTCCGCTTCGCCGCGTACGAGCTCGACGATCGATTCGGCTTGCCCTTCGACAGCTTCTACGCCTGCGGTCTGGCGGACTGCTTCAGCTATCCCACCGAGACCTCGGTGGACTACGACACGGGCACGCACACCGGCTCCATCGATCCCTGGGACGCCGTGTGCGGCAACGCCCACTTCACCCCCAACGGCCGCGCCCACTACGACCTGTCCAGCGGTTTCACGGTCCAGTCGTCCTGCGAGACCTTCGGCCTCGGCGACGAGCTGCGCGCCTACACCAGCGACGCCTTCGCCCCTTATCAGTCCCTCGCCTCCGACTGCATGGGCCCCCACCTCGTGTGGTGGCGCCAGAACTTCCCGGGCCTGGATACGGCGGCGGTGGACGAGCAGGGGAGGGCGATCCTGAACTGGTGGCCGTACGTGTACTACTAGCCCGCGTCAGATCTGACACTCCTCCAGCTCCAGCTGGAAGAACAGCGTCGCGGTCCCCCCACCGGACTGCTGGGTGAGCTCCATGTCGAGGGCGTCGGCGCCCCACTGGTCCTCGGTGACGGTGAGGTTCATGGTGCCGGCGGTGATCTGCCACACGTCGCGGGTGGCCTCGGCGGCCTCGGCGGCCTCGGCCTGGGCCAGGGTCCACACGCCGTCCCACTCGTTGTACTGGGTGCACACGCCCAGGGAGGTGAGCGCGGCGCCGTAGTAGCTGGCCGTGTGGTAGATGACCTGCCCGTACATGCCCTCGCCCAGGCCCTCGCCCACCTCGTAGTCGCCGGGGAGGATCTGGTCGGGGCGCAGCTCGAGCTGGCATGAGCCCGGCGGCGTGATCTCGTCCTGGATGGCCTGCAGCGACTGGTACAGCACGGTGACGGCCTCGCACCCGGCCACGGGATCGCGCACGGCCACGGCGGCGTCGTAGGCCGGGTTGTACACGTCGAAGGCCGCTGCGACGGAATCGTCCCAGGCGTTGTAGCGGGCGCAGCCGATGTTGGCGGTCTTGGCGTGGATGCCGGTGAGCTGGGTGTAGCCCTCGACGTTGTCGATGATCAGGGCGGAGCCGATGGGGGTGCAGGCGGGCGCGCCGGTCACGTCGGTGGTGCCGCCGCCGTTGAGGCCCGTGGTCGCGTCGTCGTCGTCGTCGCCGGTCGCCGAGGAGTCGTCGTCGCCCACGGCGCTGTCGTCGTCCGCGATGGACTCCGGTGCGCAGCCCGTGCCGAGCAGGGGGCCGACCGCCAGCAGGAATGTCAGGAAGATGCGGAACATGGTTTCCTCCCTGGACGAAGCGTATCAGCACCCGTGACGAAGGCAAAACAGCTGGTATCATCCGGTTCCCACGAGGGAGGTAGATGATGAAGTCGATGCGCCTGTTGTGGCTGCTGGTTCCGGCGATGCTGGTGTGGGGGGCGTGCACCGAATCCGAAGATCCCGTGGACGACGACGACGCGGACACCCACCACTGTCTGGACGAGGGAGCGACCTCGTGCATGGACGGCGCGTGGGTGCTGTGCGAGGACGGCGCCTGGGTGGTCCAGGAGGAGTGCCCCGAGTACTGCGATCCCGACCTGGGCTGCCTCGAGTGCTCGCCGGGCCTGTCGTACTGCGAGGGCAACGTGATGATGCAGTGCGCCGACGACGGCTCACACGCGTGGGAGCTGATGGACTGCGAGGAGTGGGACACCATCTGCGTGGACGGCGAGTGCGTCTTCGACGACCCGTGCGTGGAGGCGGCGGCCTGGGAGAGCAACATCGGTTGCGAGTACTGGGCCGTGGACCTGGACAACTCGGAGAACTACATCGACGACGCGGCGGGCGCCCAGTTTGCCGTGGCCGTGGCCAACATCGGCGGCGAGGTGCCCGCCAGCGTGGTCGTGGAGATCAACAACGCACCCCAGGGCGAGCCCCAGGACCTCGAGGTCATCGAGACCAGGGAACTCAACCCGGGCGAGCTGTACATCTTCCGCTTGCCGCGCCGCGACGCGGACGGCGACAACCTCACCCCCAACGTGGACGACGGCGCCCAGTCCTGGCACGCCTCGCGGGCGTTCCGCGTCACCTCGGACCAGCCCATCGTGGCGTATCAGTTCAACACGCTGGACCAGGTCTTCTCCAACGACGCGTCGCTGCTGATCCCCACCCCGGCGCTGGGCCAGGACCACCTGGTGGTGACCTACATGCCCGCCAACCCGGTGGACTTCGTCGGCTCGCCCATGAACCGCTCCTACGTCACCATCGTCGGCGTCGAGGAGGCCACGTCGGTCTGGGTCACCCCCAGCTACGACGTGCAGGCAGGCATCGTCGACTGCGACGACCACGATCCCAGCGTGCGGCCCAACGCCACGGAGATGTGCGACGGCAAGGACAACAACTGCGACGGCGAGCTGATGGAGGGCGAGGTGGACTCCGACGGCGACGGCTGGATGCAGTGCGTGCAGGACTGCGACGACTCCGACGCCACCGTCTACCCCTTCGCCCCGGAGCTGTGCGACGGGATCGACAACGACTGCAGCGGCACCGTCGGCGACGACGTGGACTTCGACGGCGACGGGGTCACCCCCTGCGGCGGAGACTGCAACGACCGCGACGCGGACACCTACCCGGGCGCGACCGAGATCTGCGACGGCGAGGAC
>CAZLEO010000380.1:0-7889 GCA_964558555.1 uncultured Rickettsiales bacterium | reverse complement strand
TCTTCGAGTGAACTGCCCCTTGATTCCGGGCCACCACATTGGACGTGGCCGAGCACGGCCGTTTTCCCGATGACGACGAAGGGCTGGCGTTTCTCCTGGATGAGGATCGAGGCACTGAACCCGGCGAACGGAGGCCGGTGGGTGCCTGACGTGGAACGAGGAGTTTGGTCGGCCGCTGGGATACCACGCCATGCCGGTGACGTGTGAGGATGGATCGCGCGAAGGGAGGACGAGGGCTTCGTCGTCCTCCACCCCCCAGGATTCGCCGGCGACTTCAACTACGGGTACGAGTGATCCCCCTTCGGAGGCCCCCATGAGCGATAATCCCTACCCCTACGTCACCCACATGAACATCCTCGACGGCCCCCTCGAGGTGGTGGACATCCCCGCGCTGGTCGAGGCGTGCACGGACGACTGGTACAACCAGACCCTGTGCAAGGTGAACGACTCGCTGGTGCGGCTGGGGATCTTCCTGGGCGAGTACCACTGGCACAAGCACGACCGCGAGGACGAGTTCTTCCTGACGCTGGAGGGGACGCTGTTGCTGGACGTGGAAGGCCGGGAGACTCTGGAGCTGGGGGCGCAGCAAGGGTGTGTGGTGCCCGCAGGGGTGATGCACAGGACACGGGCGCCACAAAAGGCGGTGGTGCTGATGATCGAGACGGTCGGTGTGGTGCCGACCGGGGATGGGTGAGGGGAACATGCGGGCTGAAGCACGCCGTATTGCGCAGGCGCTGGATGGCGACTACGTGGCGCTGGAGGAACCCATCGGAGGACTGGCCGGGGTGTGCCATGATCCGACGGGGTTGGAGTTCGTGGTCGTCCCGGGCGGTTCGTTCGTCATGGGCATGCGCGAGGACGAGGAGGAGTCCTTCCGCGAAAGGGTGTTCGGGGGCGACGTCGAGCGATACAACGCTGTTGTAGCGAAGTGGCATCTTCCGCAAATGAGGCCGCCCCGTCGTGTGCAGGTCCCGTCGTTCCTGTGTGCGAGGGATCTGCTCAAGCCCTCGATGGCCGCAGGGCTCGCGCACACGGTGATCGACGACGAGATGCTGTTCACCCCCGGGCAGGTGCCGGCGGTGCTCATGAGGTTCGGGTGGCGGTTGCTGTCGGAGGCGGAGTGGGAGTGGGTCGCACGGCAGGGTGGGGCGCGGAGTTGGGTGATCGACGTGCCCGAGGGGGTCGGGGGCCTGGACCTCGATTTCTGTGACGACGTGCGGGAGAACGGGTGGGGGATACGGAACCAGAAGTCCGACCAGGGGGAGTGGGTGGCCGACGCGTGGCACGACAGCTACGAGGGCGCCCCTGCGGATGGCCGCCGGTGGGGTGGGAGCGGCGAGGTGCCCGGGGTGCACCGGGGCGCCCACACTTGCTGGCAGGACGACGCCGAGGCGGTGACCTGTCACGTGGCGCTGCGGGAGCGGGCAGGGGAGTTCCAGCACGGTGGCGTGCGGCTTGCGCTGGATCTGCCCGGTTGAGGGCGAGGGGCCTCCACGAAGGCGCGGGCGTGATAGGTTGCCAGGGCTCGGAGGTGATCCATGGCCGCCCGCGTGCGACCGGCCGCTTCGGCCGACCTGCCGGTGTTGAAGGACCTGGCAGCGCGCACCATCGACGCCTGCTACCGCCCGTTCCTCGGGGACGAGGCGGTGGAGTACTTCCTCGGCAGCGGCGAGTCCGATCGCGAGGTGCAGCAGCAACTCGAGCAGACGGCCGTGCTCGACGTCGACGGACGGATCGTGGGCATGGTCGTGTGGTACGAAGACCTGCTCCACCTGCTGATGGTGGACGTGGACGAGCACCGTAACGGGTACGGCACGACCTTGCTGCGACACGCTCAGGAGGAGTACTTCGCCACGGGTGGCCGCTGCTTCCGGCTGGAGTCGTTCGAGGGCAACCGCGGAGCGCGGGCCTTCTACGACCGCCACGGCTGGGAGACGTCGGCCGAGGTGTTGGACGGTCGCAGCGGCGTCGTCCGGATCCACATGACCAAACAAGTTACGACGACAATGTTGTAGCCATGACTGTATTGCCGAGACTGCAGCTGTTCGAGTGGATGGACCAGCCCTGGTTCCCGGCGGGCCTGCGGCGGTTCCAGACCGACTTGCTGGTGACCACCTGGCAGCGGCTGGCGCACCGGGAGGGGGTCGTGGAGCAGCTGGCCGATCTCGTGGACGGGACGCCATCGCGGAGAATCGTGGATCTCTGTTCAGGGAGCGGCGGCCTGGTCACCTCCCTGTACGACGAACTCGAGGAACGAAGCGGTGGTGACCTCGAGATCGTGTTGACGGATGTGTATCCGAATCCCGATGCGGAGCTCGGTGAGGGGGTGTCGTACTGGCCGGAGCCGGTGGACGCGCGCGAACTCGACGATGCGCTGCCCGGAGTCAGGACGATGTTCGCGGGGTTCCATCACTTCGAACCCGCCGAGGCGCAGGAGATCCTGGCGTCGGCGATCCGCACCGGCCAGCCGATTGCCATCTACGAGATGACCCCGCGGTCATTCCGGACGATCTTCCTGACGTCCATCAACTCGGTGATGGGCACCGCCCTGTTCACGCCACTCGTTCGGCCGTTCTCCTGGGCGAGGCTGCTGTTCACCTACGTGATCCCGCTGGTGTCGATGTTCATGCTGTTCGACGGGATCGTGTCGGCGCTGCGGACCTACACCGAGGACGAGATGTTGCGCATGGCCGAGGCCGCCGGGGGTTCGCAGTACGAATGGAACGCCGGTGTTCTGACCAACGGACCGGCGCGGCTGCAGTACTTCTGGGGGAGGCCGAAGGCATGAGTGGATGGTCGAAGAACCCCGGGAGGACTCGACATCGATCGAGCGGGAGATGGCATGCCGCACTGTATCCTTGAGTACTCCAACAACCTCGTTGAACTTCCCGACTGGACCGACGTCTTCCGCGACGTGCACGAGTTCATGGCGGGGACGGGGATGTTCCGCCTCGGAGACATCAAGAGTCGCGCGGTCCCGTGTGAGACCTTCCTCGTCGCGGACGGTGCACCGGACCGGGCCTTCGTGGCCATGAACGTGTGCATCCTCGATGGTCGAGACGAGGAGGCCAAGGCCACGGTGACCGACGGTGTGCAAGAGATCTTGAAGCGGCACATGCGCAGGGCCTGCGTGGGGAAACGCTGCAGCATCTCCGTGCGCATCTCGGAGATGGAGCGCAGCAACTACCGCCGATGGACCAACGGTGATGAGTGATCCCATCGTCGAGGCGTTGATCCGGCGCGACGACCCGGCCGACGCCGTGGCGTCGTATTACGCGTACCGCGGTGCGGACGCGTCACACCTGACCGTGGGCACACCTTCGGACGGCGCGGTGTTCGTCGAAGCCCAGGGCCAGCTGGGGCCGGTGGGAATCCTGCGAGCAACCCGCTGGACCCGCGCGGCCGAGGCGCTGGCCCTGGCCACCCCGGGGAGCCGCTACGTCATGGCCCCGTGGCGGCTCAGGACCGTCATCCTGGGATGCGGCAGGGCCACCGACCCGTCGCGCAACCGCGTGTTCTGGATGGTCGACGACGCGCGGCCGGTGCGGCTGGAGGTCGGGTTCACCCGGTCCGTCGAAGATTCGGTGGCACGAATCCGGCGAGGGGACGAGACCGTGAGCATCTGCAGGTGCCTGTGGCGGTCCGACCGCTTCGCCGAGGTGCAGGTGCAGACCGCCGAGGCGTACCAGCGCCGCGGCCTGGCTCGCGTTGCGTTGTGTGCGCTCGCCGACCACCTCGCACGCGCCGGCGTCACACCCATCTATGTAGCATCCAAGGACAACGTCGCCTCCCTCGCCCTCGCGCGGTCCCTGAGCCTGATACGCACCGACGAGGACGAGTTCGCCGCCACCGTGACCTTCTCGAAGTAGGAGAACGCCCATGGGCGCGGACAACACGCTGTACGACCGCGACTGGGAGAGCTGGTGGTCCGGAAAGGGCCACCTGTCGTTGCTCCAGATGATCGTCCCGGCGCGGTTGAGGTTCCTGCGCGAGGTTTGCGATCGCGAGATCGGGCTGGACCTCACCGGCAAGCGCGTCCTCGACGTGGGCTGTGGGGGCGGGATGTTCTCCGAGGAGCTGGCCCGCCTGGGGTGCCGCGTGAGCGGGATCGATCCATCGAAGGAGTCCATCCGTGTCGCTCGCGAGCACGCAGCCGAGGGCGAGCTGGACATCGACTACCGCGTCGGCCGCGGCGAGGAGCTGCCCTTCGACGACGAGACCTTCGACATCGTCGTCTGCTGCGACGTCCTCGAGCACGTGGACGACCTCGAACGCGTGATGGCCCAGACCGTGCGCGTTGTCCAGCCCGGCGGCCTCTACCTGTACGACACGGTCAACCGCACATGGATCAGCAAGCTCTTCGTGATCCAGATCTTCCAGGAGTGGTCCGCCACGAACCTCGTCCCCCCCGGCCTCCACGACTGGGAGAACTTCATCCGGCCCGCGGAGATGGACGACCTGCTCCGCCAGCACGGCCTGACCCCCCTGCGTCGCAGCGGCCTCGCCCCCGACCTCGGTCCCCTCGTCAGCCTGCGGCGACTGCGGGATCTCCACCGGCTCAAGAAGGGCACCCTCGACCACGCCACCTTCGCCCAGGGGATGCTCTTCGATCTCAGCCCCATCGAGTGGACCAACTACATCGGCGCAGCCGTGAAGTAAGACGTCCTCATCTCGCCCCTCACTCCACCGCGTTCTCGGACAACCACCCGACCGGGTCCTCCACATCCAGCCAGTAGTCAGGAAAGATCCCCACCCCCTCCGCCGCCGGCCTCACACACTGCCACACGAACCGGCTCCTCCCGAACCACAACGTGATCCGACTGTTGGCCAGCGTCACCTCCTGATCCGCATTCCCGTAGTCCATGCAACCCGACGTGTTCTCCCCCACCACCACCGCCGCGTCGATCTGGCTCGACAGGAACGTGAACGTCTCGCCGGACGAGGCCACTCCCGTGTCGGTGAGCACGAACAGCTTCCCCTCGTACGGGTGCTGCGCAGCGTCACCGCCATGCAGGATGTACGCGTGGTCGCTGCCCGAGTACCAGTGTCGCAGCGGCTCGGTCTCCCCGCGAACCACCTGCGCGTGGCAGCTCCAACGGAACCACTGGTGGGTGAACCGCGAGCACCACTCCCGCGCCGGGCTGTCGCTGCCGCCGCCGTTGCCGCGCAGGTCCAGGACGACGGCGGATTCCTGTCGCAGGGAATCGGCGGTGGCGGCCAGGCCGTCGAGCCTGGACTCACGCATGGTCGTGACGTGGAGTACGGGCAGGGGAACGTCGTCGGGCGTGTGCAGGGCCCAGCCTTGGTCCTGGTGGCCCACGTTCACCCGGCCTCGGTGGACCGGCACCGGGACCACCGCGCCGTCCTGCCGCAGTTCGATGGAGGAGGGCGGATCGTTCGGATCGGCGAGCACACCGACGAGGTACAGCGCCTTGCCCTCGTCGTCGGGGAAGGTCGGGAACAGATGGGGGACTCCAGCCTCCACGGCGTGGGGCTCCGGCAGTACCGGAATCTCGAACGCCGTCTCATCCACCACGCCGTCGGCGAAGTACGGCTCGAGGCTGTCCACCATGCGCGCCCGGAGTTCGCGGGTGCCCTCCCCGCCCAGGGCCATGCCCGACAGGTGGAAGTGGGTGTCCTGGACCGGAGCGAGGTACTCCACGACGAGGGCGAAGAAGGCCTCGTCGGTCCAGGCCTCCTGGGTCGCGATCTTCTCCTCGAATGCGACCCGCCGATCTTCGGTCGTGGCCCCCTCGGCGCGGGCCAGCCACTGAAGATCGGCGTACCCCGCGTAGCGGTCGCGCAGGGCGTCGTGCAACGCCTGCAGGTCCTGTGTCGCCTGCTCGGACGACAGCTCCGGGGGCATCAGATCCAGCGCTACGACCACGTTGTCGTCGAGCACGGCGTTCGCCTGGACCGTGTGCGCGTCGTCCCCGCCGCCGGCCGAGCCGAGCACCACGGAGGTGGGGCCGTGGAAGACCCCGTTGAGGTGGTGGGCGTGGCCGTCGTCGCGGGCGGTGTACAACAGCACCGGCAGGTCGTGACGCCACGGGTTGGGTAGCGCCGCGATCAAGAAGGGGTCCTCCAGCGGTACGTGCGTGGAGCCGAACGCAACCCCGCCCTCGTCCAGCGTGATCCCGTGGTGGGCCAGTACCGCCGCCGTGACGGCGTTGTCGCCCGGCGCGCCGTACAGCACCAGGAGCCGGCCCTCGCGATCTTCGTCGGTGACCTCGTCTGGGTGTTTCAGCGGCGTGCCCGGGAAGAACCGATCGCCCAGCGAGGCCATCTCCTCCACCCAGCGGGCCTCGAGCTTCCTGTCCTTCTGCGGGGCTGGCCTCACCAGAACCACATCGGCGCCGGAGAAGGCGCCAAAGGTGTCGTTGATGTTCGCGGACCAGGGACCCGGCGCGCACGCAGCGGGAGGAGCGGAGCCCATCTCCTCGGCGTACGAGCAGAGCACCTTCGCCAGATCGCCGTACCAGTGACTCCCCTCGGCCAGCGCGACGGCCTCGGTCTGCACCGTCAGCGCCTCGTCCCGCCGCCCCAGCTCCCACAGGACGCGGGCGTGCGTGTCGACGATGGCCGGATCCGTGTCCCCGCCAAGGCCGAGCGCCATCTGCACGGCGCGGTATGCGACATCCAGCGAGAACTCATCCGGCTCGTCCGTGGCCAGGACCCAGGCGGCCTGGTTGAGGCGGTTGGCCGCATCGCGCTGCAGGGACGTGGGGATGTCGGTCTGGTCCAGGTAGGCCAGCTGTTCGTCGTACCATTCGGGGGTCGATCCCTGCTGTAGATTTCGTAGCAGGGACGCGGCCTGTTCGTGTTTCTGCGCGTGGATCTGGGCCTCTCCGACCGTCCACGTTCCTTCCGCGACCGCGGCCAGGACGGCCTCGAACGGGCCGAGGGGATCCTCCAGGGACGGCTCGGCGACGCGGCCGCTCCACAGCACGCGGCCCTTGCCCCGGCCAGCGATGACGAAGGCAAAGGGCAAGAAGGAGTTGCGCGCGTCGTCGCCGAACCAGGCGGCGCGGACCTCTCGGTCCGGATCCAGGCCCAGAACGACGCCCTGCCAGTCGCCGATCCGGAGGAACTCCTCGCCCAGGGACGCCGGTTCGGGGGTGATGGCGACGATCTGGGCGTCCAGGGCGGCGAGCTGGGGGTCGAGGCGGTCGAACACCGCCCGAGTGACCGGACACCAGGTGCCGATGAACATCACCACGGTGATGTCCGCGTCCTTGGCCGGGGCGGAGTCGATCCACGCCTGCACGTTCAGCCCGGGTGGGCGTGAACCGAGGGAGACCGGTTGGGCCAGGGTGGAGGCTGGGATCAAGAGAAGGAACAGAAGGACCGAGAGGGTGCGCATGAGCCCTCCATTGGGGTTCAGGTGACGGGATTCCTCCGTCGGATCAGGGCCGCGCCGGCCAGGGCCAGCACGAGCGCCAGGGGGCTGGCCGGGGGAGGTCCAACGGCGTTGTCACAACGACACGGGCCCACAGGATCCACGTGTCCGGCCGAGTCGTCGTCGTCGCCGTCCCCGGCGCAGTCGTCGTCGTACTGGTCGGCGATGCCATTGCAGTCGTCGTCGATGCCGTTGTCGCAGATCTCGTCGGCGTCGGGGTGGATCATGGGATCGGTGTCGTCGCAGTCGTCGCCATAGGCGCCGCCGTCGAAGCCGTCGCCGTCGATGTCCTTGAGGTCCTCGCCGTCGCAGTCCTGGTCGATGTTGTCGTAGGGCACCTCGGCGGCGCCGGGGTAGGTGGACGCGTTGTAGTCGTCGCAGTCCTCGTCCCCGCAGCCGGACCAGCCGTCGAGGTCGTAGTCGATGCCGTCGTCCACCAGGCCGTTGCAGTCGTTGTCCTTGGAGTCGCAGACCTCGTCCTCGTTGGGGT
>CAZLEO010000379.1:0-7891 GCA_964558555.1 uncultured Rickettsiales bacterium | reverse complement strand
GCCGGGGCCACGTGGGGTCTTCCAACATTCCCCGGCCAAACGCCCCCAAAATTTTTCAAACACCAGACTTGACCCCTAAGCGAGAGCGTCCAGCATCTCCTCACGAAGCTTGCGGGGGTCGTCGCGGTCCGCCCGTCGCCTCAGGTCGGCCGCGACGTCGTCGGGGAGTGCGGCGGCGAGCCGTTCCAGATCGAACAGCAGCCTCACCCGTGCGGCTTCCTCGCGGATGCGGCGGCGGATCGCCTGCACCTCATCCAGCGCACCGGCCGGATCGGAGGCCTCGAGACGGTCGCGCTCGTCGGGCTCGAGGGCGTGGACCGGGCGGCCGGTCTCGACGAGCTCGCCGAGCAGTCCGGCGAACTCCGGCTCGGCGGTGGGGATGGGGTCGCGTTGGACGGGAGGGATCTGGGCACGCACGAACGCGGCCTCGCGACGGCGCAGGGCGATCTCGGCCACGGCCAGGGCGCGGCGGGCGAGGGCCAGGCGGCCGCGTTCCAGGGCGGCGAGGGCCGCGGCCTCGCCGGGCAGCGGGCCGAGGCCGGCGGCGGACTCCCAGCGAGCGGCCAGCTCGATCAGCCGGGCGTCGAGGCCGGCGCGGTCCTCGGCGGCGGCGGCGGCGCGGCGGTCCTCGGCCGCGGCGATGCGCTCGTCCAGGGGCGGATCGCTCACGGGTACACCACGATCTCGATGCGCCGATTGGCGGCGCGGCCGGTCTCGGTGGTGTTGGGCTCGATGGGGTGGAACTCGGAGTAGCCGGACGCGGTGAGGTCGGCGGGGTCCAGGCCGGATCGTTCCGTGAAGAAGCGCACCACGCGGCAGGCGCGGGCCGTGGACAGCTCCCAGTTGGTCTCGAACTGCTGCTGCAGCGTCGTGCGGATCGGCTCGTTGTCGGTGTGACCCTCCACGAGCACGCCGGAGTATCCGTGGGCCTGCAGCTGCTCGCCCAGATCCAGCAGCAGCGGTTCGCCCTCGGGCTTGATGTCGGCGCGACCGGAGTCGAACAGCAGGGATTCGGGCAGCTGGATGCGCAGGACGCGGCCCTCGCGCTCGACGGTCATGCCCTGCTCCTCGATGGTCTCCTCGAAGGCGCGGACCACCTCCTCCTCGATACGCGTGGCGCGCATCTGCTGCTCCATCTCCTCGAGCACCTTGCCGGTCATGATCGACAGCATGGTGATGATGAACACCAGGATCAGCAGGCCCGACGCCAGGGCGTCGGAGAAGCTGGGCCAGGCGTTGATGGTGAACGGGGCGCTGAGACCGCGGCGGCGCTTGCTCACTCGCCCGTCCCCCCACGGGACTCGCGTTTGAGCGTCTCCAGCAGGCCGGTGAGGCGCTCCTCGTCCTTGCCCACGTGGCCCAGGATGGTGCGCAGCATGTGGACCTGCTCGGCGCTGGTGCCGGCGGTACTCTCCATGCGCTGGATGAGCCTCGCGAGGTTGCGGTTGAGGGCGGTCTGGCCCTCCTCGAGCTTGAAGGTGGCCGATCGCACGGCCATGCCCAGCTCGCCGTAGATACGGCCCAGCAGCTGGTTGGTGCGCCGCAGCTCCTCGGCCGTGTCCACGTCGCCCACCAGTGGCGGCAGCTCCCCCTCCACGGCCTCGCGGCCCTCCTCCTCGGCGGCCACGTGCCCCACCAGCCCGATCAGGGTGGCGTTCTCGCGGCCCACGTACCAGCGCAGCTCGTCGAGCTTCTCCTCCAGCTCGTCCAGCCGCCCCTGCTCCCCGCCCACGGACGTGGCCAGCCCCTCCACGGCCTGAGTGAGGTCCGTCTGGCTGGTCACCAGCGACGACACCCCCTCGGACAGCTCCCCCTGCACCCGCTCGAGCTCGGTGCGCCACTCGCGGAAGGCCTCGGTGAACGCCGCGATCTCCCCGGCCCCGGGCAGCACGTCGCCCACCTCGTCCTCGGCGGCCGGGACCAGGCGCGGCTCCAGGTAACGCTCGGTGAAGCGGTCCAGCCGCGACAGGTACGACACCTGCGCGAAGTGGAACATCAGCTGCTCGAAGCCCAGCACCACGGCCCCGAAGATGCCCGCCAGCGACGTGGAGAACGCGGTGCCCATGCCGTCCAGCGCCGCCTTGACGCCGTGGATGAAGGCCTCGCGGTCCTCGATCTGGGAGATCTCCGAGATGCCGTCGATGGCGATGATCAGCCCCAGGAAGGTCCCCACCAGCCCCAGCATCGTGAGGATGGCGGTGACGTACTTGGCCAGCCCGGAGTGGATCTCCTCGCGCGCCGCCACCTCCTCCGACGCGGTGTCCACCGCCGCGGACGTACCCTCGGCCGCGGCCTCGGCCATGTCGGCCATGCGCAGGGAGATGAAGCTCGGCCCCACGCCGTCGAGCAGCGCCTCGGCGGAGGGGCGCCCATCCGGGGCGCCGAAGAGGTTGCGCACCGCCCGGATCAGCGCCTGCTCCTCGCGCACGAGGCGGACGAAGTTGACGTAGGTCACGCCCAGGCCGAGGAAGAACACCGCGAAGATGAGCTGGGTGATCAGGGGGAACCGGTCGGAGTAGAAGTACTGCAGCCAGGCCGGGTGGGTCGCGAACGTGAGGATGACGGTGAGGTCCACCACCAGGCCGATGGCGAAGTAGCGCAGGACCCGCCGGCGGGTCAGCTCACGGGCTGCTGGTGGCGTCGCCATGATCCCCGACTCGCACGACCACCCGGTTACCGCCGGCGGCGCGGGCTTCCGCCGCCGCAGCGCGCGCCTCGTCGAGCATCTGCGCGGCCGTGGTCTCGCCGTGCTGCATGCAGGCCACGCCCACGCTGACGGTGCAGCGCAAGGGCTGGCGGTTGGAGGTCTGCCCGGCCGACAGGAACTCGAAGGTCTCGATGGTCCGCCGCAGGCGATGCGCCAGCTGCGTCGCGCCCACGACCCCGGTGCTCGGCGTGATCACCACCATCTCGTCCCCGCCGCTGCGGCCGGCCACGTCCTCCGATCTCAGGCCGTCCTCGAGCAGACGGCCCAGCCAGGTCAACACCTGGTCGCCGGTGCGCAGTCCGTGATCCACGTTGACCCGGGCGAACTCGTCCACGTCCAGCACCATCACGCTCAGCTCCAGGCCGTAGCGGGCGGATCGGGACACCTCCTCGGCGAGCCGGCGCTGCAGGAACCGCGAGTCGAAGATGCCCATGAGCGAGTCGATGACCGGCGGGTTGTGCGCCGCCCGGGCGCGCGCGGGCTTGACCAGGTGCAGCCAGGTGACGGCGTAGCCCACCGCGGCTCCGACGACCAGGAAAGCCAGGGAGTACCACCAGTTCATGGGTCCGAGATTCTACTCCTGTCCGGCCGTGCCCGGGAGCGCGGGAAGTGTCAGGTGGAACGTGGAGCCGGTGCCCTCACGGGACACGAGCCAGATCTTGCCGCCGTGGCGCGCCACGATCCTGCGGCAGATGCTCAGGCCGATGCCCGTCCCCGGGTACTCGGCCGAGCTGTGCAGTCGCTTGAACGTCTCGAAGATCTGGTCGCTGTACAAGGGATCGACGCCGATGCCGTTGTCCTCGACGGTCACCATCCACCAGTCGTCGTCGACGCGCTCGGCGCTGATCTTCACCTGGGGAGGGGCGTCGTCACGGTATTTCACCGCATTGCCCACGAGGTTGAGCATGAGCTGGCCCATCTGCACCCGGTCGGCGAGCACGGTCGGCAACGCGTCGCACTGGATCAGCGCGCCTGCCTCGGCGATGGAGTCCTCCAGCTGTCCCAGCGCGCCGGCGGTGATCCTCGCCAGGTCCACCGGCTCGAACTCCAGCTCGCCGACGCCGGCGCGGGCATAGATCAGCAGATCGTCCAGCAGGTCCTGCATCTGGGTGACGGACACGGCGATGTGCTCGAGGAAACGCAGCCCCTTGGCGTCGAGCTGGTGGGCGTTGCGCACCTGCAACAGGTCGACGAAGCCGGCGATGTTGCGCAGCGGCGCCTTGAGATCGTGGGCGGCCACCTGGGCGAACTGCTGCAGCTCCTTGTTGGCCGCCTCCACCTCGGCGAGCTTCTCCTCCAGCTGCTGCTTCTCGCGTTCGTGGTCGGTCATGGCCGGAACCCCCTCGTGCACCTCACCGCGGCGCGGTCAGCGGTTGCGCACGCGGCTCACCTGCAGTCTGACATCTCCGAGCGGATAGCTCACGCACGGATGGATGTAGCCTAGATCCTGATCGGACTCGCGCACACCCGCCCCCGGGATCGTGAAGACCTCCCCCTCCACCACGCGGCAGCGGCACACGCTGCACTCGCCCGACCGGCACGCCGTCGGCACCACCAGGCCGCCACGCTCCAGCGAACACAGCAGGCTCTCTCCAGCGCGAGCCGGGACGTCCTGATCGCCCAATCGCAGGCGGAACTGCGCATCGGCGGACACGTCGCCGGGCCAGCCCGGCTGGGCGGTGACGTCGGCGGGGGGGCCGTACAGCTCGCGCTTGATGCGCTGCTGCGGCACGCCGAGCTCCTCGAGCTGGGGCAGGACGAAGTCGAACATGGCCGGCGGCCCGCACAGGTAGAAGGTCTTGCCGCCCACGTCCCCCACCACGTCGCGGATGCACGCGGCGTCGAGGAACCCGGTGCGGCCCTCGTGGTCGTCGCCCGGCTCCGAGATCACCGGCGCGTAGGTGAAGGCGTCGGCGCCCTCGGTCAGCTCCCGCAGCTCGGCGTCGAAGATCACGTCGTCGGCGACGCGGCTGCCGTACAGCAGCGTGACCGAGCAGGGCCAGTCGCGGCGCTGCTGGTCGCGCAGCATGGCCATGAACGGCGTGATGCCGCTGCCCCCGGCCAGGAAGACCAGCTCGCGGCCGTCGATGAGGGGCTCGAAGTAGAAGCTGCCCTGGGGGCCGCTGCTGACGAACGTCGCCCCGACCTCCACTTCGGCCAGCAGGTGCGGTGCCACGAACCCGCCCACCACGTCGCGCACCGTCAGGTCCACGTGCTCCTCACCCGGCGCCGAGGCGATGGAGTAGGGCCGCGCGGTGCGCACCCCCTGCAGCTCCACCCCGAGGCTGACGTACTGGCCCGCGCGGAAAGGGGGGAGATCGCCGTCGGTGCGCTTCATGCGGAAGGTGCGCGTCGAGGCGGTCTCGTCGATGATCTCCACCACCTCCAGCTCCATGCTCCTGGGGTGGATGGCCTGGACCGTGCGGCGCTGCTGATCCTTGGCCACGCGAGCGGCAAAATCGGTCCCTCGGCCCTCCTTCCGCTTGGAGATCTGCGCGCCGAGGTTGTCCACCCCGCGGGTCAGATCCTGGAACACGTCGAACACGACCCAGCCCATGTCACGCTCCCTTCGTGCGGACGCGCCTGGCCACGGCCTCGCCGGCGTCGCGACCCGAGATCATGGCCGGCTCGAAGCCGCCGCCCGGCTGGGTGAACGCCCCGGCAAAGTACAGCCCGTCCACCGGCCCCTTCTGGGGCAACCGGAACACCGCCGTCTCGGCGGGCACCTGGTCGAACCCGTAGATGGAGCCGTCGAGCTGGCCGGTGTAGCGCATGTTGGTGACCGGGGTGGAGACCTCCACCACCTCGATGGCGTCGCGCAGGCCCGGGTAGACGGCCTCGACCTTGTCGAGCAGGGCGTCGGCGATGCGGGTCTTGGTGTCGATGTAGTCGTGGGGCGGCAGATCGTGCCAGGGCTCGCCGTACATCAGCGCGGTCAATGTCATGGCCGCCGTGCCCGGAGGTGAGATGTCGGGCAGCACGTGGTTGTAGCAGGTCACGACCACCTGCTCCGGCGTGTCGATGACCCGGGTGCTCTCCCACATCTGCTCGTGGTCGAAGCTGTCGTTGATGAACAGCTCGTGGTCGTGGATGTTCAGCTCCTCAGCCGTCTTGCACAGGCCGAGGTAGACGTTCAGCGACGCCGGGGCAGGGGTGTTGGATCGCACCCGCTTCCAGAAGGACCGGGGCGTCTCGTCCACGCCGATCAGCTCACCGCAGGTCGTGATCGGGTCCGCGTTGGAGACCACGTTCGCGGTGGTCACCTCGTCGTCGTCCTCGGTGATCACGCCGGTGATGCGGCCGTTTTCGGTGAGGATACGTTTCGCGCCGCAATCGAACCGCACCTCCCCGCCGTTGCCCACGATGGTGGTCACGAAGGCGTTGGTCAGCGCCTGGGAGCGACCCCGGACGTAGGCCGGCCCCACCTTGAGGTAGGACGCCAGGGCCGAGGCCATGAACAGGAAGGTGACCTTGGACGGCGGCAGGCCGAAGTACCCCCAGAGCTGGGCGAGCACGGCGCGAGCCCGTGGATCCTTGACGTCCCGGTCCAGGATCTCCCCCCAGCTCGCCAGGGAGTACCGGGCGAGGCTCGAGGTCTTGAACGGCACCTGCATCAGCTGCCACGGGGACGGGAACCGCCCCGACATGAACGTCTCCTCGTAGACCTTGATCTCGCGGTGCAGCACGAAGACCCGGTCCACGAACTTGCGGATGCCCGCGGCCTCCTCGGGGAAGGTGTCGCACAGGACCTGCTCGTAGGCCTCGCGCCCCACCGGCAGGGTGATGTCCAGGTCCGGGTACACGCACCGGCACAGATCGGGGACGCGGACGAAGTCCACCTTGTCGATCACGCCGGTGTTGCCGAGGAACTCCTCCAGCGTGCCGGGCTGCTCGGGCGTGCCCACCCCCGAGAGCTCGTGCAGGGCCACCTCGAACTCGAACCGCCCGCGCACGAAGCTGCTGGCGTACCCACCGGGCACGTTGTGCCGCTCCAGCACCAGCACGCTGTGGCCGTCGCGAGCGAGCACGGCCGCCGCCGACAGTCCCCCCAGACCCGCGCCGATCACCACGGCGTCGTAGCTGCGAGCCATCCGGAACCTCACTCTCGAGCAGAAGGGACGGTCACACCGGCCGCGGGTGCCGTGATCCAGGTCAGCCCGCGGCCTCGAAGTCTCGAACCGGCTCCAGCGGGACGGCAGGGTAGATCCGGCCTGGCTGGGGCGGCATCGAATTGTAGACCCAATCGATGGCCAAGGTGCCCGTTTTCGCGCCCAGGTGACGGGTGAATCCCTCGAACCGCCCGCGCGTGAGCACGCTCTCGGCGTCCATGTTCACCGCGAACAGGGCCACGTCGGCGCCCGCGGACAGCGTGGCGAGCTCACGACGGTGGACCGTGGGCGCGAAGGCGAGCCGGCGACGGCCCACGGCCCCGGTCGGCACCATCGGCACCAGGGTCGGGTACCCCTCGGCGTCGATCCAGCTGAGGAACTTGAACGTCGTGGGACGGTTGATGTGGTCCGCGGCCCAGGGTCGCAGCGCCGGCTCGCCAGCGTGCTCGCGCAGGATGCGCCGCGCCGCCGAGATCAGGGCCGTGCCCGCGGCCATCCCCGCCAGCGGCAGCGCCTCGCCCTCGCCCCCCAGGACCAGGTCCATGAAGTGCACGGTGTGGATGCCGAAGTAGGAGTTGTATCGGAACATGGGCTTGCGGTTGTACGCCTCGTACTGCTCCCCCGACGTCTCGACGTGGGTCCACCGGGCGCGGCCGCGCCACAGCCTGCGGTCCGGCGTCAGGATCAGGAACGCGGCGCGGGGATCGTCGCGCAGGTATTCCTTGGATCGCCCCTCGGTGAACTGTCCCCAGGTGAGCTGCGTGGGCGTGCGCGCCTGCAGCGTCGTGATCAGGGTGACGTGGGGCAGCCCCGCGGGGGAACGCGTGGCCAGCAGGCCCACCTTGGCGTCGTCGTGGAACAGGGCCATGTCCTGCTCGGAGAATCCCTTGGCGCTCATCGATTCGAACCCTCCAGACGGGCCGCGCCCGTCACGTGCACCCGCGCGGGGTCCGCCCCCGACAGGCGCGCCACCTCACCCAGCCGATCCAGCTGATCGCGGGTCAGCAACTCGACGCCGGCCAGCGTCCAGGGCAGGCCCAGCCGGGTGTACTTGTGCTCGCACAGGTTGTTGAAG
>CAZLEO010000378.1:0-7915 GCA_964558555.1 uncultured Rickettsiales bacterium | reverse complement strand
ATCATTTTGCGGCGCTTTGCGCCGGGAAATGATGCAAGACCAGACTTGACCCCTGTGCTACCGGCGGTACACCCGCCCCGTGCTCGCGTCGGCCCAGACCACGGCGCCGTCGGCGGGGAGCAGGCGCTTGGCGTTGGACCAGGGGGTGACGTGGGAGTAGGTCCAGTCGAGCGCGAGGTCGAGCTGGATGGGGACGTACTGGGAGGTCATGTAGAGGACGCCGTCGTCGACGACGGGCTGGTCGGCCTTGGGCGGGGCGTGGGCGAAGCAGTCGGCGCCGGAGCCGATGGGCAGCTCGCACACCTCGACGGACGAGGGCCAGCTCGCCCGGCGGACGAGGTAGTACACCGTGTCCTCGGTCGCGTCGTAGGTCACACCCCAGGGGTAGTAACCGGAGCTGAACGAGCCGACGAGGACCTCGGCGTCGCCGCCGCCGCGGGGGACGCGCCCTAGCTCGTCGGCGCCGTCGGTACCCTCCTCGGCGGTGTAGTAGACGTGCTCGTCGGACAGCGCGAGGTGGGTCACGGCGGTGATCTCGGCGAGCCGGGCGGGCTGCTCGCTCTCGCCGAGGAACATGATGCCCTCGCTGCTCTCCCAGAACACCTCTCCCGCGTCGGCGAGGATGCGGGTGAGCTCGACCTGGCCGGTGGCGAGCACCTCGATGCTGCCGTCGGTGTCCACGCGCAGGACCTCCTCGGCGTCGCAGTCGGCCACGTACAGCGCCTCGTCGTCTGCGACGAGGTCGCACGGCCCGGTGAGATCGTCGGTGAGCAGCTCGGGGACGAAGGAGCCCTCGGTCACCCGGAAGATGGCCTCCTCACCCTCGTCGAGCACGTACCAGGCGTCGTCGAGCCACGCCATCTCCGTGGGCTGGGTCAGGTCTTCGGCGAGGACCTCCGGCCGCTCGACGGGATCGGCCAGGGGTCGATCGGTGGGCTCGCGGCCCGCATCGTCGGGGGTCGCCAGATCCCCGCGGACCGCGCCGTCGGTGGGCTCGGCGCTGTACGCGCAGCGGAAGCCCACGTTGGCGGAGCGCGCCGCTGGATTGGCGCCGCGCCGCGTGTGTGTGCGCAGGGCCTGGGCCCACTCGAGGAAGCCGCCGCCGCGGATCACGCGTAGCGTCCCCTCCTCGGGACCCGTCGGATCCGTCTGCGCGTCGCCAGGGTAGTCGCCGTACCAGTCCGCCACCCACTCGGCCACGTTGCCGGCCATGTCCCGGACGCCGTCCGGTGTGTCGCCGTCGGCGTGCATCCCCACGTCGATCGGGCCCTCCTCGCAGTGCGCCGTGGAGGTGTAGTAGGCCGCCCGATCGCAGTTCGGGCCGTCGTCCCCCCAGGGGTAGGTGCGCGCCTCGGCGCCCGCGGCCGCGTACTCCCACTGGGCCTCGGTGGGCAGCTGCTTGCCCGCCCACAGGCAGTAGTGGTGGGCTGCCTCCCACGTCAGCTGGTGCGCGGGCAGGTCCTCGGTCCCCTCCACCGCCGCGTAGCCCCAGTCGAGGCGTTCGATGGGCTGGTCGGCGTGGAAGTGGTACTCACCCGCCGCATAGCTGAGGAACAGGGCGAACTCGGCGACCGTGACCTCGTCCGCGTCCAGGTGGAACGCGCCGAGGGTCACCTCGTGCGCCGGGGTCTGGTCGATGTACCAGCTGTCGCCGTAGGCGCTGGGCGAGGTCAGCTCGATGCCCATGGAGAACGTGGCGCCCTCGAACGCGACCATGTCGGTGAGATCCACCTCGGGCGCGGTGGGGGCCTTGGCCGAGGCCGTCGTCGCCGTGATCGTGGCCAGGGCGCACAGTGCCAGGAGTCGTGTACAGCGGATCATCGCTCACTCCTCCGGCATCGGGCGGGCGTACAGGAACTCCCACCACGGTTGGTTGAGCCACGGCTGCCAGCGGTGCGCCACGTCGTCGAGGCGGTGGTAGACGAAGTCCTCGCCCTCCTCCCAGCCCAGCTCCTCGATGCGATCCACCATGTCGTCGGCGTAGCCCACGTTGACGTCCGGGTCCGACGTGCCGTGCATGAACACCATCGGCACCTTGCGGCCGTCCCACTCGTCCAGCCGGTAGTCCAGGTAGCCGAACTCCGTGAACCCCGACTGGATGCACGCCCCCGCGATCAGGTGGTCCAGCTCGATCGCCCCGATGAACGCCATCGCCCCACCCCGCGAATGCCCTGCCAGGAAGATCCGCCGCAGGTCCACGTTGTACGCCTCGGCCACCTCCTCGATCACCGCCTCGATGTAGTCGAAGTCCGGGTTCGCCTCGGCGTTGCTCGACCAGCTCCAGTCCGTGTACCACGCCCAGCGGTGCTCCCCGTTCCACCTGTACTGCTGTTCCGCCTCTACCAGGATGAAGTCGTTCTCGTCCGCCGCCCGCGGCAGCTCCGTGTAGCTCGCCAGCGAGTAGTGCGACACCCGGTGCCCCGGCAGCATCATCACCACCGGATGCGTCCGCCCCGGGTCGTATGACCGCGGCACGTACAGCCGGTAGTGCCTCTCCACCGTGTCCGCCAGCATCTCCCCGTCCGGCACCTCCACCGTGCCGTCGCTCCACCCCGTCAGGTGCACCGATCCCCCACTCGGCTCCCCATCGTCCTCCGGCTCCTCCACCGGATCGCGATACGCACACGCCGCCGCGAACAGGTGCAGGTTTTCTCCACTCCCACACGCCTCGACGCAGTCCTGCTCATCCGTGCCCAGCGCGCAGTTCACCGGCTCGTCGCATACCCCATCCGCCTCGTACTCGCACTCCGGCGGATCGGGATCGATCGGTTCCTCCTCTTCCGGGCACCCCACGAACAGTGCGAGCGCAATGACCCCCCAGGCTCCCCTCGGACCAGATCTTCTGAGTTGCATGGGTCGACTATACGTCACCAGGGGGCGTGCACAGGAAGGACTCGATCCCGGGGAAGAGTCGGTCAGGCGTGCAGTGGCCGGCTTCGATCAGCTCAGGCCAGGCGGATTCAGCCATGTCGAAGCTCAACAGCATCACCTCCCCGTGGTCGCGGACGAGCGCTGCCAGGGTCTTTTCCGCGTCGTGCCGCCACTCGATGGATAGCTCGTTGGGTGGCGCCAGATTGTGGATGGAGTAGTCGTGGTAGACGGACAGGTACGGTGACTGCTCCGCTTCTCTTTCCGCGACGACGATGTCCGAGAGGTAGAACCCCAGAAGGGTCGCGCTATGACCGTATATGAGGGCCACGTGGCGCTGTTCGGTCGAGCGGACATGCTGTGCGACGGTCTCGACGTCTGCGGAGCAGGGATGCCGCAGGATGGCCGGCGGAAAGCCACGCCAGCCGGCGAGTGCCGCGAGCCCGATCACGAGCAGGACGAGAACCTGCGCGGTCACCCGCCGCGAAAGGCGCAAGCCCTTGCTCTCGCTGTCTGACACGAGCAGATCCGTCAGCGCCTTCGGACCGGCGGTGGCCGCGTGCATGGCCAGGACAGCCAGCAACGGAACGGAGAGGGTCGCGTATATGCCCCGCATTCGCTGAAGCGGAGTGGCCGCCAGCACGGCCAGGGGGATGGCCCAGGCAGTGATCATCAGAAGGGAGGGGGCCGGCTCGTCGGACTCGCCACGACAACGGACGCGGAGCAGCAGGAGGGTGCCCAGGAAGGCCATCACGAACAACACGATCGCGACCGAGGCATCGATGGCGGCGGCCGCCTCGGCCAGGACACTTCCTGCGGTCTTTTCACCCCATACGGCGGATGGGGCCGTGGTCGCGATTTGTCTGAATTCGTAGTCGCGCGCGAATCCCCTGACCAGGCCGATCAAGGGCAACGCGCCGATGGCAGCCCCCACCCCGGTCGCGAGCCAGAGACGCCTTCGGTGTCGCTTCGGGGCCATCGCCAGTGCGTCGAGTACGAGGGCCGCCAGCAGGAAGAACGCCAGAAAGTGGGCCCACATCGCCAGCCCAGCCGCCACCCCGAGGAGTACCGCCCCCTTGCGTGATGGGTTTCGGCGCATCGCGAGATGAAGTGCGGCGACGAGCGGAAGCGCGAGGTGGAACAGCGCGTGTGAACCGATGTCCCTGCCCTGCGCCACATGGGAGATCAGAACCGCGCACAGGGCTGCGGCGCCAATCCCGGCGACGCGACCGCTGAGCTGTTTCGAGAGCCAGCCGACCACAGGAATCGAAGCCGCCGAGGCCACTGCGAACGGAAGCCGGAGCAGTGCCTCATCGCGTCCGAATGCGAGAACGCCGTGGAGAATCCAGGTGGTCATGGGCGGATGCCGGTAGTCCGGGACACGGCCACCTAGTAGATCCCAAAAGGGGCTTGCCCCGATCTGGATGCGCTGCGTCGAGGCGCTCTCGCAGAAGGGCCAGTCTGCTCCGTGAAGGCGTATCAGAGCGGCGAGGATCGTGAGTGCGGCGATCGCCACCCAGAACGATGCGGTTCGGTAGCGGGATGGCGTGCGAGTCCACCCGGCGGAGAACGCCAGTGCCGCCAGGAGGACGAACAGGAAGATGGGGAGACCTGGGCCGTCCAGTACGGCGGGGACACCGTGGAACGGTTCGGTCACCTCCGGACGCACGTACACAGCTGATGCGGTGCATCGAAGGTCTTGGGCCTGGGCCCGCTGCTGGAGGTCCGTAAGGGCCAGCTCCAAGGATTCCGGAGTGACCATGCCCTCCTGGGACTTGAGACTCGAATAAGTGATGTTGCAGTGTTCGGTCTGGGCGAAAAACGGACGTGAGTCGTCGCGACGAGTGAACAGGATCTCGAACCGGCCTTCCTGGCCATTGATCCAGAGGCGTTGGGCGTATTCGTCGGAGATACCGTACTCGCAGATGTGGTAGCCGCCTTCTACTACGTCTCCTTCGCTGAGCGGGAGGAAGGCGTCGCCCGCAGGTTTGCGCGCAGATCCGATCGATGGGATCACCAGCAGCACGATCGCCAGTGAGCAACAGCGAAGGAGCGCTTGAGTCGTCATTCAGCGACCTGCAACAAGGAGCTAGCTGTCCTCGGTTTGAACCTGATGTTTGTGCCTCGACACGCGGCGAATGATCAGTAGAGTGAGCAGTGTCAGCAGCGAACCGTCATGGATCGGTAGCACCGACGCGTTGGAGCGCGTGATGTTGCACTCGCAGCCTTCCTCTCTCTCCGGAGAATCAACTACTTCCTGTGTGTCGTCGTCTGGAGGATCCTCCTCCACGTCATCGTCCCCACTGGTGTCATCATCATCATCTGAGCAATCCGGATCCGCGGTGTCGACCAGGCCGTCGCAGTCGTTGTCGGTTTCGTCTTGGCAGATCTCCATCGCATCCGGGTGGGTGGCGCTGTCGGAGTCGTCACAATCGTCACCACCGCAGGGAAGGGAAATGAAACCGTCTCCGTCTGCATCGACGTCATCCACAACGCCGTCACAGTCATTGTCCATCTCGTCGCAGATCTCTTCGGCACCTGGTTGGACGGATGCATCGGAATCGTCGCAGTCTCCAGAACAGGTCGTTACGCCGTCACCATCTACGTCCGCCTCATCCGCGGGGAGTTCTCCATCGCAATCGGTATCGATACCGTCGCAAACTTCTTCGGCGTCTGGAGATACGTCGATGGTGGAGTCGTCGCAGTCCCCCTCGCACGGGGAATAGCCATCGCCGTCCAGGTCTTCAGGATGGACAGCCGCGTCCGCCTCGTCGCAGTCTCCAGCGCACGAAGTCCAACCGTCGCCGTCATGGTCCACGTCCCACACGATCTCGTGGCCATCGCAGTCGTTGTCCGGGATGCCGTCACACACCTCCGTCGCCTCCGGATGGGCGTCGGCAGAGCCATCATCGCAGTCACCGCCGCATGGAGTGAACCCGTCACCGTCCGCGTTACCGCCGTGGAGATTGGGATCGCTGTCGTCGCAGTCGCCCAAACAGTCGGTCCATCCATCAAGGTCGGCGTCGGCTCCGGAGCAGAGCTCTCCAAAGACGAGGTACACCTTTCCCGCCTCAACTCCGGCCTGGTCGGAAAAAGGCGCCCCGACCACAAGCTCATCCGCACCGTCTCCGTCAACGTCTCCCGCTCCAGATATGGAATATCCGGCTCCGTCGTTCTGGGCCTCGCCGTTGAACTGCACCCACGCGTTGGACGCGGGACCGTCCATCTGCCAGACGATGGTCCCCCCTAGAAAGAGGTTGACCGTGCCGGAAACCGTGGGCGATTCGTGGGACGGAGCACCAACAGCGAAGTCGTCCCTCCCATCGCCGTTGTAGTCACCGATGCCGGCGGTGGCCCAGCCCTGTAAGCCACACGAGGGAGTCGGGAACATGGAAGCGTCCGAATTCGCCAGGCCCTGGTTTTGTGACCACCCAGCCGTGGTTCCCCGTTCGACATAGAGCTGTCCTGCCCCCATCGAGCCCGGTTCGGCGTTCAGCTCTGCTCCGATGAGAAGCTCTGCGTAACCATCGGAGTCGAGATCGCCAGGACCGGCAATCGACCGACCCGCATGGTCGTACGCAGCTTCACCGATGAACGAGGAGTCGCTGGTGGACAAAGACTGGCTCTCTATCCACCCCGTTGTCTTCCCATGCACGACATAGACCTTGCCGGCGCCCGTGGCGTAGCTGGTTGCGCCGATCGCGATGTCACCGAGTCCGTCGCCGTCGATGTCGCCGATGCCTGCGCAGGAACTACCGGCGGCGACGTGGTCGGCTTCACCCACGAACGAGGTCTCCCCCGTGCCCAGGTTGACCTCGGCGGACCAGAGATCTGCCGGCGCCCCAGGAAGCAGGTAGACTTTCCCGGCGTGGTCCCCAACCTCGGCGCTGTACCGGGCACCGATCAACAGGTCTTCGTAGCCATTGCCCGTCACGTCCGGCGCTACGTCCAAACACGAACCTGCGTTGTCCCCCTCGCTCTCGCCCAGAATGTGGGTGTGGGCGCTGGCCAGGTCGGTGTCCTGGCTCCAGCCACTGACGGCGCCGAAAACTACGTAGATCTTGCCTGCGTCATCCTGGGCCGAGTCACTGTAGGGGGCCGAGATGACGAAGTCGTCGAGTCCATCTCCATCGAGGTCGCCACCACCGGCGAGACTGATGCCCGCACCGTCTCCAGCTGCCTCTCCGATGAAGGAAGCTTCGGCATCTGCGAGGAGGAAGTCGCGAGTCCATCCGTAGGGACCGCTGAGCATCAGGTAGACCTGGCCAGCATCCGATCCTCCCTCGTCGTTGTAGGGCGCCCCGATCAAGAAGTCGGGGTACCCATCCCCATTGACGTCTCCTGCCCTGTCCACCGCAGCCCCCGCCTGATCCCCAGCCGCCTCCCCCAGGAACGACGCACTAGCCAGGTTCAGGTTGACCTCGGTCGCCGCTGGCGCCTGCTGTGCCCCGACCACTCCCAGCACCATCGCCAGCCATCTCAGCCTCGGTCGCATCCTCTCCATGTCCTCCCCTTTCATCCTGCTGGTCATACGCCCCATGCCCCCCGCCCCCCGCCCACCCCCCCCCCCCCGCCCCGCCGCGGGCCTTCGGTGCCGAACAGCACCGCCCGCAGCTTGGGTGTGCGCTGCCTGACCTCGCCGACGGCGCTGAGGTCGAGGGCGGTGGTGCGGTCGAAGAGGTCGGGGCGGATGTACTCGGTGGTGGAGAACTCGAGGAGGTCGTCGTCGAAGTCGTTGTCGAGCCAGGCCTCTTCCTGGTGGATGACGCGGTTGCGGTGGTCGCGGAAGGCGAGGAGGAGGCGGACCTCGGTGAAGGCGATGTCGGCGGTGCGGCGGATGGTGCCGGTGATGGTGAGGTCGACGTCGTCGCTGTCGGGTTCGTGGGTGTGCGAGATGTAGATGCTGTCCTTGACGAGTTCGAGGAATCGCTGCATGGCTGTCCCGGCCTCCCCTGTGAGTGGATGACCGGAGTCTACAACGGAGGGGCAGAACGAGTGGGGGGGGGGGGGGGGGGGGGGGGGGGGGGGGGGGGGGGGGGGGGGGGGG
>CAZLEO010000377.1:0-7931 GCA_964558555.1 uncultured Rickettsiales bacterium | reverse complement strand
TGGTCCGCGCTGCGGGCCGAAGGGCCATGGACGGTACCGGGGCTGGCGGGCCCCGTGGACAGCTTCGCTGCCCACCGTGCCCTTGGACGGCCGCTTTGCGCCCGCCCACGAGCCCCTTGGACGGCTGGGGCGAGGCCCCACCCGCCCACACCGCCCACAGCCCCTGCGACGAGATGGATGGATGGAAGAAGGATGGGGGTGGTCCACGGACCGTATGCGGTCGGCCGGATAAGCGGGGATCCGGGCTGTCCACTCTGGAGAATCCCCTGACTGGGTACGAACGGCCTGTCGAGGCTCATCTCTTCGGAGCACCCACTTCCCGTCATTCACTCTCTCGTAGCGGGTGTGGAGAGTGTGGGCGGGTGCGGCGCCCCGACGCAGCCGTCCAAGGCCATGTGGTCAGCCCCGCTGTCCACGGGGCCGGCACTATCCACCACCCGAACCCCGTCCAAGCCACCCCACCGCGCATCCCACCCTCCCCAGCGCACCGACCCAAACACGCGAGAACTTCCCCACCAAGGAAGAAACCCTCCCGGAGGCCGACCGAAACGTGGGTTCTCTCCCGGAGGAGGAAGAAAGGCCGAGCTCAGTAGCGGACGATGAAGACGATCACGTCGGCCAGGCCGGCGTTGTAGCTACCGACCATGTAGGGCTGCAGGAGCACGAACGCGTCGTAGGAGTTGCCGCCGATGAAGGTGTGGACCAGTCCGGTCTGGCGGGCTTGATCGAGGGCCCCCACGGCCACCGACTGGGGCTCGTGGCCGTTCATCTCGAACTCGAAGTTCTGGGGCATGGGTGCCGGTGGATGGACCATGATCGCCATGTCCTGGGCCGGCCCCAGGGGCGTGGGGAAGAGCATCTGGCCGGTCCCGTCCCAGATGATCTCGCCGGCGAACACCGGCGAGCCGGTCCGCGCGTCCACGATCGCCTGGCCCCCGAAGTCCCCGGGGGACGCGTAGCACCAGTGCAGGTCCGTGTACGTGGCCGTGGGCGTGCAGCCGTCGATGTAGGTCCCCGGGAAGGCCCCGGACACCACGGCGGCCGCATCGTTGAGGGCGATGGGCGAACCGGTCAGCGCCATCTGCCGGTACCCCACGGGCGCCAGGTTCAGCACGTCGTAGTGGACCTGCAGCAGCTCGACCCCGTTGACGCCGGTGGTGTCGTCGTCCCCGGTGGCGTCGTCGTCGCCCGTGGTGTCGTCGTCGTCCCCGGTGGCGTCGTCGTCACCCGTGGAATCGTCGTCGTCCCCGGACGTGTCGTCGTCGCCGGTGACGTCGTCGTCATCCCCTGTGGCGTCGTCGTCGCCCGAGTCGTCGTCCCCGGTGGCGTCGTCGTCGCCCGTGACGTCGTCGTCGTCCCCGGTAGCGTCGTCGTCGTCGCCCGGGCAGCCGGCTACCAGGAATCCAGCGAGGAGCAAGCAGATCCACCCACCACGACGCGACATCACACACCTCCAGGGTCGTACCCTTGGGGGGACTCTACAACGAATCGGGGCCGCCGTACGCCCCGAGATCACAGGTCGTGCCGTCGGCGTCCTGGCAGGAGGGATCCCCCGCATCGATGCACGGGCTGATGGCCTGGAGGTGGAGGGAGTCGTCGTGGGGATCCTGGTTGGGGGTGGCGGTCACGAACCAGGGGTCCGATTCCAGGACCCCGGTGCCGCTGGCATCGCAGTCCTCGGTCAGCGGAAGGAGTCCGTCGGAGCTGTAGTAGTCGTTGTAGTCCCAGCCCGTAGCGGTGCCGACGCAGGACACGGCGGCAGGTGTGCTCTCGGCCAGGATCGAGTTCTCGAGGGCGGCACTCGCCGGATCGGACACGATCACGATCGCCGCGGAGCCCTCTGGGGCGACGTGGTCGTACAGCGTCGTCTGGTGAACCATCAGGCCGGAGCCGTCGAAATAGACCGCAGCGCCGTCGCCCTCGTTGGCGTCGAAGAGGCAGTTGCCGACCGAAAGGGTGCCGCTGTCCACCGCGACCCCGCCTCCTGCACCGGCCTGGTTACCCAGGACCGTCGAACGAGACAGGGTGAGGATGTTGTCGTCCCGGGCGTGCACGGCACCCCCCGCCGTGACGGCCTCGTTGCCCGTGAACTGACAGTCATCGGCCGTCAGGTAGCTCCCCTCCAGGTACAGCGCTCCCCCGAGGCTGTTGGCCCAGTTGGACTGGAAGCTCGTTGCCTCGAGGCTCCCCGAGGACTGGTAGACCAGCGCACCGCCCCCGAGCTGGGAGGTGTTCCCCGCAAACAGGCAGTCAGAGACCTCGAGGTTCAGTGCGCCGCTGACCACCATGCCCGCCCCTCCCGAGTCGTCCTCCGAGGGAGTGACGTTCCCGTGGAACTGGCTGCTGGTCAGGGTCAGCGAGGGGACGTCTTCCGCCCAGAGTCCCGCGCCGAACCGTGCCTCGTTCAGCAGAAACTGGCACGAATCCACCTCGAGGTCTCCTCCTCCGAGGAACGCTCCGGCGCCGAAATCCGCCTGGTTGGCCACGAAGGAGCAGGCCCGGATGGTGGCGCCACCGTTCGTGGCCGAACCGTCGTGGAACACACCGCCGCCGGACGACCCGCTATTGACGAAGAAGCTGGAATTCTCGAGCAGGAGTTCTCCGCCGGTCACGGAGATTCCCCCGGCCCCGGCCTCGGACCGGTTGTATCGAAATGCGCACTGATCGAAAGTCACGTCGGACGTGGCGACCACCGCGCCCGCACCTGTCGCCTCTTCCCCGTCCTGAAACAGGACGCCCCGAAATCCGACCGGCCCGGCGTGAACGGCAAAGAGGCCGTGCCCACCGGAACCGTGGATCTCGGCGGCGAGCGGTCCGTCGACCGAAACGATATCGAGCGGTCCCCACGTGATGTCCAGCCGGTGACCTTCGAAGTACCGGCCGTCGCGAAGCAGGACGAAGCCGCAGTTGTTCTCACCCAGCGCGTCGTCGATGGAGCCATAGGGCATGGCCTGAGTGCCATTGCCCCCAGTGGCCAGAGGATCGACCCAGGCCGGGTGAACGTAGGGATCCGCGTCATCACAATCGGGGTAGATGTCGCAGACGCCCGCGCCGTCTCCGTCCGAGTCGGGTACGTCGTCGATGCCGCCGTCGCAGTCATTGTCCACCCCGTCACAGGCCTCCATGGCGCCCGGATTCACCATCGCGTCCTCGTCGTCGCAATCCGCAGAATCCCCCTCGAAGCCGTCCCCCCATGGGTACCCATCTCCGTCCAGGTCCTGCACGCCCTGTCCGGCGAGCAAGACCTGGAAGGGTTCGTCCGGGGACACGTTGAACGCGCTCGAGATCAGCACGAGAGTCGCCTTGTATCGGAGCGCAACGGTGGGTTCGAATGTGATTTGAAGCGGAAGATAGATATCCAGATCCGCCGCGAGAGTGACTTCCTCGTCGAACGACACCTCGAAAACCGACTCCTCTGAACCCGTGATGAACACGTCAGATATGACCAGAGGCTGTTCGCCAGTGTTTCGTATCGTGAGACTCGCCTGTACGGTCTCACCGGGGTAGACCGGTTCGAACTCGTATTCCGAAGGCCCGTCGAT
Source organism: uncultured Rickettsiales bacterium (assembly GCA_964558555.1). Taxonomy (GTDB): domain Bacteria; phylum Myxococcota_A; class UBA796; order UBA9615; family CAYRNR01; genus CAYRNR01. Next base: position 4,389 of record CAZLEO010000377.1, on the reverse strand, counting down.
CTGACCACCAGGCTCGGGGTCTACCTCGACATCGCCCTCGGTGGTGTCGTCGTCATCGCACGTACCGTCTTCGCACCCGGTGCCCATCGCCAACAATGTCAAAGCCCCGAGCAAGGACAGGCCACGATGGATGCTCGTGTGGTGCCCACGTTTGAGAGCACGACCGCGGGACAACCGAACGCAGCCAGCGAGCATCAGCAGGAGCATGCCGGTAGGAGCGGTCCGATCTCCGCCGACATCACAGGCACAATCGCTTCCCGGGGGCTGGGTGGAGTCGTCGTCCTGTCCCGTCTCGTCGTCGTCGTCACTCGCGTCGTCGTCCGACGCGCATTCCGGATCGTCGTCTACGAGACCGTCACAGTCGTTGTCGATCAAGTCGCCACAGATCTCGGCCATGTCCGGATGGGCGTCCGGATTGGCATCATCGCAGTCGTCACCGCCGCACTCAGCGGCAAGGTGACCGTCCCCATCCGCATCTCGGTCATCGCTGTGGCCGTTGCAGTCGTTGTCGATGCCATCGCAGATTTCTTCCGCGCCCAGGAAGATGCCGGGGTGCTGATCGTCACAATCCCCCTCGCAAGGCATCTGCGCGTCTCCATCAACGTCGAATTCCTCCTCGGGAACGAGACCGTCGCAATCACCATCCATTCCATCACAGATTTCGTCAGCTCCGGGAAACACCAGAGCGTCATCATCGTCACAATCCCCATCACAGGATGCCACCCCATCCCCGTCGAAATCCGCGAGATTCAGTCCCGCATCAGAGTCATCGCAATCCCCCCCACACGCGCTTGCCCCATCCCCGTCCCAGTCCTCGTCCCAGACGGGAAGCGCCCCATCGCAGTTGTTATCTTCGCCATCGCACGTCTCGACAGCATCAGGGTATGTCTCAGGGGCATCATCGTCGCAATCGACGCATGCGAGGAATCCATCTTCATCTGTGTCGATTTCGTCGGGGGGAATACTACCATCACAGTCATTGTCTAGAGCATCACAGGCCTCAGGTGCGCCTGGATAAACCGTAGGTATGTAATCGTTGCAGTCCCCGTCGCACGTCGAGTATCCATCGGTGTCCTCATCTCTCCGATTCAGATTTGGATCTCCATCGTCGCAATCAGTGCAATATGAAAACCCGTCCGCATCATAATCTACACACTCGCTGCCAGCGAGTAAATATACTGCGCCGGTGTCGCTACCAGCGGTGTCCGTTCCTGGCGCCCCAACAAGCAAATCGTCGTACCCGTCGAGATTCACGTCAAATGAACTCGTCGCCGATGAAGAGAACAAGTCGCCAGAAGATGTGCCATCAATGTGGGAAGCTGAAAGATCATCCACGCCGAGTGATCCCCAATGAGAAAATGGTCCGAGAACAATATGTACACGCCCGGCGTGGATTCCATTGTCGCTAGCATATGGTTCACCAATAATCACGTCGTCCGAGCCGTTGTTGTCTATGTCCCCACTTCCGGTGACGGTGCTGCCAAAAAATGCCCCACCAGATTGGCCGTAGATAGAGAGGTCTGCCAACGAGGTTGGTAGATTGCTTCCCCAACCCTGGGCTTTTCCGTACACCAAATCAACTCGGCCAGCGTTGACATCGGCAATGCTGTCGAACGGCGCCCCAACTAGAATGTCTGAAAACCCGTCACCGTTGACGTCTCCCGCCCCGCCTACCGACAGTCCTGTTCCGTCGCCTGGAACGACGCCGTAGTAGGAGGAATCTGCAGAATGGGCCCCCATTTCCACTGGCCAACTGTTAGTACGGCCGAAAAAAATGAACACGCGGCCGGTGGTGACGCCATCTCGGGCGTCGTTGCCAATGATGAAATCGGTAACGCTATCTCCGTTTATGTCCCCCAGTGGCGACAGGCTCCCGCCGAACGTAAGCGCATAATCCTCTCCGGAAATCTGCGTTGAGATCGACTCGAGGTAGTAAACACCCGTCTGCAGATCTGCCCCTGACAACACGTGGGTGTTGCCATAGGAGAAATGGACGGGCTCGTTGAAAGGTTGCCCGACCAGTATGTCATCTATATTGTCTCCGTCTACGTCACCGATCGCCGCGAGGCTGAACCCAGCTCTTCCGTAGTCCGCGATACCGTGTATGACGATGTCTGACTGAGTGAAAGGTACGTTGTTGTTCCAGTCTCCAGCCTTGCCGAAGACTAGAAAGAGGGAGCCGGTTACCGATCCCTGCAAGCTCGAACGAGGTGCGCTAGCAATGAAGTCCTCGAATCCGTCAAAATTCAGGTCACCAAGCGCGCGAACAGCGAAACCAGCGTGAGAGTCTGGCTCTACACCCACCAAACTGGTTTGTGAGACGCCCAAATCCGTAGCATCCGGAAAGGGTAACGCGGTTCCCCAAACTACAGAAACCCGGCCAGAATCCACTCCCGCGTCGTCACACAGGGGAATACCGGCTAGGAGATCTTGATAGCCGTCGCCATTCAGATCGCCGACCGAGATACTTCCACAACCGAAACAACCTGATTCCCATACACCTGTTAAGGCGGAGTCCATCGAGTCCGAAACAATCGACGACGCGAAATCCGCCCCGGGCGCATCTGCCGGAAGGGCAAACGAGGCTAGGAGTCCGATACAAATTGCGAATCTCAGCGAGTTTCCTAGGACGTAGGGATCGGTCACGCATGAGGACATGCGTCCGCTGGAACTAGGAGTAGGTGAACTCATGAACTGCTTCCCACTTTGCTATATGCCTAGATACCCGCTTTCCTCTGAACCGCTCTCAGGAATAGGAATGAAACCGATCGTTACTGTGGGAGAGAGGGGGACGAGGTAGGGTACATCCATTGCGGATTCGATGTTTCTTGTGAATTGCTGAGACGCAGAATCTATTGAGCCGCCGTGTCGACATTCCTCTCGTATCGGCTGTAGAGTGAGGGATGCCTCCGAAACCTCCTGCCATGTATAGAGATAGCAAGTATGACCTAGGTAAAAGTAGGTGCAGTTTCTGTACAACTGCTCGCGTGAAGAGGTGAACTCAGACAGCTCGACCACATCTGACTCTGTCAACCAGTTCGGAAACTCAGTGCTGATTTTCCCGTCCGCCATGAATCTGTCCGGGGTCACCAAAGTACAATCACCCGGAATTTGAGGGACGGTATTGGTTAGGTACTCGAATTCTAGTTGGGGAAGATAGGAACGGCGAATCGCAGATACTCGCGGGATGGTTGAGGTAGTCGCTAGTAATGATATCGCTATCACGGCCGACACGTTCAGTTCACGGCGGCAGTCCGGCCACAATGCAAAGGGACTTGATGCGATGATTACGCAAAGTAGGTGAGCAGGGCTTTGGGTCCTTAGGGCAGCAACGGTTGAAGTGGAGGACGCGCCAAGGGAGAAAAACAGTAAAACCACCAATGCCGCTAGCAGCATGCTGCCAAGGAATGGCGTGCGACGAAGCACCGCAATGGTTCCGAGAACGAGGAGAACCGAGAACCACGTTGGAACCCAATCTCGGTTCAGTATGAGGTTGTACTCTCCATCCAATATGGAAAGAACACTGATGTTTTCAAGGTACATAAAGGAAGGGATGCCAGAGTCCGAAATCTCGATCAAACGAAAGGCAAGCCAAGGAAGTGTTATCAATGTGAAGATGATGGCCCCGGCCAGGCCCGCGCGAGAATTCTCTCCGGGTGATTTGAGCAGGCAGATGCAGTGGTACAAAAACAGAACCAGCGCGAAGGCGGCAAGAGTGGGGCGTACCTGGATAGTGCATGAGAGGAGGCAGAAGAAGAGGACATTCTTTAAAGTGCTGGTGGCGCGTAAGGCAGATTGAGAGGCTAGGAGGGAACTTATCATCAGACACAGACCGAGGGGGAACATGCTTTCAGAGTGTGCAATACGCAGAATCGGTGGCCAGAGAGTATAGAGAATAGCAGATACCGCGCCAGAGGCACGACTGGAAAACGCGCGCATGCAATAGAAATAGATCAAGACACAGGTAAAGGAACTGATTATCGCGTTGCTGAGAAACACAGTTGAATGGTGAGAGCCGAGAAGCTTGGTGACAACGTAGAACAATGCGTAGTAGCTACTGCCATGATGGAAGTAGCCATTCAAGGAGAAAGCACCACGGAGGTATTCGTAACCGTGCGAATTTTCGTGAATTAGGGTGGCCGGTGAGATGAATAGGCGAAGTAAAAGAGCTAGGGAAAAGACTAGTATGGGAAGAGGCAGGAGATGAGTAAAGCAGAGATGTTTCCAGTCTTTAGTCTTGGCGATAATAAGAAGACTGACGAAGACAGTTGTTAGTGCAGCCCAGATACAGATTATCTGCAGATCTTGTAGGAGAGATACTGACATTAGGCGAGCACCCCCCGAATCCTCTGAGAAAGAACCTCCAACCTGAACGGCTTCTGAATAAAC
>CAZLEO010000376.1:0-7938 GCA_964558555.1 uncultured Rickettsiales bacterium | reverse complement strand
TCCCCAGTATGTTGCCGGGTTCTCTTTGTCCAGCTTTCCCTTGAACGATTCCGCTACGTCCCGCCGATCCCGAACGTGCCGGTGATCCCGAAGATTCCACCGCGGTTCAACATTCCGCCGCCGATCAACATTCCGCCGGAAATTCACAACATCCCCAGACTTCCGAGCGTTCCGAGACCTGTGGATGTGCGGCCCGATACTGCTAAGCGGCGAGAGACCCCGGCTCTTCTTTACCTGGTCTGCCAACGGGGATCGGGTCTGCGAATACAACCAATTCCATGTTTACGGGCTTTGCACCCGGCTTCGTGGTCATGAGATCAAACTTGGGATAAGAGCGACGTAAGTCGAGATCACCTTAGTTGAGAGTGGTAAGGGCACGTATTCCATCCGCCGAGTCAAGTAGGACGCAACACGAAAAGGAAAAAAGCCCAATCGAGGCCGCGCTTGAGGAGGGACATGGAAATGAGAAGCCTGCTTGTTGTAGTGCTCGTCGCCGCCGGACTTTGCTGTTCGGTCCATGCGCAAGTTCCGTTGGATCGGGCGGTAAAGGACGGCAAGGTCGAAGTGGAAGGAGATTCCAAATGACCTTCTGAAGTGGGTTGGCAAGCGAGGAGAAGTCGGTCTAGGCAAGCAAGGCAACTACTACACTTTCACCATGGGATAAGCGAATCTGGTTCTTCACGTCCACGGAGCGCCCGATCCGGTCTCTTTCCGAGCTTCGGGAGGACCGCGATTTGGGAATGTGGGGACTGGAACATCTCGACAAGTTTAAGGAGTTCGCCAAGTTGGGCTCGTCGCGCCCCTTGCTTGTCGCTGAACAGCCGGGTGTTCTCGCCGATGCCGATGACGGACGGGTTCTTCTTGTTCGGTAACGGTTCATATTCCATCACTTCCCCTGTCACCGTCAACATTGGGACGCCGTATTTCCCTCGAATGACGTCCACTTTGCCAACTTTAAGCCTGATACGGCACCCCGATCCAACAGGCGCGTCCCGTGTGATTTTCTCTGTGGTTGTCTCACCCCAACCAAACACGGCGATGTGGCCGGTGGCATATTTCCCGGCGTTGTTCTTGACATGACAGAACGGTACAATCAAATTCTTCATCTTGAATTCCCCAATCCCGAATTCGCTAACAAGAGCGGGGAAAGTCACTGATTTGCCCGCAATGGCCTTCTTCGTAGTGTCAGGATACGTGACATCTCCCGTCGTCTTGCTGGCGCTCAGATCCTCGCCGAAAAACATCTGCGCGAAGGCGATGGGGTCCGTCTGCCATGGGGCGCGAGACGGCGCTTTCGTCTTCTCTGACCCATCGGCCTTGTCCCCTGCTCGATTGTCGTCCTTGGCGGGGCGCTTCCCACTAGGAGATCGAGACGGTGTTGCTGCCTCCGAAGCGACTTGCGATCGCACGAACTTCTGATCCGCTTCGCTCAGCCTCTCTATCGGCACGCTCCCAACCTTGCCGTCTTTCCGCTTCAAGAACACCCGCCCATCTTTGACCTCCAGCAACTCCGCTTCAATCCCGCGTCCGGTCACGTCCGTCCACTTTCGCGCAAAGGCTTTCTTGAAGGCGTTATCCACTGGATCTTTCACGCCTTTCGGCCACTCGTCTTCTGTGGGGGGAGGCATCAAGGTTGAGGGCGAGGGCTCGCCAAGAGGTGCGTCGCCGGCCTTGATTTCCTCCATAACACCCGGCTTGCTGACAACTGCTTTCGGGTCTTCTACTGCGGGCTTGCGCTCCTCTACAAATACTCCCGGCTCTTCCGCGACTGATGCTGTTGGCTCGTCGACAACCGCGTTCGGCGTGTCCACAACTGGCTGCGGCTTCTCCCCACAGCCAAGCATGCCACACATCAGCAGGAACGAAACAAGCAACATGCATACCATTTGTGATTTCATGGCATTTCCTCCAATTGTCTGGGCAACATGGATCCGCCAGGTTCGGTTACTTGTGTTTCGGGTAATGCACGCGCTTGGCGCCTGTTCAGCCGCCTCGTGCCTGCTTCATGAGCCAGCCAATGCCGAGTAGCACAATGCCTGGGAGCCAGAGGAGGAGCACGATAGGCAGTACACCTTTGGCACCGACGACATTTGTCATGCCGCCGCTCGCACCAACGTGTATCAACCCGCCGATAAGAGCCAAGACGCCTCCGGTTCCCCAGAGAATCTTCTCAGTCAGTCCCGCTTCCTTCTTGCTGTCCATCACAATCGACCTTCCTATTTTATCATGCGATCCTTGTCGTTGCCGCCATCAGTGTGTAGCTTGAACGGACGGCCGCATTCTGTGCAGAGAACGGTGGGCTTTGCTCGAAACCTGTCGAGTATGCTCACGTGGCTGGTCCTCCTCTCGCTGAACCACGATCTTTGGGCCTCTGACTCGCTACATTTCGATGGCCTCGGCGGCGCTCTTCCTGACTTTGGGCGGTAAACCGCTCTCGGCTACTTCAGACAGCACCGCCTTGGCGTCTGTACTGTTGATATCTTTCAGGGCGTATACGGAGTACAGTAGCACGTGCTCCGGCAATTCGGGATTGGACTCCAGCAGCAAACGCCTTAGCTCTCGTTCGGCGTTCGGCGCCCTTGACCAAACCAAAGCTCGTGGCGCTTCTCTGCGAACGAACACTGGGACGGACGGGCTGCTGGCGATCCTAGACAATTCCTTCCCGCTGGAAATGGGATCGCAATCTGCGAGCCACGCGAGGGCGACTCGCCGTAAGACCATCGGCTGTTCTGCGGATTGAGCGATGTCAAGAAGGGATCGTTCGTCGATAGGTACAAGTTCGGCTTGTGTGATCGCCTCTGACTCCGTGGAGGTCGGAAGCGACGGCAAAGTTATCCAATAACGAAAAGTGGGTTCCTTTTCGCTGTCGGGACGGAGCTGTGGAGTGGCGACCCAAATTCCGTCGCGCGAATCTGGCAGCCAAGGTTCGAACACTTGCGTCTTGAGTTGCGCCGAGCTTTGGCCGTGAAGTGTCATTGACCATGATAGAGGTGCCGGCGGTTTGTCGTCGAGAACGAAGGTCTGACTTCCAGTGACCAAGGCCTGCATTCTGTTCGACTCGTCAACGTGTATGAATGAGCCACAACCCAATCGTTGTTTCGCATCCGCTGGCTCCTCCGAATCGACAAGCATTCCCTGTAGTACCCCGGTTCCTCCCCAGTCTGACGCGTCCTTTGCCTGGACATAAACGAGGAATTCCCCAGATATCGCGTATGTCACATCCCGGGTATTACTGAGGGTCAAATTCAGGTTCCACATCGTGCCGGAGAGGACGCTCAGTTTGCCAGGCTCTGAGCTAACCGTGAACGTGATTTGAGGCACCTCTTCTCGCTTCACCCATGTCCGGATCTCGGTTGGATCGCGAACAACTTCTTCACCGGAAGCGGGCGCCATGTCGTCCGGCTTGGCCCTTGTGTCGCTATCGGACCGCGCGCAGCCGGCGACGACAACACAGATACATAAGAACCTGGCTGTTTTCCACCTCATTCGTCAACTCCTTTGTGCTCGTAGCCCAACGTATCAGACGGGGGATGTCGTTTTTCGCTGACTAGTTCACACGCATTCATTCCCCACTAACTATCTCCGCTAAAGCGTTCGCGACCCGTCAGGTTCCACATAGAAAAGCGAAAATCTGTAGTTGCGGAGGGACCGCCGGTGGGAGTTGTGGCAAGCGTAGTCATCGCTGATGTGTCCAAAGCGGGTTTGGCATGTGCCGTGGTGAACCGGCCGTTGGCCGAGACCGCCGCTGGGCGACCGGGTGGCCGCTGGTTGTGCGTTCCGGGCGTTCAAATCTTAGGTCGGAACAATGAATAGCGAACCTCCTGCTACAGCACTACGTTCCAAAGCAATTTCTACTTACCTAAAGCATCCACGGGCACCGCGGCCACGCGGAAGCCCACGAACTTGTGCGGGACCGCGAAATTGCGACGGATCGCCGACCGGCAGTGCTCGGCGGAGTCGTACCAGCATCCGCCGCGGGGGCAATCCGTGGCAGCGCCTGTCTGGGCCAGGCGGGTCGTCCGTTGGGGAAACGGCGTAGTAGTTTCGGCCGTACCGATCAAGGCACCACTCCAATACATTTCCGTGCATCTCATACAGCCCCCAGGCATTGGGCCTTTTCTCGCCTGCCGGATGGGTTCTATCGTTGGAGTTCTTCTTGCACCAAGCGTAGTCTCCGAAGCTCTCCTCATCGTCTCCATGAGAGGGACAATTTGCCACCAGTGCGAGAGGAACCGGACGAAGTTGGCACACTGAAGATCGACCAGATCGAAGTGAAGTCCTACGTCGGGGGGCTGGTGAATTTTTTGAGAGGAAAGCGGCTTGACTCGACCATACATTCTCTCACGCTTGTTCACGTTTGTGCCAGGATCAATCCGTGATTATGATCATCGAGGCTTAGAACCCCGCAGGGTCATACTACGGCGACAGTTCTGCACGCAACGAACACCGTCCAAGTCAGCTCGGATGGCCCCTGGCGGGGCCAATGACCATCCTGCATCGGCTCCATAGAGCCGTTGCGGCAACTAGGTGCGCGTGTCTAATGTCGTGGTATTGCCCTGGCTGTACTCTTCCGGCAGCAAGCAGCCTCGGTCAGTCCAGGGCACGGGTAACCTGCGTCTCGAAGACATTAGACGCGGCCAGCCACTCACCGTCACATCGCAGTTGGACTTTCATAGAAACGAAGACCTTTGACCATAACATGGCGTCGGAGACCTTCCACACAATCTTCTCTGGAACGTCTTGCGCAAGTCCCAGCCATCCCTGGAAACTTGGCTGCGGTCTCGTAGACTCAGCTACGTGGTCGATAGGGGAGCGAATGCGAACGGAGTGTAGACAATTCTTGGCCCCCAAATCACTCAGACTTGTAACACTAGCTATTTCACTGAATTCTTGCAGCGCATCAAGACCCGAAAAACCATCCGAAATAGGCCGCCCCCCAAACAGTTCAACATTATACTGCTTTGGGCCCATACAAAACTTGACGACATCGTCCATATCGCGAGCTACGTTGATCGCGTAAAACAATGCGTATCCGTCGACGCGCGGGGTTTGTTCAAGACGCCGAACCGTAATGGTCACGTCTGTCACCCGACGAGATAAGTCATCCTCGCCACTGGCAGTGGCAACATCGCTGATCAGGAACGCGCCCTGCAGCATCGGGCTATTCTCCTCGATAGTGGCACTTCCTTCTCGCCCGTCGGTCTCGGCAACAGACGGTCCTTGCCCGATCTTGGACTTAACGATCTTAGATCTCGATTCATGCTGCCGCGTTGCGTCACTCGGTTCGGAGGCCAACTCAGAAGACCTCTCTGTAACTAGTTCCGGCTCTTCCACGACTGATCCTGTCGGCCCGTCGACAGGCGCCTCCACAACTGGCTGCGGTTTCTCCCCACAGCCAAGCATGGCACACATCAGCAGGAACGAAACAAGCAACACCCATACCATTTGTGATTTCATGGCATTTCCTCCAATTGTTTGGGTAAGATAGACCTGGCAAGGCTCGGTCACTCGTATTCGGGCAAGCGTCGCATCTTCCGCACGCTTCCGGAGTAATCTGGGGTGTTCTCTTGCTCACATTTCCCGGCGCGGATATCCGTCAAGACCAAATCACCCCGCTCATCAATCCATTCAGATGTCTTTGTTGCATAGTGGATGACGACGGTCTCCTCCTCGCCAGTACTGCAGGCCGCCACTTTGGTGGCTAGGCCCTTCCTGCGCAAATCCACTATGAGACTGAATCGCCGACCATCCTTCGAGGTCGCGTCGATCGTCGTGGCTGTAGGCATCATCGTACCGAAAGCGCCTTTGCCGTCGAGGACGATGTCCATCATTTTGATTACCTTGGCAGCCTCGGCCGAGACATGTATGCGCACGGATTCCGTAACCAATGTCTTGCCCTCATAGGCTGCGGGGTTCTCCAAAACGTCCTCGATGCGAACTGAACGTCCGCAGCCCAGGACCATCACGAGAGTGAGACCGGAAATGACTCTGATCGCAGGTTTCATCATGACTTGCCTACTTATGCTTCGGGTTCCCGTAATACGGCACCGTCAAACGTGGTTGTCCACTTCCACTTTCCGCCATGTTCGGCGTTGCTCGAACCCTGCCACTTCAATAGGTATGGACCTAATCTCCTCCAGAAAAAGCCCATCCGAAGAGCATGCACAATCCGACAAAAACAAACAACGCGATGAATACACCAACAATCCGGAAGATCTCCGACAAGTACCTACCCCACGAGAAGGCGACACGCGCTCTCGGCGGGACAGCTCCTTCAGCAAACCGCTCCTCGAAACCGCCTATCCCCAAGAAACAGTTGGCTGTGACGTACATCGCGAACAGCATGAACGCGGTTCCGAAGAATACTGCCAGAATGGTCCCACCATCTTCGCCTGAAATCATGGCTCCGACCCCACAGATTGACGCTACGGTTCCGATGAATGCCAGACGCTCGACGCAGAATCTGCTGTAACACTTCGTCGGTTCGGTGGCATGGCCGCACTGAGTGCACGTGTCGACCTTCCCAAAGAACACGCCTTCACATTTGGGACACTTCGTCGCCGGATGTTCATTGAGCTTGTGGCTCGTGGGCGCGACCATCGCCCGTTGTCTGCGGGCCACAGCGCCGACTCCAGCCCGGCAGCCGTGTGTACGGCTTCTGGGCGTTGTCGTACCGGCTTGCGAAGATGAGTTTTCGGACGCGGTTGCAGCATCTCGGTGGCCGCCGGTGATCGGTTGCTGCTTTGCCGCTTTCTGGATGGCTTCGTGGATTTCGTCGGTTGTGTGTGAGGACTTCTCAATGAGTCGTACTATCTCGTTTGCGAGATCAAAGTCGCAGTTCAGTTGCACCTGACATTCGCCAACAGCGCGTAGACGATTGCCTCCGGCGAGGTATCTCCGCACTTCTGCCTCAAGAGAGAATGCAGCATCGTCCGGTGGGTCATGACTTTCGATGGTCGCGTTCCGGCTGTTCATGGCGTTCATCCTTTCGGAGTGTAGATAGGGATGAGCGGCGTGCGGGCCGTCCCGTGGCGGCTTGAACCATCATGCCGACTTACCTCCTTCACAGCAGCTCGACCGATCACCCGTTGAGCACGTCGGATCGTTCGGCCGTGTCGTGTTCCTCGAACGAACCTGCCGGACGGTCGGCGCCAGAATGTGCTTCCTGAGGCGTAGGTCTTTTCGGCACACTGAATAGTTTACACGCATTCATTCCCCACAGACTATCTCCGCTAAAGCGTTGACGACCCGTCAGCTTTCACAGAGAAAAGTCGAAAGCAGTACTTTCGGAGGCACCGCCGGTGGGAGTTCTTCGCGATTGATGGTGGCATCAACTCCCTGTTCGTCACCCGACGTGGGCCGCCAGCCTATTGTGTGTCCTCTACGATCTCACCAGCCGAGGCCAAGACCAAAACGGCTTTCTTTCCATCTGCTCCGACCCATATGCCAACGACCCATGGCGGAATAACCTCGCTGCTCAAAATGGCGCTGAATTTCACCTTGGTTCCTGGAGCGAGACTCTGCCATTTCGAGACCGACTCGGATGTGGCACGCACGGACACGCAATCCACAGTGACAGATGAACCGTCGCTCAACTCAACAGCTCGTGGTGGCATTGAAATCTGAAAGACGGTCGGGTTCTGGGGATCTTGAATGTCAGGAGACTTGCGGCTAGCCGGGATGTCGCCGCGCCAAGACACCCTCTCGCCGTCGAACTTGCTCTTCATTTCGGCGGAGGTGAAGCCGCGTTTGAGAAACGGCGTGATTTCAGACACGAAGGCGCTCCAATCCACATGCCAATCGACCGCGGGTTGGTCATCGTCGCCCGGTTCTTTAGGTGGAAGATCGGATGCCTTGCCGTCGTTGTTGTCATCTGTTGTTTTTGCCATGCTCCAAATCGGCAGTCGTATCATGTCCCCACTCTTCGGCGTCAACAGC
>CAZLEO010000375.1:0-7955 GCA_964558555.1 uncultured Rickettsiales bacterium | reverse complement strand
TTGTCGGCCACCGACCAGATGAAGGCGACGCGGTCCGTGTAGCCGTTGTTCATCCGTTGCTTTCCTCCGGCTCGGCGTCGGCCGGCCCCTTGTCGCCCCCGGCGGCGAGCCACTCCTCGAAGGCCTGCTTCTCGATCCGCCACTGGTTGCCCACCTTGATCGCGGGCAGCCGGCCCTGGCGGACGAGCTTGTAGGCGGTGCGCTCCCCGATGCGAAGCACCTTGGCCGCCTCGACGACGGTCATGAATTCTTTCACGGTAGCTCCAACGTGCGGACGTTGCCGCTGATTACCAACCTCGGAGGGAGGCTATCACGGGGTGGGGAGCCGGGGATAGGCAGCCGGCGACCGGTTTGAAGGCGGGATTTGGCGTGGACCGCGAAGCAGAGAACCACGGGGTGTTCAGTCGCCCCCGACCTCCACCTCGTACACGCCGTCAAAGTAGAAGCCGACGATCTCCTTCACGTCGGCGGGCCGCAGGCCGTGGGCCAGCTCAAGTATCCGGCAGCCGCCGTCGCGGCCCCGGTCGATCATCGCCAGGCGGATCTCCTGCGCGTACTCGTGGAATCCTGGCCAGTCGTCGATGGGGATCGACACCATCCAGGGCTCGCCCCGGCTCGCTCGTTTCACCTTCACGCCGCTCATGGTCATGGCCCTCCGCTTGGTTGTACCCGCTACTCGTCCGGGTCGCGGTGGCTGACCGCGTCCTCGTCCACCCAGTCCTCCTCGGTCCAGCTCATGCCCTTGCGGCCGGGGACCTTCCGGCACGGGCCGGCCTTGTAGAGCCTGCAGGAGAGGGGGCCGTAGCAGAAGGTCTCGGTCCGGTAGCGGCGGTTGCTGGGGTTCCAGTGGTCGATGATCATCTCGACGGCCATGCGGCAGCCCCAGATGCAGCTGGTGCAGCGGGTGTCGTAAGTGCGAGCGGCGAGGCGGCGGTGGCCTCGCTCACGGTAGACGGGCAGCTCCGGGGGGATGCCGAGCCAGGGAGGCGGGGCGGGTGGCGGTGGGGGCGTGGCCGGGATCACCTTGAGCTTGCTGATCTTGTACAGCTCGGCGGTCTCCAGCCGGCGGTCGGGCACGTAGGCTCCTTCGCCGCTGGCGAGATAGCCGACCTGGAACTGGTGCTTGGCGTGGGCGCCCTTGCCGAGCGCGACGATGAACTCCCGCTCCTCGCCGTCGGTGTCGCCGTGGATGAGGAGCACGTAGCCCTGGTAGCTGTGGGTGCGCTGGTCGAAGGAGCGGTTCAGGCGGATGCGAGGTTGCACGCCCAGGACCACGCCGCTCCAGGGGACCTTTGGGACGGGCATCGGCACCTCCTGGCCTGACCCAACGATGGGTTGCGTGGAGCAGAGACTATCCCAGTTCGGGTTGATGCGTTCGGCGGCAGCATGCGATCGACTCGCGGCCGTGGGCGAGTACCGGGGATTGCCCAAGTGGGTCACCGCAAATCTCGGTCGATTTTGTTTGTTGGCTGAAAATGCTTATGTTAGATAAGACTAACAAATCGCCCGCATCGAACGCGGGAGACGAGATGAAGGACCATGGCCTGCTGTAGAGAAACCAGTTCCCGAAGTCGTGATGAGCTCCGATGCCCTTGCCACCGACTGCTCGCCCGCGTCGAGGGATCTCGGCTCGTCCTCAAGTGCCCCCGTTGCAAGACCGAGGCCGTGGTCGATCTCGACCGATCCAACCGTGACATCGAGGTGAACTTCACCCGCTAACCGAATTCACTTGCGGCCGGAGACCTCGAGCGTCCAGCGCCCCGACAACACCCTGAGGTGCTGTGATGCGTTCTCCTTCTTCCCCTGTCCTTCCTTCGTCTGGCGTGCCACTCGTGGTCGCCCTCGTGATCGTCTTCGTGGGGGCCGCGTCCTTGCCGGCCGGTGCCAACGAGCGCTTGTTCACGTACACCTACGAGACCCCGGTCCTGCAAAAGGGCCAGGTGGAGATCGAGCCCTGGTTCACCAGCCAGATCGGTCGTGATCATTACTACCACCGGCTCGACCACCGCATGGAGCTGGAGTGGGGCCTGGGCAAGAACGTCCAGACCGCCGTCTACCTCAACTTCCGCGCCCAGGCCGAGGACGACGGCACCGAGATCGTCAAGGAGACCAAGTTCCGCGGCTTCTCTCACGAGTTCAAGTTCGCGTTGAGCGATCCGGTCGCGGATCCCATCGGCCTGGCCCTGTACGCGGAGTACGGCATCCAGGCCCACGAGTACGAGCTCGAGGGCAAGGTGCTGCTGGACAAGGCGGTGGGTCCGGTCCTGTTCGCGTTCAACGCCGTGGGCGAGGTGGAGTTCAAGCCTCAGGCCGACGGCGCGGACCCCGAGGTGGAGGGAAAGCTGATCTTCTTGTTCGGCGCCTCGTTCCGACTGTCCGATCACGTCCACCTGGGATTCGAGATCCGCGAGCTGAACGTGTTCGAGCACGGAGAGACGGAGCTAGCGCTGCTGTCGGCAGGACCGGCGCTGAGCATCGCGGGGGAGCGGGCGTGGTTCGCCGCCACGGTCTTGCCGCAGATCGTCGATCTGCACACCAAGGAGCGGAATCTCGAGAACGCCGAGCACATCGAGGCGAGGATGCTGTTCGGGATCCACCTGTGAGATGGCACGCACGGTGGGGGGTGGTCGCGGTCGGTCTCGGGCTCGCCCTCCAGACGGCTGCACTCGTCGTGGGCTGCGTGTCCGCGGTCCCGCGCGTCGACGCCGGGTTGGTCCAGAGTGCGCGTGAGGCGCAGCTCGATGCGGACACCGATCGCTTGCAGGCCGGCTACGAGGCATTTCGGATGCGGTGTACAGGGTGCCATCAGCTCACCGCGCCGGCCGAGCGCGAGGTCGAGGTCTGGCCTGTCGTCGTCGCGGACCACCGGGAGAGGCTGGTCCTCACGGACGACGAGGCCGAGCTGATCGTGCTTTACCTGCAGGCGGCGCGAATCGCACGCGCTCCCTCGCCGACCTCGGTGGGTGATCGCTGACGCAGCCTGCCCACCCGCGTATAGTTCGCTCCCCCTCCACGGGCTGGACGGAGCGAGCACGTGTCCCTGGTCGAGATCATCGCCGTCGCGGTCGCCCTGGCAATGGATGCCTTCGCGGTATCGGTCGCCGCTGGAGTGAGCTTGCGGCGCGTGTCGGCGCGCCAGACATTCCGGCTGTCGTGGCACTTCGGGCTGTTCCAGGCGTTGATGCCCGTCGTCGGCTGGGCCGCTGGCATGACGGTTCAGCAGTACATCGAGGCCGTGGACCACTGGGTCGCATTCGGACTGCTGTTGATCATCGGCGGCCGAATGGTCGTCGCCGGCATCCGCGACGAGGAGGAGAAGCTCGGCAACGGGGAGCCGACCCGGGGCTGGACGATGGTGATGCTGTCCGTGGCGACCAGCATCGACGCGCTGGCCGTGGGCCTGAGCCTGGCCATGCTGCGCGTGTCGGTGTGGTTCCCTGCGCTGGTCATCGGACTGGTTGCTGGCGCGTTCACCGCCGGGGGGATCCACCTCGGCGGGTTGGTCGGGCGGAAGCTGAAGGTTTCACGCTATGCAGCGCTGGTCGGCGGGCTGGTGCTGCTCGGGATCGGCGTGAACATCCTGCGCGAGCACGGGGTGTGGTAGGGCCCAAGGATTCCGCTGATCGACCGATCAGCGGAATCGAAGCAGCCTCGCCGAGTTGAGGACCACGGCAACGGATCCCAGGTTGTGGCCCAGGGCGCCCAGGATTGGCGTCAGCACGCCACTGGCGGAGAGCATCAGCATCGCGACATTGAAGACCAGGCCGAAGGCGAACAGGTTGACGTTGATCGTCCGCGCGGTGGCCTGCCCCAACCGCAACAGGAACGGTAGACCGGTCAGGTCGCCGCGCATCAGGACTGCGTCGGCGGTCTCGAGGGCGACCGTGTCGCGGCGCGATCCGATGGAGACGCCTACGCTGGACACCGCCAGCGCCGGGCCGTCGTTGGTACCATCACCCACGTAGCAGACCCGCTCGCCACTGGCTTCGAGGTCGCGCAGGCGTGCGTACTTGTCCTCTGGGAGCAGTCCCGCGAGGATCCGCTCCCCTGGGATGCCCAGGTCTTCGGTCAGCCTCCCAGCAACCGAATCCAGATCCCCGGTGAGGACTAGCGGCGGCTCGAGCCCCAACGCCACCACCTCCTCGATTGCGCTGTGGGCCTCCGGGCGCAGCTCGTCGCGCAGCGAGATCAGGCCGCGAACCTGACTCCCTTCCGCGACGAAGACCGGGGTGAGCCCCTGGGCTCCCATGTATTCTGCACGCGACAAGACCTGCGGCGGGACGACCGCTCCGAGGGACTCCATCAGCGCCAGGTTCCCCGCGCTCCAGCCGCCTTCCTCGGCACGTTCGAGCACGCCTTGGCCGGGAACCCGGCGGATCGACGCTCCCCTCGCGACAGCCTCGCCCCGCCTTGCCGCCTCGGCGACGATGGCCTGGGCTACGGGATGCTCGGAGCCGGCTTCGAGCCGTGCCGCTTGGCCCAGTATGTCGGAGGGCGGGACGCCATCCAGTGCCACGACCTCGTCAACCTCGCTTCGCCCCGTGGTCAGCGTGCCCGTCTTGTCCATCGCCACGACCTCGACCTGCGCCGCGGCCTCGAGGAACTTGCCGCCTTTGATCAGGATGCCCTCCCGCGACGCTCGTCCGAGTGCGGCGACCACCGCGGTGGGCGTGGCCAGCACGAATGCACAGGGACAGCCCACGATCAGCATCGTCACGGCCCGATAGACGTCTCCGGTCGCGGCCCAGACGACTCCGGACAGGACCAGCACCGCGGGCGTGAACCATCGCGCATACCGCTCGGCAACCCGCAATACGGGAGCGCGGTGACGCTCGGCGTCCTCGACCAGGCGGCGGATCCGAGCGTGGGTCGTATCGTCGCCGACCCGAGAGAGTTCGACGTGCAAGGAGCCGTCGAGGTTGACGGTACCCGAGGCGACGGCGTCCCCCACGGCCTTGGCTGCAGGGCGGCTCTCCCCGGTCAGCGCGGACTCGTCGACCTCGCTGGCCCCCTCGGTGACGAGCCCGTCCGCGGGAACCACATCACCCGGCCGAAGCAACACGGTCTGTCCCACCGCGAGTTCTCCCACGGTGACTTCCCGCGTCGTCCCGTCCGGGTCCACGACCACGGCGTGTCTCGGACTCGCCGCGGTCAAGGCCTCGAGATGGCGTCGAGCCCGTTCACTGGTGAGTTCTTCGATCAACCCGCCCAGGACCATGATGAACGCCACCACGGCGGCGCTGATCCACTCCTGCAGCACCAGCGAGGCGACGATGGCCAGCGCGACCAGCTCGTCGACGTTGGTCTGCAGACGTGACAGCCCCTTGAGCGCGCCCCAGATGATTGGGAACCCCGTGAGCGAGAGGGAGGCCAGACACAGGGAGATGACCACCCACTCGGGGAGGTGGAGACCGTATCGCGCCAGCGCGCCGGCACCGATGAGGGCACCGGCCGCGGCGACCTGCGCCACCTTGCCTGGCCCCACCTGGGCCAGCACTCCATCCCTGGCGAGCCGTCCGATCATCTCGTGGTCTCCTCGAACATCCGCGTGTCAGGCGCGGTAAGACTTCAGCGCCGCCACGAGGTCTTCTGCTGCTGCATGGCGGTCACCCTCGGTCGCCCCACCAGCGACGTGCTGGCGCACGTGCTCCTCGATGAACAGCATCAACAGCCCGTTCATCGCCCCGCGGATGGAGGCCATCTGTCCCATGATCTGGTGGCACTGCTCGTCGGTCTCGGCGATCTCGATGGAGCGCTTGAGCGCTTGGAGTTGACCGATCAGCCGGTTGACCCGGGCGAGCAACTTCTTCCTCTGGTTCACGACGTGGCTCATGGTGGTAGTATACCCCCCTACCCTATATTGGGAAGGGGAGAGGCCCCGTTTCGCGGTAGGAGCGGGGGGGGGCTGGCGGAAGATGCCCGGCGACTGGGAGGGCGCGCATCTCGCACTCGCAATCGCGCTCGCATTCGCGCTCGCATTCGCACTCTTCGCAGGATTCGCGTGCGAATCGGGGTGAGAGGGTGCGAGAGTGCGAGCGGGGAAGTGCGGGGAGTGCGAGCGAGGGGGCGATCAGTAGTCCTCGTCGTCGTCATCGCTGAAGTCGTAGTGGATGTAGCCCTCGTCGTCCTCGTCCTGGTCGCGTTCTGCCCGCATTTGCTTGATGTAGTCGGCTCCGGCCCTGTTCTCGGCCTCCAGGCTTCGGATCTCGCGCTGGAGGCGTTCGTTCTCCTTCTCCAGCTGGAGTACTCGTGCGCGGAGCTTCAGTCGGTCGTCTTCGATCATGTCGATCTCCTTCCTGCAGGTCGCGATCTCCCTCGCGGTGGCCTGCTCGTGTTGGGTCAGGGAGTGCTTCAGGCGTTCGCGCTCGCTGGTGGTCCTCTCCAGTCGGCGTTGTAGTGCCTCGAGCTTCGTGGTTTGGTCGGGCATCCGTGGGCGTGCCTGTTCCTGGGCGAGCTGCCTCGACAGGTCCTCTCGCTCGTCCGTCGCCCGGCGCAGCTTCGCCTTGAGCTTATTGAGCCTCGTGGCCTGCTCGGCGCACAGGGTCTCGGTCTGCTTCGTCGTCGCCTCGGCCAGGTTCACGCGATCCAGGAGCCGGTTGCGTTCCTGCTCCAGCTCGGCGCGCTGGGATTCCACCCGCTGAGCGGTCGCCGTGGCCTCGGCGAGCGAGTCCTCGGTCTCTGCGAGATGCCGCTCGGTCGTGCGCAGCTCCTCCTTGATTTCGGCGCGGGCGGCGCGCTCTCGTTCGAGCTGCTGGAAGACGGCGCTGTTCTCGGAGTCCAGGTCGGTCAGGGCGGTGGTCAGCTCCTGGACCTTGGTTTCGAGGGCGAGGATTTCCTCGGGCGGCTTCGGTTGGGCCCGGCGATGGGGCGGCGACTGCCGACGTGACGGAGCAGGCCGGGCCGCCAGCCTCTGAGGCTGGAGCGGCGGCGTCGGCGCCTCGACCGGCACGCGCCGCTTCTTCTGCTCGACGGGGTAGGTGAACGTCCGCGAGCCGTTGCGCCGGCCTCTGGCGCCGGTGTAGCGGATCTTGTAGCGGCCCTCGCCCCGGCTCGTGACCTCCTGCTGGATGAACGCGATGATTCCGGCCTCGTCCGCCCTCTTCAAGCGGCCGATGGTGGCTTCGGTGCGCTTCTTGCCCTTGGAGACGGTGGCCAGGGTCAAGTGGTCGCCTTCGTCGATGGACATCGCCGGCGCGATGTCGTGGATGAAACGCCGCGTGGCGTCGGCGTTGCCGATATTGGAGAAGAAGTTGGTCGGATCAGGGGATGCGCTCGTCATCGTTCGCTCCTGGTGTCCGTCCGGGGTTAAGGGGCAGGTGTGGCGCGTGAGGCGGATGTGGCGCGTTTCCAGAAAGCTCCGGAGTTTTCGCGCTCGGATGCAGAAATCCGGCGAGTTCCCAGGAACGCGCCACACGCGCCACATGCGCCACACATCGGGGATCAGCAGCTGGCATCTTCGCGCTCCGACAGCAGGCTCACGCCCTCCCAGCAGCGGACGCCGCGGTTGCCCTTGAAGCGGGTGAAGCCGCGCTCCTGCAGGCGCTGGCCCATCGCCTTTTGGCTGATCGGGCGCTCGCCGTTGGTCTCGCACCAGGTGGTGTAGGCGGCATAGAGGTCCTTGGCCTTGACGCTGGCGCGGGGGCTGGCCAGGCAACACTCGTCGAGGAAGCCGCCGAGCACGTCCATCTCCTCGCGGTAGGTGGCGGTGGCGTCGACCACGCCGGCCGGGGCGGCGAGGCCGTGCTCGTGCCACGCCAGGCAGCCGCGCACGGCCCAGGCGAGGATGCCGGGCAGCTCGCGGCGTAGCTTGAGCGTCAGCCGGGGATCGCGCTCGGGCTCGGGGATGGTCACGGTGAACGGCACCAGCCGGATGCGGCGCCAGATGCCGTGGTCCACGCCGCGGATGGACGGCTTGTGGTTGGCCGCCAGCCAGACCTTGAACGCCGGCACGAACT
>CAZLEO010000374.1:7734-7969 GCA_964558555.1 uncultured Rickettsiales bacterium | reverse complement strand
AGTCGCCGGAGCAGGTGTCGTACCCGTCCGCGTCGAGGTCGTCGAGGTTGAGGTAGTCGTCGTGATCGTCGCAGTCACCCTCGCAGGTGTCCCAGCCGTCGGCGTCCAGGTCCAGCAGGTTGAGCGCGGGATCGGCGTCGTCGCAGTCGCCGTCGCACTCCGAGACCCCGTCCCCGTCGTCGTCGATCTCGACGGCATCGAAGAGGCAGTTGGAGGCGATGACGTAGATGCCGTC
>CAZLEO010000374.1:4345-7724 GCA_964558555.1 uncultured Rickettsiales bacterium | reverse complement strand
GTGGCGCCGTCGTTGTCGTCGTGGTAGTGGAAGGGTTCGTCGAGGCCGTTGTAGTCGTTGTCGTCGTTGCCGTCGGAGTTGTCCGTGGCGTTGGGGTAGACCGTGGGGTCGTTGTCGTCGCAGTCGAGGCCGCACTCGGTGTATCCGTCGGCGTCGGCGTCGGCCTCGTTGGGATCGGTCACGCCGTCGCAGTCGTTGTCGAGCACCCCGTCGCATTGCTGGGCGGCGCCCGGGTAGGCCGCGGCCTCGGCGTCGTCGCAGTCGTCCTCGCAGATCCGGTAGCCGTCCCCGTCGTCGTCGTGCTCGTCGGCGGCCATGGCCCCGTCGCAGTCGTTGTCGATGCCGTTGCAACCCTCGGCCGCGCCCGGGTAGATGTTCGCGTCCGCATCGTCGCAGTCGTCGCCGGGGGAGACCCATCCAGCCCCCGGTGATCCGTCCTCGTTCTCGCGCGCGTCGGCGGCGTCGCCGTCTTCGTCGCAGTTCCTGTCGCCGTACCAGTTCTCGACGTGCACGTCCACCGCGTCCTCCCCGTCGCAGTCGTCGTCGATGGCGTTGCACACCTCGGGTGCGCCCGGATAGATGTCGGCGTTGTAGTCGTTGCAGTCGTCCCCGAGGGCGACCCAGTTGGCCGCGGGCGCCCCGTCGCAGGTGCTCAACGCGGTGGCCGGGTTGCCGTGGCCGTCCCCGTCGTCGTCACGATACCAGGTCTGGAACGTCAGTCCGTCGTCGATCGCACCGTCGCAGTCGTCGTCCACGCCCTTGCAGGCCTCGGGCGCGGGGGGGTAGAACGCGGGAAAGGAGACCAGTCCGTCGTCGTCCACCCCGTCGCAGTCGTCGTCCACGCCGTTGCACACCTCGGCCGCGTTGGGATGGACCGAGGGATCGGCGTCGTTGCAGTCGCCGTCGTAGTCGGCCCGGTACACGCCCTGCTCGGAACACCAGCACTGGCTCAAACCGCTGAGGCCGTAGTTGTCGTTGTCGCTGTCCCAGTAGTAGTTGGTGCAGCCCGTGGCGTTCTGGTCCTCGTCGACGGCGCCGTTGCAGTCGTCGTCCACGCCGTTGCAGCTCTCGGTCGCGCCGGGGTAGATGGCCGCGTTGGCGTCGTTGCAGTCGTCGCCGCCGCAGGCCTGGTCCAGATATCCGTCACCGTCGGCATCAGCGCAGATCCCGTTGAGCAGGTGATCGATGGCGTTGGGCCCGATGGCCTGCATGTTCACCGAGCCTGCCCACTCCAGGGTCAGCGAGCTGGCGTATGCGCCCGACCCCGCGGTCTCGAAGAAGTACGACGAGATGGCCGAGTTGTCGTTGGTGGTCAGCACATCGGCCGGACCGTAGCTGGTCAGCTGCCCGTGGGAGGCATAGTTGGAGTAGACGCTCGCCGGCACCCCCGCCATCAGCGGGTGACCCGCATTCACGTTGTACATGTACGAGGACAGGGTACCGGCATTGTGGGTGTGTACGGCACCGTAGGGCAGCGTCGAGATGGGGGTGTACGACGTGTACGTGGCGAGCATCAGGATCAGCCGGCCGCCATTGTCGAGGTAGTCCTCGAACCGCCACATGTACGCGTTCATGGTGCTGTTGAAGCTCGTCGACTGCTGGCTGGGCACGATGACCAGATCGTAGGCGTCGAGGTTCACCGACGCGATCGAGCCCGAGCCCACCTGGGTGTACGACAGGCTCATGGCGCCCAGCTGGTCGAACCAGTAGCTGTACCCCCACGGGTTGTTGTCCTGGATGATCAGCACACTCTGGGCCGTCGCCGTGGAACTCGCGGCCAGGGCCGCGAGCAGGACGACGGGGAGCAACAGTCGGCGCAGGGCTGCCATGGCGTCACCTCCCGGGGCCCCTAGGGGCCCCCTGACCATCACGCTAGCATCGGGTCAAGATCGGGTAAAGGAACAGCGCACGCACGACGTGCTGTCGAGGCGAGGACGCTGTCGATCCTGGACCGCCTTCCCCTCAGACCCACTTCCGCTTCTCGTTGATCTCCTCCTTGGCCCGGAAAGCCGCCTCCAGGTCCACGTCGTACCGCGTGGCGATGGCGCAGAGGTAGATGAAGATATCGGCGAGCTCGCCCGCCACTTCGGAGGTCTCGGACTCGGGATCGATGAGGATGCCCTCGGACTTGCGGACCGCCTTGAACAGCTCGCCCACCTCCTCGCCCAGCAGCAGACACTTGTCCAGCACGCCCTGCTCGGAGAAGCCGCGTTCTTGCTCGAGCTGGACGACGTAGGCCTGGTAGTCGGCGAGGGTGGGGCGGTCGGGAAGGGTCGGCATGGGGGTCTCCGGGAGAGAAGCGGTCGCCTACCCCTTCACGCCCCCGGCGGTCAGCCCCTCGACGAGGTGGCGCTGCAGGAACAGGAACAGGGACATGACCGGGATGGACACGAGGATCGCGCCGGCGGCGAAGTGGCCCCACTCGGTGGAGTAGTCGCCCACGTAGGACTGCAGGGCCACCGGCAGGGTGTAGGCGGTCTCGGAGTTCATGAAGGTCGCGGCGAGGATGAACTCGTTCCACGCGGTCATGAAGCAGAACAGGGCGGTCACGGCGATGGCGGGCCGGCTCAGCGGCAGGATGACCTTGATGAAGATGGTCCACTGGGACGCGCCGTCCATGACGGCGGCCTCTTCGAGGTCCTTGGGGATGGTGTCGAAGTACCCCTTGAGGTTCCACACGCAAAACGGGATGGCGGTGGTGGAGTACACGAAACACAGGCCCACGAGGTTGTTGAGCAGGTGCAGGCTGTCCAGCAGGATGTACAGGGGGATGGCCATGACCACGCCGGGGAACATCTGCGTGACCAGCATGCCCTTGAGGCCGGCCTTCTGGCCGGGGAACTCGAAGCGCGAGAACGCGTAGCCCGCGGTGCACGCCAGGACGATGCCGAAGACCATGGTCGCGGCGGACACGATCACCGAGTTGAGCAGCTGGTGGCCGAACAGCCAGTCGCCGGCCATGTTCTCGGTGGTCAGCACGTAGCGGAAGTTGTCCAGCGTGATCGAGGATGGCGGCCAGGGGACCGGCAGGGCGGACAGGGAGAAACCCTGGGACGCGGTCAGCGCCATCTTGACCACCCACAGCACCGGGTACAGCGTGCCCATGATGATCACGATCAGGGCGCCGTGGACGAGCAGGCGCTGGATCAGGGGGGGAGTACGCACTTCTACGCCCCCTTCCCGCTCGACGTGAGGCGATCGCTGATCTTGGTGAACCCGAGCAGCACGATGAAGATCAGCACGGCGTAGGCGGCCGCGTAGCCGTACTGGGCCTCGCGGGTGAAGGCCCAGCGGTAGGCCTCGCTGATGAGGATCTCGGTCCCGCCGTGGGGGGGACCCCCCCCCACCACGGAAACGCAGTTGAAAAAGTTGAAACAGC
>CAZLEO010000374.1:532-4335 GCA_964558555.1 uncultured Rickettsiales bacterium | reverse complement strand
CCGTCGGGCTCACCGCCCGACACCAGGTACACGATGTTGAACATGTTGAACGTCCACACCGATCCGAGGATCACCGCGGGCAGCAGCGCGGGCTTGAGCAGGGGCAGCGTCACGTGGCGGAAGCGCTGCCAGCGGTTGGCGCCGTCCACCTCGGCGGCCTCCTCGAGGTCCCGCGGTACGGCCTGCAGCGCCCCGAGCGTGACGACCATCATGAACGGGAAGCCCAGCCAGGTGTTCGTGCAGACATTGGCGGTCAGGGCGGTCCAGAAGCTGGAGAACCAGCTCACCGGTTCGAGCCCGATGGCGGTGAGGATGCCGTTGATGGCGCCGAACTGCTTGTTGAACATGCCCTTCCAGATCAGGGCGGTGATGTAGTTGGGCACGGCCCAGGGGATGATCAGCAGCACCCGGTAGATGCCGCGCATCTTCATCCACGGATCGCGCAACAGCAGCGCCAGGGCCATGCCGATGGACACGTGCAGGGCCACGTTGAGCGCGGTCCACAGCACGGTCACGCCCAGGGTGAACCAGAAGCTCAGCGGGTCGAAGATGGAGTAGTCGCGGGCGAACAGGATCGAGATGAAGTTGCTCAGCCCGACGAAGCGGTACTCCCCGGCGCGGTGCGCGAACAGGCTCAGCCCGGACCCGGTGACGAACGGCAGCACCACCAGCAGCAGCATCGCCAGCACGGCCGGCGCGAGGTAGAGGTAGGCGGTCTTGGAGGCGCGCGCCCGCTCGATGACGTTGTCGCGCCGCACCCGGCGGCCGGCGTACCAGGCGCCGAAGATGCACAGCAGGACGCTGATGACGATCAGCGGCACGGGGTTGGCCGCCTCGGGCAGCGGCCGGTTGAGGATCTCGGCGCGGCGCTGGGCGAACGACGCGCCCTCCTCGGGGGTGGCTGCGCCCCGCATCACCATGCGCAGGGCCGAGGCCGCGGGCTCCCAGATGAAGCTCATCTGTGGACGGTTGGGGGTCGGCGTGCCGCGATCGAGGCCCGCGGAGAACGCGGCGAGCACCGGGTCCTCGTAGTCGTACGGGCGGGCCAGCACCTGCTTGCCCACGTCCACGCGCAGGGCGTCGTAGTCGGGGCTCGACAGCTCCAGCGCCGCGGCCATCGCCGCCTCGGGGTGGCGCGCGTACGCCGACACATACATGGTCTCGACGCTCATCAGCGGCCGGGCCGGGTCGGGCAGCGGGGCCACGGCGCGTGGTGTGTCGTCCTCGAGCTGGCTGAGGAACCACGGCCCGTTGATCACCATGGCCGCCTGGCCCTCGTTGAACAGCTGGGCCACCAGCACCGAGGTGGGTTCTTCGGGGCAGATCTGGTCCACCATCACCGTGGAGTGGGCGAACCGCAGCATCTCGGCGAAGGCCGGCGTGTCCAGGGTGATGGTGCCGTCCTCGTCGAAGAACTGCCCTCCCGCGCCGAGGAAGAAGCCGGCGTTGTGGTAGAAGTCCGTCGCCTGGTAGGCCAGCCCGTACACGTCCCCCTTGGACAGCTCCCTGGCCAGCGCGACCATCTCGTCGCGGGTCTGCGGCGGCTCGGACACCATCTCGGGGTTGTAGAACAGCGCCGCGACCTTGCACGCCACCGGCAGGCCCCAGTCCTGGCCCTCGTAGCGCACCCCCTCCGCGGCCCGTGGCAGGTAGCCGTCGGGCAGCTCGACCGGCGCGAGCAGGCCGGCATCGACCCAGCCGCCAATGGTCTCGTGCGCCGGGTAGATGAACAGGTCCGGCCCGTTGTCGCGGGGGATGGCCGAGCGCAGCTTGGAGACGTAGTTGCCGTACGGGATGAACTGGGGGTTCAGCGGCAGGTCCGGGTGCTCGGCGTTGTAGCGCCGGACCGCCTCTTGCAGGCCCTCTTGCTCGGAGCCGCTGTACGCGTGCCACATCAGCAGCTCGTCCGCAGACGCGGGCAGCGCGAATGTCAGCGCGAGCAGGGGCAGGAGGAGGCGTCGCACGGTGCTAGTCCCGGAGGGCCGCTTCCGACTCGGGGTCGAACAGGTGGATGTGGTCTCGATCCACGGTCAGGCCCACGGGATCACCGGCCTGCAACCCCCCGGCATCCTCCGCCGGCACCTGGGCCAGGATCACCGTCTCGCCCACCCGGCAGTGCAGGTGGCTCTCCCAGCCCAGCGGCTCGATCACGTCCAGCTCGGCGCGGATGGGCGCGTCGGCGGACTCGACCAGCGACAGGTCGTGGGGGCGGACACCCACGGTGATGGGCCCGCGGGGGACCTCGCGGTCCAGGAACAGCTTCACCCCGTCGGCCGTGGCGTGGCCGTCCGCGGCCGTGGCAGGCAGGAAGTTCATCTGCGGCGCGCCGATGAACCCGCCCACGAAGGCGTTGGCAGGCCGCGTGTACAGCTCGTCGGGGGTGCCCACCTGCTGCAGCCAGCCCAGGTGGGTCACCGCGATGCGGTCGGCCAGGGTCATGGCCTCCACCTGGTCGTGGGTCACGTAGATCATGGTCGCGCCGAGGCGGGCGTGCATCTTCTTGAGCTCGACCCGCATTCGCGCCCGCAGCGCGGCGTCGAGGTTGCTCAGCGGCTCGTCGAACAGGAACACCTTGGGCCGCCGCACGATGGCCCGGCCCATGGCCACCCGCTGGCGCTGGCCGCCGGACAGCTGCTTGGGCAGCCGGTCCATCAGCGCGGTCAGGTCCAGCAGCTCCGCCGCCTCGTTCACCCGCTCCGTGATCTCGGCGGCGGGCATCTTGCGCACCCTCAGCCCGAACGCCATGTTGTCGGCCACGGTCATGTGGGGGTACAGGGCGTAGGACTGGAACACCATGGCCACGTCGCGGTCGCGCGGGTGCACGTCGTTGACGAGCTTGCCGTCGATGTACAGCTCCCCCTCGGTCACCGACTCCAGCCCGGCCACCATGCGCAGCAGGGTGGACTTGCCGCAGCCCGAGGGCCCCACCAGGACCAGGAACTCACCGTCGCCGATGGCCAGATCGGCGCCGTGGATCACCTCCACCTCGCCGTAGCGTTTGACCACCGATCGGAACTCGACTGTCGCCATGGGGCGGGACCATAGCAGGTGGGGGTTGAAGGTTGAAGGTTGAAGGTTGAAGGTTGAATGGAGAGGGTGAGCGGGCGGTGATCTGCTACTCTGGGTGCGCGTGCAGCTGAAGGAGAACACGATGCAACGACGTCTACCGCGGACGCTGATCATGATGGCGATGGCCCTGGGCGCCCTCGTCCTGGCGTGCGACACCTCCATGAGCCTGGTGGAGGTCGACGAGACCCAGGAGTTCGACTTCCCCCTGGCCGGCTCCGGCGAGGAGATCGACAAGGAGACCATCGAGATCGGCGAGAGCTTCGACCCCCTCGAGTCCCCCGAGCTGGAGGAGTACGGCGGCACGGCCGCGGCCGTGGGCGAGGTCTTCCTGGAGGAATGCGGCCTGTCCGTCCTCGACGGCATGGACAACCTCGATTTCCTGTCCTCGGTGGCCTTCTACGTGGAGGCGCCTGGCATGAGCCGCGTCCTGCTCGCCAACAAGGACTCCATCCCCCCCGGCGTCAAGCGCGTCGAGATGGACGTCAAGGACGTGGACCTGGCCGACTACGTCGCCGCCGGCGCCCTGATCCCCTCCATGGTCGTGTCCGGCGTGGACAACGCCGCCGCGCCCACCATGGCCACCATGGAGATCTCGTTTTCCCTGTCCATGGGCGTGTCGCTGGCCGGCACGTGTGAGTCGATCTTCGAGTAGGCCCGTGCCCCTCCCAGGTGCCAACCAAATCTCAATTGCCCACACACCACCCACACACCACCACCCCAAAACAACAGCCCAC
>CAZLEO010000374.1:0-522 GCA_964558555.1 uncultured Rickettsiales bacterium | reverse complement strand
CCCTTATCTCAATGCCACGCCCGAGCCGCCCTCCCCGTCGCACCGGCCCCCTCCCAGGTGCCAACCAATTCTCATTGGCCCTCCCAGGTGCCATTGAGCACGTCCCCATAGCTGAAGCCATCAGGCCACTGTCGGCGTTTGAGAGACTGCGCGGTTCCAGGCGGGCGTACGAGTGCGTCGGTCTTGGAGGGGAGGGAGGGATCGTGATTCAGAAGGAGGTGATTTCAGTGATGCTGAGGGCGTCAGGAGGGGACGAGCGCGGCTTCTGAAATCCGAAGGTAGGTCAAGGGTGGGGGGAAGCAGTCCGGGGGAAAGACGGCATCGAGAGCGCCGTTCAACCACTTGTCTGCTGCAGCGCGGTACTGCTCGACGAATGCGCGCTTTTCCTGGATGTAGCGAATCCAGCGCTCTCGTTCGCTGGTGTGGCAATGGGGAGCAGGGCTCTTCTTGGGTGACTGGGGGTGGTCGTGTGGGTGTTGTGCGAGGACCTTGGCTACGCCGAGGGGTCTACGGTTCTTGGAT
>CAZLEO010000373.1:0-7998 GCA_964558555.1 uncultured Rickettsiales bacterium | reverse complement strand
ATCGACCGGGGCCCAGGCCGTCAAAGGGCCGTCAACGCGGTAAACTCGGGCTAGTGTCAGATACACAATCCCTGACCAGTGGCTGTTGATCAAGGGTGAGAGCACCAGGATCACTCGAGCAGGCATCCAGTTTCCGCAGCTGGCAATCCTCCTCGTTTACGGCCACCTGTCCGGGTATTTCGCTGGGGGGGGGCACTGCGCTGGTTGTCATGGAATCGACGCAGCTGCCAATGGTGGGAAAAGGCTCGGCTCACCCGAGGTTTGGCGGCGGCTAGGAACCGTGCATCACATCACGCACGTGGTTGAAGAGATCCTTCAATTGCCCTGGCCTTGAGCCGCTCACGCACGGCCATCGCGATCTCGTCTAACTCGTACAGCTCACACAGCCGATCCCACACGATCCTTCGCGGCTTCCCTTTGTAGCCTCTCAACGAGTTTTTCGCGTGGAGCAGCTGCAACGCATCCTCCAGCCAAATCAGTTCCACGAGCGACCTAGGATCTCTTGATGGGTTCTTGCGGCCCCGCCGCCGCTGCTTGATGACGATTCCCTTTGGCGTCTGTTGAGCGGACTTGATCTCCCACCACCGAGGCACCAGGCGACTCGCAGAGTCGAGGTGTCGAAGTCCGGCCACCAACGTGGCACGGTCCAGCACCTTGCCGTAAAAATCGACCTGGCGGCTGAGCCGCCGCAAGCTGTCTCGGTCGGACTTGATCTCGTATCCGTGCAGCAAGCCATTCACGAGCGTGACGTCCACACGGACCCGGCCTCGACATAATCCGAGTTCCTCAATGAGAACAGCACTCGGATCGCCTCCGTGGCGGCGTTCCAACTCCTCCACTAGCGCTGTACGGATTTCGTCGTCACCGAGAGGAGCCTCGGACCGATGGGCGATCTCAGCTGAGGTGCGCAACTTCGTCACGGACGATTCCAACGTACACCAGAACAGATGTTCAGCACAACTCTCTCGTCCATGGGATGCTCATGATAGCGCCTGTGAAGTACGGCGTCTTGGCAATCCTGTGGGACCAAATCCAAACGACCTGCACCACCTACAGCAAAGAGGAGAAGCCCACCGTCAGAGGGCATCATGGGCGACCTCTCGGAGAGAAAGCCTCTCTGGCGTGCGCTGAGCAACTACAAGTCGTACCGGGCGGCAACGTACTCCAACCAATCGTCGCACCACGAAGGCCGGCTGGCGGATCGACGGACGAACGTCACCCAGGACTGGTGGCTGAACGTCCTGAACTTCGCCTGCCCGTTGAACAGCCTGGCCCAGTCGGTCCGGATGTCTCGTAGCGAGTCCTTGCCAGCTACCCGTCCGGTTCGCCGGAGCGAGCCGATGAGCCCGGTGTTCCCCTCGTGGTAGGCCAGGGCAGACACGACGAGATCGAGGTTCGAGTTCACCGCGAGTGCCTCCGCCAACGCCTGCTGACGGAACATCTGGTATCCCGCCGTAGCCGCCGGGCACCAGCGGAGGGGGGCCTTCCAGTCGAAGACCTCCTGGAGGTGGTCCCAGTACCGACGCCCCTTCTCCGAATGCTGACCGCAGAGGCCCTGTGGGTCAGCTTCCAGCAGCGACAACGAGTGGCACGAAGTCGCCTTACGCGCCGCATCAAGTTGCTTGCGGATCGAGCATGCGTAGAAGTTGTGCTCCGTGAACTTCACTTCGGTGAGCACGACGCCGCGACCACCACCCCGAAGGACCACGTCGAAGGCAACGTCCGGCGAGGTCTGGTTCGTGCCGCGACTGCCGTCCGTCTCCCCAAGGAGAGTGGGAGGCTGGAGGGCGGTGCGCTGGTGCTCCCACTCCAACTCGACGGCCTCCACCGACGAAATCGATCCGCTCACGCACGTGGCCAGGAACTCAGTGACGAGCCGACGTCCATCGGGGCTCTGGCCGAAGGGGAAGTAGAGGTTGGCTGCGAGCGTCCAGGAGGACAATAAGTTGTCCCGCCCGGTGTGTGCCTGAATGCCCTTCGAGCTCAAGTAGTCGTCCAGCGGGAACAGACCCCCTCGCTGGATGCCGGTCCAAAGATTTTCCTCACGCGAGCCGCGGGGAAGAATGTGCTCGTATTGCTGCTTGTTCCACCAGCCCTGCCCCTGGACGTGCGGGAGGTTCAGTTTCTTCCAGTCAAGCTGTTTGCGGCGCATCTGGTCTCGGAACTTCGACATCACCACTCCCCTCTCTCGGAGACACCTGCAGCGCCCCGTGCCGCCCACCGTCCACCGCGGGAAGCTGCGCGTGTTCAGCTGATCAGCGCGGTTTGGCCAGGACCACGTACCCGGTGGGATCGGCGACGTCGAGGCAGTCTACGCCTTCGATGACGCATACGGTCGGTCCATTCCCAGTTGATGGATCGAGGTTGGAGACCACTAGCACGCGGTATCCACCCAAAGGCCAGAACTCCTGCCGCCCTTGGACTGCGCGCCGGCACGCGGCAGCTTCGTTGCGGGTCCAGCGAAACCGAACTGGACCGTCCCCGAGGCGGGACTTGACCTCCCAGCCTGTGGGGAGCTGGTCCGGACCGTCCTCGAACACCAGGAAGTCCACGCCGGGCCAGCGGTCGTCTCCAGGCTTGTCGTATCCGGCCGGGAGAACTGCTCTGTCCCTGGTCTCCTGGGTCGTGACGTCGATCACGAGCGCGGGATCGGCGGGAGACCTGTGTTGCAGCCACCGCGCAGCGTACCGCTCGCCCAGGTTGCCAACGAGTGTGTTCTTGCCGGCGAACCCGGCGCCTCGGCCTGCGGGTCCCCTACCCTGCGACTCCCCCGCCGGCTCGCCGGTGAATTTGGCCGCATCGGGCAAGGGAAGATCGTCCACCATCGGTCCGAGCACATCTAGGGCCAGCTCCATGCTCTCGTAGATCCTGCCGCCGAACTGGATGCGGTTTCGTCGACGGATCTGCGTGAGTACGTCGCCGAACCCTGGGAGGTCACGGCCGGCCGAGACAATGGCCAGCTGAGTGCTGCGGACGTCGACGACGACTGCGGGATCCAGGGGAATGCCAAGCACCTGGGACAGCGCGTCGTATGGAGACTCTGCGTCGTGGTCAGCGAGCCTGCGCATCGGCGCAGTGAGGCGCCAGGGACGCGTAGAGTCCAGGCGGGCCTCGTCCGGGTCGTCGTTGGCCAGGACGATGGCTGCTGCACGCACATCGCGGTGTTGGAACACGCGCTCCAGGAAATCGGCCGTGCCTATGAGCGGTGGTTCCTCGTGGCGTTCGTCGTCATCGGCGCCCGCGGGCGGCTGCCCCCCGAACAACGCCTGCAGGCCAGGATCGCTGGCCAGATCCTCGATGTTGTTGGCATCGACTGCTCGCAGCAGGTTCTGGATGAACGGCGCGTGCCCCGGGGACTGCAAGGCCCGGGCGATGGGCATGTCCAGTCGCCACAGGTGGTCCTGGGCTGCGCCCCGGTCAGGAACCCGCCCCTCGTGCACCAGGAAACAGGCTCGGCCCCGTAGTTCGGGGACGAAGCGGAAGTACTCCTCGTGCTCGGCCGGCAGGTCCAGCACGGCTCCATTAGGCTCCTTGAGATGCACCACCGAGGGCCAGTGTTTCACCCGCTGGAAACGCGGCTGGAACAGTCCCGCGTTGCCCGCTCGTTCTACGAAGTCGCCGGAGTCCATGGCGACCCTGCCGCCGCTCGCGGGATCGGAGGTGACCTTCGCCTCGATGTAAGGGACCAGCTGCGCCAGCAGTCGCGCGAGCCATGGACAGACACCGTCGGGATCCTCTGGAGTCAGTCGGTATCGGGGGGTATCGGGCTGGAAGACCGGGATACCCAGGGCCCTGACCAGCCTCACCGGAACTCTGGGCAACTCGACGAACCGCACCTGGGAGCCAAAGATCGCGCGAAAGTGGCCCACCGGTTCTGAGTTGTAGAACGCGCATTGCCTGGGGTCCTCGTCGCGACAGCGGCCCAAGGTCCACCACTGGAACCCCTCTCCCGTGCTCGCCAAGACTGGAAGGCCAGAGCTGTCCGGCAGCTCAATGGATAACCAACCCAACCGGGAGGCATCGGCGCAGATCTCGTCGAGCTGTTCCCTGGGAGCCCAGTCGGTGTCCCTATCGAGAACGCGGGCGATGGCCTCCCATAGGCGCGTATGCGCACTGAGAAGGGCGTTGCGACGGCTCCCGAGTGGCTGACCGTCCTCCAGTGGCACGGAGTCGCGCAGCATGAGAAGCGCCTGGACCACGTGACGGAGATCGTCGTGACGCTCGTTGAAGATCGGGGCCACGTGCAGCAGGTCCAGAGCGTCGGCGGAGAGGGCTTCGACCTCCTCTTGCGGCACCATGGGCAAGAACCGGGCGCGGGAAGACTCCCACTGGGGACGGCCACTGGGCAGGCCAGCCCAACGGAAGAGGCCGCGGGCTGGCACGAGCTGAACCTCAGGTAGGGCCTCCCCCTTCTTGGGAGGTGGCTGGTGCCGGGGCAGGAGTGGACGGCCACGCAGCTGCTGCATCAACAGCGTTGGGAAGAACCCACGCGGGCTCATGCACTGGTTCTTGTAGCGGACTTCGCTCCAAGCCTGGTGTAGCGGCACGTGAGAGAAGGGCAGCCACTGTCCATCCGCGAGAAGGCGTCGTGCGCTTGGGTCGTCGATCCCCAGTGGCAGCTCCGCGTGGGCCAGCGGCCGCGGTATGCGCCAGTTGGAGTTGAAGCTCAAGAATCCACCACAGCTCGGAATCCACCCGCCGGGATCGCTGCGCCGCTTCATGCCCGGGCGATCTGGCGGCAGTCGATGATCGCGAGCCTTCCTGGTGAATCCGTACAGGGCGTGGTTGTAGGGCGTCGTATCACAGGTCACGTCCCACACCTGGTCCGGGACCTCGCCCTGGAACTCGGCCCATTCCTCGGCTCCGCGCTCGCCCTTCCACGGCAGGTAGAATCGCAACCGGATAGGCACCCCATCCCAGGCACCACAGCGCCTCAAGAACGCTCGAGCACCCGCTGCGTCAACGCCCAGTAGTCGCGCGATCCGGCCCACATCGGCTTTGAGCGTTGCCGGCAAATCACCCCTACCGACGCTCGTGTCCACTACAGGAATCCATGACCCTTCGCGCGTCGGTACTCGGACGCGGCTGCACCAGATGGCCATCGTGGCCCTGCGGTCTCGATCCGGCCAGGCGCCCCACGCGAACTGGGCTCGAAAGAGCATGCTCCAGGCACGAGCCAACGGCGACCCCTCCGCGGCGTCTTCGGGAGCTGATGCTCGTTCGGGCTCCATGTCGGCCAGGGCCCACGCCGTGGCCCGGAGAATGGCTGTGTCTCGCTTCGGTTCCTGTCCTTCGCGCCGGATGCGGTCTACGGCCTCCAGCACTGCCCTGGGCTTCATCTTCTCCGTCTGTTCGGACAACAGCGCGACTAGCTCCTTCCGGTCCTCGGTACTGAGCTCCACCCACGGTGCCCAGTCCACCACCGCCAGCCCCAGGGCACGTGCCCAGGTCAGCCCGGACTCGGGCTCTGGTTGTAGGAACACCTCCTGAGTCGCCTCACCGATCACAGGCAGCGGGATCGGTCCCAGTCGCTGGGCAAAGTCGGTTGGATAGTCTCGGCTGAGCTGGGCAATGAGCCTCAGTCGGGCGGTGGTGCATCCATCATCGCGCCGCATGGGACGGATGCCGTCGATCTCAGCGCTCGCCCGGGACACGCGAGCCAACAGGTCGCGTGCCCTGTCGACGCCAGCCACCTCCGCCTCGAAGAATTCGATGGGCGCGCCGCGTAGCCAACTGGCGCAGGCCTTGGACGGCAGGGCCTTGTGGCCGGGAAAGGCGTGTGACCAGAGCTCTCGGCGGTTTCCTCCAAACAGCAGGTCTCGGCCTCTCCTCAGCGGTGTGGCTCGGGAGCGAGCCGGCGTCACAGCGAAGATGCGCGCTTTACGCAACTGCATCGTCGTCAACACCCGGAGGGTGTCGCTTGGGTGCATGCCATTGGCCAACGCCCGGGCTGTCTTGTTCTCGTTGTTGGTGAACACGGCCAGCGGCTCGTCGAGGCTTGGAGCCCCCAGCAGGATACGTGGCAGGTCGTCGGCCACAAAAGCCGGTGTGTCGAGCTGCTTCACAGCACGGGCAATGAGCTTGGCCAGACGTTCGAGGAGGGACGCATTGCGTTCACGCTTCGCCTGGAGCGCGAGGTTCAAGCTCTCCCGGTCGTCCACTAACTCGAAGGGTGCGTGGACTAGTATCCCGGCGCCGAGGGGCACGTTTCCGATGGGGAAGTAGGCTCGCATGCGGGGCGGCGGCGTGGCCCCGCGCAGTGTGAGTCCCTCTGCCTCCTCGCGCGCTAGGAGAGCAAGCGCTACCTGGTCGTCTTCGTTTCCGCCACCAGGAGATTCCCAAAGCCGCAGCAGGACATCGGGCTCCTGGGACAGGGGGGATTCGCTATCGTCGGTGGACTGCAGGATACGAAACCGCTCGAAGGCTCCAACTGAGCCGTCCGGCTCGAGTGAGTACGAGCCGATTCCCTGCACGTCGAGCCCATGCAGCCGCTCCAGGAACGCCAAGTGGCTGGGAACGAACCTGCCCAGGAGCTCATGCAACGCCGTTTCAGCAGAAACGGACTCGTCTATCCATCGCAGGGCGAGGGACACCTGTGGTAGCCCACCAGCGGGCGCCTCACACGGCCACGGCAGCATGAACAGTGGCGTTTCCAGATCCATCTGGCCCGAGCGCCGCGCGAAGCTCAAGTGAAACGGACCTGAGTGGAGCTCCACCATGTCGGCCACGGCGAGGACGCTCTTGATCCCCACTCCGAAGCGCCCGAGGCGACCAGACTGCTCGGTCTTGGCGCTGCCGTGCATACGGCGGAAGGCGTCCAGATCCCTGGCGTCGAACGGCTTGCCCTCGTGCTCGAACGTGACCCATGTACGACCTTCCCTCCGCTCCGCCCGAAGCTTCGCTCGTCCCGAACGGTCCACCTCCCGGTATGCATCTTCGGCATTTTGCAGCAGCTCCAGAAGGACACGCCCCGCGTATCGATCAGCGAGCGCTTTCTCGCCGCGCTCCAGCGGCTCCATGGTCTCGGCGTAACGGTGCGAGTCGTGCCGGTAGACCCAGCTCGCGAGGGCTGCCGCGAGTGTCTCGCCTGTCATCCCTGGGAACGGATTGCGGCAAGCGATGGGCAGGAACGTCTCGACCCACTTGCTCGAACGAGTCTCCCGCAGATGAGCGTCCGCTTCTGGGAACAGGTCTTCAAGGTGTTGTTCGAGATCCCTGGGCACGTGCTACGCCTCCCCAGCATGTCGTCCGTTGTTGTCCACCAATCCTTGCCCCCGCCCCCCGAAGGGAGCCACCACCGCGGTAGAAACCACGACAATGGCTTGGAAACTTCAGCACGAAAGGGTGGGGCCTGGATTAGCTCGGCCTTCCTGGGCATGGCCTGCTCTACGCCGCCAATCCCCATATGCCACGGTCACGATTCTAGGTGATCCCCGCCGCACCAGCTCCTTCACCTGCCCCCCCTCCAACGTGTAGAACTGATTTTCTTCTATCTATGCACGGGGGCGCCATGAGCACGAGCATGCCGGCCGACCAGGTCGAGGCCTTTTACCGCGCAGCGCTGATTGGACTGCGCGTGCTGGACGAGCGCGCAGGCAAAGGCCAGCGGTTCGGCCCGGAGGCCGATGCGCGGTGGAGCAACTTCAAGGGGCACCTTGGGATGTCGGCCCGGTTGGACATCCTGGTGCGAGACGCGGCGATGCAGTGGGGGGCAGCGTTCTCCCCGGCGGCCGTATTCCGGTTGCCCGGCCTGGCCACCGGCGAGCCATTCGGTCCTGACTGGACCGGGCTTGCGGACCACGTGGCTGCGGAGGTGTGGGACGACATTGACGATGGCTGGTCCATCGACGCGTGTGCGAGGGCGCTGGGGCTAGCTCCTACCGATCCGACCGTGCCCGGCCTAGCCCCTTCAACCCGCCTGGTGCTTGCTGGAGGGGGCTCGATCCTCGCCGTGGCGACGGCGTTTGCCGAGCGCAGCGACCTCAGCTGGACGGACCA
>CAZLEO010000372.1:0-8039 GCA_964558555.1 uncultured Rickettsiales bacterium | reverse complement strand
CCGAACTTCTCAGTCGGCTCGATATAGCGTGCCCAGGCTGCGCTGCCCAACACGCTGGCGGCAGCGGCGCGGAGTTCGATGCTCGCGCTGCGATCGCGCATAATCGTCGCGACCTCATCGAAGATTCCGGGGGTTTTGTCCCACAGTCGGCTCACGCCGGTCAGCGCCAAGGCGTTGCGTTTGGCCTTCATTCTCTTTCTGGCCGTGGCCTCGACGTCGTCCAGATTAAACTTCAGCAGCTTCCATGTGGCGGTGCGTCTGATTATCGGTGACCAGTGGGTATCGATCACCTCCATGAGCTGATCGATATTCATCGGGATCAGTTTGTTCACGTACTTGTGAACGTCCATTGTTTCTTTGATTTCCTTGGCGTTCAGCACGATCTTCGGATCGACGCCCTTTCCGGTGATGTGGATTTTGCGCCGGCTGGTGCAGAGGTTCAGGAGGTAGGAGCCGGTGTTGCCCAGGCTCTCGCCTTCTGACGATCTGTAGGTGTACCCGCCTTTCCAATTGAGGTTCATCGGAATCAGCCAACTGGCTTTTTTGAAGAAGGCGGCCATGGCGTCGGGCCCGGCAATGTTGGCGCCCAGCCCGGTCCACATCAGATTGAAGAAGTAGGTGGCGTGGCCCGATTCCATACCGTTGTATCCGGCCATGGACATGCGAGCGAAGAACCTTGCGCCTTCGACATGGCCCGCTGCGGCCAGTGCGACCGCTAGCGAGGCGCTGGAACCGTTGTTGTTGTAGCAGCTCCTGTTGTGGGGTCCGTGGTTTCCGTAGCCCATCGAGCCCTTGTGCATGTAAATACTGACGTAGTGGTTGGTGGTGCGCGCGATGGCCGCGGTGATGCGCGGCGAGTCGATACCGCACTTCTTGGCAAGAATCAGCGAGATGAACAGCGGCATGGTAGGCTGGTTCATCACCCCGTAGCCGTGAGCGCGGCCCAAACTCCGGCTGGTGGCCATCTGATGTCCCCAAAGGCCGGCGGCGTCCTGCCCCGAGGCGATGCCTTCGGCATACATCCTGATGGCAGGAAGCACATACTTATCACCGGTCAGCAGATAGTATTCGGTCAGGACCAACATCTTGTAGCCCCAGCGCCAGGCGACGTAACCGCCCGAGGTGTTTATCAAGACGTTTGTGTCTTCCGGCTGCTTCTCTTTGTGCAGATGATCGCGGACGTGCTTGATGTACTTTTCCTCACCGGTGGCCAGCAGGCCTAGCAGGCCGACGCCCAGCCCACCGTACGCTCTCTTTGAGGCAATGTGTTCGGCGGCCTCGGTTATCAGCGCATCGGTCTTGGGGCAATTGTATGGCGCCGTGTCGTTGAAGGTGTCCGGGCCGACAACGCCTAGTTGCAGGGTTACCCGATGCATCTTTCGCCCACCGTTTTTGCGCCGCACCATGAGGACCAGCTTGCCCTTGTTCTTTTCGGTGCGAGCCTGGGCGATGGCGGCGGCGAACTCGAATCGCACGCGTTTCAGGAACGGTATTCTTCCCGCGCCGACGACCTGATCGCCAGGCCAGAGCTTCCCGTCGGCGGGCGAACCCTTTTCGACCGACTTCACGGTGAATATCCGCGTACCGGCGATCAGGGCGGTGATCCCGGTCGGACCCATGTACTGTGTCGCCGGAGGAGTGATCGCGTTTGCGGGTCGCCAGGCCAATAGGATCGCGCCGAGAGTGAAGACTATCGCCAGAGTTTTTGCATTGTTTTTCATGTTCGTTCCTTTTCATTGCGCCTATAGGCATCTTTCGCGGAGCGAAAGGCGACGATGGTCACTTTTCTTTTATCTGCATTTTTCCCATTGTCAGGATTTCACCCGTCGTCGCATCATAGCTGGCCGACCCCTTCGGCCAGCCCAGATTGATGCCGTTAACGGTCTCACGCATCCCACAGGTATACGGACTATCTTATTTGAAGCTGACAAACCGGCTCCATAGGACCTTGTCGCCTTTGATGCAGATGAGCATGCCGTCGCACCGAAAGACTAAGCTCCCATCTTTCCGCTTCACGGGCTTAAGCGTGTGTTCACGCGCGGCCGGATGGATCACCGTGACATGCTCGATGAGTTGTCGTTCGAGTGCTGCATCCTTAAGTGCCAGGTCGCTGATCGCGTAGAGGTCCGTGCCGGCGATCAGGAAACTCATGGGCGTCTCGGTCCCCATCTTCCACTGTCGCGATTCCAGCAACCCCCCGCGCCGCGCATCGAAGCGGTAAAGCGTGTTCTTCGTTCCGAAGTAGATCGACGAGCCGATCATCTGGGCGTGCGGTAACTGGAATCCGTCGGCGTAATCCGGGGAGATTTGTCGCGCCCATCGCAGCTTGCCGGTGTTGACGTCCACGGCGTAGAGGCAGTTCGCGCCGACGACCAGCAGAAGGTTTTCGTGTATCCCCAGCAGCTCACGGCCCTCGAGGAGCGGCGTCCGCCAAAGTCGCCGGCCGGTCGCCTTGTCGAGCGCGAACAGGTAGCCGGTATATTTGGGCATGCAGATGACCTTGTCATCGGTCACGATCGGCCGAGCGCCCATGCACCAAGGTGATACGGGCTTATTGTCGCCGGTGCGCGGCCGAGACCAGAAGCCCGACCGGAAGAAATGAATCCACTCCATCTCGCCGTCGCGGCAGTCGGCGCGGATGACATGACCAGCATTCGTACAGAAATAGATGGCGCCGTGACTAACTCGCGGCAGCACGCTATTAGCTTGGGAAGACAGATGGTGGTCCACCCGGGTGGTCTTATAGGAGCGCGTCCAGAGGTGCTTGAGATCGCGTTCTGCAAAGCAACTGAGGACTACATTCCCGCCGCCACTAAGTTTCCCATAGCTATAGACACCAGGTCGCGCGAACTGGACGGCGTACGCCATCCCGTCGGCGGTTACGGGACCGCCAATCGTCCGGTAGCGGAAGCGTGCATGGAGATCGTGCGGATCGCCTTCACTAGCGACCGCCCCGTCAACGCGGCGCAGGGCCCCCAGTCTATGCTCGCTCTCCCAGGGCATAACGACATGCTGACCAGCGAAACTCGCCTTACCGCCCCCGGTGCCTTTGCGTTGGATCCACAAGGGCTTCGCCGGGTTGTTCGCAGCGTACATTGCCAACATCGAGGGGCTGCTCACCAGCAGTTGGTTGCCCTCGCGATGCATGTCGACGCTGAACGCAGGCGCCTTGGGTGAGGTGATCCGCACCGGCGGAAGGTGAACCGTGTGCAGTTTGAGCGATGCCAGCGTGGGCGAAGGGGTCGGCTTCGTGTCGCCCTTCACGAGCGCGGCCTTGATCGCGGCGGCTTTTTCTTGCTTGCCATACCACGGCCAGGTGGCGTTGGCGTCGATGCCTTCGAATGCTTTCGCCACGGCGTCGGGCGTGGCAAACTGGGCGAGGCTGATCCACAGCCCGACCTGCGCTTGCTCGCGAAGCGTCTTGGCCACGGCGTAGCGGAGCACGTCCTGAAAGTTGCGGTAGGCGGCCTGCGGCTTGCCCGCGAAGATGTGTCGCCGTGCCGATTTGAGCAAGATCGTCTGGGCCGACGCTGACCACGGGTAACGGCGAAACAGCGCCAATTCCCCGCCGGGCTCGACGCCACTTCGGGTCACTTTCTTGAAGCCTTGCTCCTGTACAACGCGCAGCTCGGCGAGTGCTTCAGACGGCTTGGGCAACCATTGCGTGGCCAACACCTGCTCTGCATTGAGGAACCCTCGCCCATCGCGCCAGGGCAACTCGCCGGCCTTTTTCGCCTCGGCATATAAGCCATCGAGCTCCTTCGCCGACGTGTTGGACGGATCGTCCAGCGCGGTTTCCCAATCCGTAGCTTTCGAAGCGACGGCGCCCTCGAGGTCCAGCAGGGGCAGCAGGTTGGCCGGGGGCGTCAGGGATCCGGGCACGTCCGGGCCCCTCGCGTGGTGCTCAAACTGCGTGGTCTGTCTACGCCAGGCGTTTTGGGTGATCACGGACAGGTTGAACTCTTTGCGG
The DNA here is from genome assembly GCA_964558555.1 of uncultured Rickettsiales bacterium. GTDB lineage: Bacteria > Myxococcota_A > UBA796 > UBA9615 > CAYRNR01 > CAYRNR01. The sequence continues at coordinate 4,069 of CAZLEO010000372.1, read as the reverse complement.
TTTGCGTCCCACAGGCGGCGCACCTCGTCATTAGGAGGCACGCCGGTCATCTCGGCGGCGACTTGCTCGTAGAGCTGGGGCGTCTCGGGAAGATCCATCAACCGCGCGCAGCGGGCACGAACGATCCGCCAGTACGGGTCGGCGGAGTTCGCCACGGGAATCCGCTGGTAGAGGGCTAGTGCCTCGTGTCGATGCGTCGGGTCCCGGTAGGTCATGAGGAAGTCGAAGCTGAAAGCTCTTTTCACTTCCGGCGAATGTACCGATATCTTGCCCATGCGCTCTAGCGACAGAATCCTCTTCGCGGCATAGTGTTCGGATTCGGACGGCCTGCTTATATCGAAGAAAGGTCGACTCTTGAGCATGCCCCCAAGATGCTTCACGGCTCCGGTGAAGTCGCCAGGGTTTTGTTCCACCGCTTCCCTGGGATCAACCCGACCGGCCGCGAAAGCGGTTTGCCCGAGGAGCAGCGTGACCATGACGACACATGGGCCGAGAAACAAGACCGTCCTACTTATGCCAGTGCGTCTCATTTGTAGCTCCACTTCACCGGTTTTCCATCCTTGTCGGCCAGCTTCAGCGCAAGCCAACGCGCCGAGGCCCCCGCCGACCCCCACCTCGTGTCATTGGCCGCGACCTTGACCAGCAGACGGTTCTTGCCCTTACCGAGCGTGACCGTCGCGGTCTTCGTGGCGATTCGCTGTTTTGCGTTAACTTTAGATTCCAGACTGAGTACTTTCCCGTTAAACCAAACGCGTTGCTGGGCGCCCGTGCTGAAGAGAAGCTCCAGGCGGGCCTGTTTCTTGTCGGGGAGGATGATCTCGGTGTAGGCGTAGGCGACGCCTCTGCCGCGCGGTATCTGCAACTGCGAACGATCGCCCAGGGCCATGAACAGGATCCCGTCTGCGTCGCCGACAGTGGCCTGGACCCAGCCGATCTCGACTTCCTTGACGTGCTTACCAGAGCGAGGGTCGCTCTGGATGTTGTACTTGACCTTGTAACGCTTGGTGAGATCGACTTGCTGCTCGGGCGGGTAGGCGACCTTGAACCCATCAACGTCCGCGCCCGGCGCGGCGAAGCCAGAGGGGAACGCACCGATGACGTTCCAGCGGGTGACGTAGCCGCGGGCTTCGAGAATCTCGGCGGACTTCTCCTCCGGAACCATTCGGAAAACGGCCTGCATCAGGGGCTTGATGCCGCTCGCGCCGTATTTGTTCTGCATTTTCTGCATGACGCCGAAGGCCGCTTCGCCGTTGTCCCGCGTAATGAACGGGACAAGCGTATCGATAGCGGCCTGGCGGGTCGCCTTGTCGGACGCGAGCAAGCTCGGGGTGAAGTACTTCAGGATGCTGTCCTGAGGGACGCGTTCTTTTGCGGCATTGCGTAGCGCCTTCAGCGTGGCGACCCGTACGCGAGCTTCCTTGTCCGTTAACGTTTTCTCGAGAGTTTTGTACAGGTTCACTTCTTTGCACTGGGCCAGGCAACTGACCGCCGCGATCCGGACCTGCGGGTCGTCGTGGGCCAGTTGCGTTACAAAGAATGCACTGAAGCGGTCCGCCTCAACACCGCTCAGCGCGGACAGACCCAGCAACAGCGTCGTGCGGTCTTTCGTTTCGGCCAGCACGGTCTGGAGAGCCTTACCCAGCGCGGGTTCTTTTAGGTAGCCGGCGACGAGGCTCACCACGGCCTGGACCTTCTTATTATCGCCCGACGCCAGTGCCATGCGGCAGGCGGTGACAACCGCGTCACGCTTGAAGGTTTTGAGTTCCGCCCACGCGACGGCCAGCAGTGCCGGGTCGCTGGACGATGCGATCAGGTCCAGGTAGATCGGCGCCAGCGCGGGGTTGCTGACGCCCTTTAGCCCGGCGAGGATCTCACGTGAGTGCTTGCCCTTGGCGATGTGCTGACCCAAGCGTGCAAGAGCAGGCTCGGTTCCGATCCACCCCAGCGCGCGGACGGCGGGCTCGATCTGGCCCTTCGGGATCTTGGCGGTGAGGGGCTCGGCTCGACCCCAGGCCTGTGCCCCGTGGTGCCGGGCGTAAGCGGCCAGCGCGGTAAACTGGACTGACGGCGTCTTGTCCTCGAGCAGTTTCTCAAGAATTGGCGCAGCTTGGGCCTTGGGCAGGTCGGCGCACACCTGGACCGCCGCGACGCGGACCTCGGTGTGCGGGTCCTGGGCATGGGCCTTGGCCAGGGCGGCGGCGTTGCCGGGTTTGATCCTGGACATCGCGATCATCGCCTGGCCTCGCAGCCAGCGATTGTTCGGGTTCTTGTCATCCAGGACTTTCTGCACCGCGGGCCCGGCATTGGGCACGTCGTAGCGTGAGAGATAGTCCAAGGCCTCGGCCTTGAGAATCCAGTCGCCGGTCTCCAACTGCATGAACATCTGAGGGGCCGCAGACGGTACGGGTTCGGGGCGGCGGGCAGCCTGCCCTGCCGACAGCGTCGAAACGACCAATAGGATTGGAAGTATGTATCTCATCATTGGCGTTTACTTTTGGTAGATCGGCAAGAACCGGTACGGCACGCCGAGGGTGAGGATCGCGAAGCCGGTATCGACCGGGTTCCCCCAACTGCCGTCCTCCTTTTGCCTGGCCAGGTGGGTTTTCGATATCTTCTGGTACCACTTGTTGAAGTGTTTGTCGCCCGCCTGATACATGACCTGCGCGGCGTAGTAGTGGCCGTAGAAATGGTTGCCGCCGGAGTGCTCGAACTTGGAGTTCGGCGATGCGCCGAGGTAGGCCACGCCGCCGCGGGTCGCCGGGTGCTTGTGCTGACCGCTGAGCATGAGTGAGAGCGTCGAGCAGGCGGTTCGTGCGAAGTTGGCGCCTCCCATCGGTGCGCCGCCACCGAGTTGATACGAGAAACCGCCGGTGGCCCGGACCTCGCAGGCGACGAAGTAGTCCACCGCAAGCTGGATCCGCTTTTGAGGCACGGCGATGCCCGCTTCCCGCGCCGAGGCCAGCGCCACGAGCTGCATCGACGAACAGGACGTGTCCGATCTCTCGGAGGGATGCGGCGCGTAGCGCCAGCCCCCATCTTTACCCTGGGCGTTGAGCGTGGTGTTCACGGCCCGGATCAGCGCCGGTCGAATTCGCTTGTCCTTGCTTTGTCCCCAAGCTTCGGAAAGCGCGAGCAGCGCCAGGCCGTGTTCGTACATCCCCCGGTCCTTCGGGTGGTGGAAGTAACCGTTCTTCTGGACCGAGAGGATGAAGTCGATCGCCTTGGCGGTGTGCTTACCGTATTTCCCTTCGCCTGGCACGTGCCCCTGGAGCATGAAGGACATCAGGCCCAGCGACGTGCCGGCAGTGATGTTGCCCTCGCCCCAGCTACCGTCTTTGTTCTGGGTCTTGGCGAGGAACTCCAGCCCGCGGTTAATGGACTGTTTCACATCGGCGGGCAACCGCGCGACCTTCGTGAGTTGTTCAGATTCTTGCCCCTTTGTCGGGAGCGCAACAAGCGCCGCGATACAGACCGCGGCGAAGAAAACGGTTAGTTTTTTCATTTGTATGCTCCTCAATTAGCAAGCTCTCTATTTGTCGCCTTTCGCGGAACAAAAGGCGACAATAAAAGGGGGACAATTATTCTGCGATTACCTGGTAGTAGTCCGCCACCTGACGGCGAAACTCCGGCGGTAGTTGGCGGACGTAATCCTGAATTTTAACCTTTTGCCTTTGGCGTTGCATCGACTCGCGTGCGAGCCGGTCCTTCGCGACTTCATCCGTATTGCCTTCGGTATTTGCGCCGGGGGCCTCGGGCGCCGCGTCGCTGCCAGCACTGGGCGGGCCTTCGTCGGTGATGAAGTCCCCAGGTTCCGAATCTTCTTCACCTTCTTCAAGGCCGATGACTTTATTCGCCGCCGCAGCAGACGACACATCCGGCGCCGAGCCCACTGTCGTGCCTTCCGGCTGAACCATCAGCGCGGTGGAGGTGATCCCCTCGAATATCTCCGGCATATCCTCGTCTTTCATCGCGGCATCTTCCTCTTCACCGTCGGGGGGCAACATCCACAGGTCTTCCGGGACGACCGGTGATTCGGCCCAGAACGGATCGTCCCCTTCTTCTTTTTCTT
>CAZLEO010000371.1:0-8059 GCA_964558555.1 uncultured Rickettsiales bacterium | reverse complement strand
ACATCGTCGTCATCCGACACATCGTCGTCGTCCGCGCCGTCGTCGTCGTCCCCGGCGGCGCTGTCGTCGTCGTCACCTTCGGTATCGTCCTCGCCCTGCCACACGGTGCAGGCTGCGCCCACCAGGGGCAGCGCGAGCAACAACCACAGCCAGCCGACCCGAGACATCCGACCTCCATTCACCGCTGAGGATAGCACCGCAAGACGCCGATTTTTGCCAAACCTGAGAGAATTCAAGAGCGTCATCGGGGGTCGAATACCTGCAGGAGGTCCCATGAACCGCACCGTCATCGCCGCCGCCCTCTGGCTGCTCGCCGTGCCCACCGTCGCGGCGGCCACGCCGCCCGACCACCTCGCCGCCACGGCCCAGGTGCTGTGCAGCGGCGGCGACCGTGTGGCGCTGCTGGTGCACAGCGTGGGCAACGCCGGCACCTACTACATCACCGACAACCGCTGGCACCTGGTGATGATCGACACGGCCACCCACGACACCCAGTGGCGCGACCACGGCGCGGTGGTGGCGAACACGGTGAACATGCTCGATCCGGGCGACGGTCCCGAGGTCTCGTACCGCCCCGGCGACGCGCCACCCCTGGGCGCCGCCCTCGGCGAGTGGGGCATGGTGTCCTGCGGCGCCCGGGACGCTTCCGACCTGTTCGTCTTCGAGCCCGAGAGGTTCGGCGTGGCGGTGAGCGAGGCCGGCGTGTTCCTCACCCTCGACGACCGGCGCAAGGAGATCGAGATCGGCGGAACCTGGGACCCCAGCGAGCTCGCCTGGGACCAGTTCCCCTGGCACGAGGAGCGTCCACTCCTGCAGTCCCTCGAACCCATCTCCACGCTGGCGGCCGAGGAGGGTGTGGTCCTGCGCCGGACGTTGCGCTTGCAGACCCGGACGGTCTTGGTGGTGGAGCTGCTGTCGGAGTTCGGCAACCGCCACCTCGTGCTGGCCTCGCCAAAGCCCTCGGCCGATCGCGCCATGGCCTGGCTGGTCAACGCCCGCGGCCTGGACGAGCACCGCGCCGGTCGAACCGGCGCATCCGCCAGCTACTTCGGCGCCGCTCTCGAGCTCGATCCATCCTTCGAGACCGCACGCTACAACTTCGCCTGCGCCGCGGCCCGCGAGGGCGCCGTGGGCACGGCGGCCCGCGCCCTCTCCGAGCTGCCGCCGACCTCGGAGCTGAAGGCGAAGATCGCGGGCGACGCCGACTTCGACGGCGTCCGCGAGGAGGAGGAGTTCCGGACGTTCCTGGCGACCCTGCCCTGACTCAGATCTGCCGCTGCCCCTGCTGCCGCGCGGCCTGCCGCGCTCGCGACACCTCGTCCACCACCTCCCGCACGCCCTTGATCTCCAGCGAGAGGTTCGACGCGCGCTGGGACACCTCGTCCAGGGTCTGCTGGGGGTCGTCGAGGTCGCCCGTGGCCAGCCGCAGCAGGTCGATGTGGATGGTGCGCAGGGACTGCAAGCTGGCGTTGAGGTAGGCGTCGATGCGCTCGAGCATGACGCGGATGTCCGCCAGGGAGTCCGCCTGGGTGCGCAGCTGCTCCAGGGTGCGCTCGTAGATGGCGCGGGTCTCGTCGTCGAGGGTGGAACCTATCTGCTCGGCCAGTGCCTCGATGCGCTCGGCGAGGCCGTGCAGGTCCGGATCCTCGAGGATGGACTCGAGGCGGGCGCGGCGCACGTTGAGCTCGCGCGCCTTGGCCACGGTGGAGTCCACGGCCTGGCGGATGTCGGGCCGGGCGTCGTCCATCTCCTCCAGCAGCGACAGGATCTGGCGCCCCTGCAGCTCCACGGCGGAGACCTCCTCCACGTTCACGGTCTCGTCGGGGGTGATCAGGCCGGGGCTGCTCTCCGCTGCGGCGTCGGTCCCCTCGCCGTCGGCCTCGTCCTCCACTGCGGCGGGGATCTCGCGGCCCTCGAGCCGCGCCCGCGCCTGCTGCACCAGCGCCCGGTTGCTCCTGCGCCACAGGGCGTTGCGAGCCACGAGGCTGCCGAACACCGCCCCGAGCACGGCCACACCGGCCACGCCCTCGAGCCCTGCGCTGAGCACGATGGCGACGGAGACGCCTACCCACAGGAACGAGAACAGGAACATCTGGTGGGTGACCTTGTCCTGCCGGCGCACGAGCTGGCGGTCCCGCTGGCGCTGGACCTTCTCGGGATCGGGCTTGGGGATGGCCCCGCTGACCCGGTCGATGGCGTTGCCGATGGCCGTGGCCACCCGCTCCCCCATCGGCTCGGCGCCGGTGTCCTCGAGCCGCTCGGTGGTACGGGCGAAGGCCTGCTCCACCGCCCTGCCCACCTTGTCGCCCACGTGCTGGGCGGCCCTGGCGAACTGCTCGGCCACCTCCTCGGGCGGCGTCCCGGCGCCGGGCCAGCGGTACCGGCCGGGTCCGGTCCCCCACGGCCGGTCCCACGGCTCCCATTCGGACTTGCGACGGCGACGTCGCGGCATCGGATCACCTCGGCTCGGGCGCTGGAATCGTAGCATGTCTCGGAGGTCGACTACGGTCGCAGCGGTGCTATCATTTCCTCCCCTTCCACGCAGGAGGTGCGTTGATGCATGCCGAGCTCCTGGCCCTCGAGGCTCAGCTGAGGAACAAGGGACTGTCCGAAGAGGCGGACGAGCTGCACGAGCTGGTCGAGGAGGCCGAGGCCATCGAGCGGCCGGCGTCGTGGCTGTCGCGCATGAAGGGCAAGGTCGGCCAGCTGGCCAGCAACCAGTGGGGTTACGTGCGCCAGGAGCTCGAGGAGACCAAGGAGGTCTACTCGCTGCTGCGCAAGCGGGCGAACAAGGAGATCGACGAGCTGGATCCGATCCAGCGCGAGAAGATCCGCGCGCAGCTGCTGGACCTGTTCAAGGTCGTGCCCGGCGGGGCGCTGGCCGTGGCCAACTTCGTCGCCCCGATCCCGTGCAGCTCCTGGCTCACCCCGGCGCTGCTGATCAACCTCGGCCTGATGCCGTCGTCGTGGAAGGAGGCCCACATCCAGCACCGCCTCAAGCGGCTCGTGGGCAAGCTCCAGAACAAGGGCATGCTCGACCAGGCCGGGGACGTGCTGGTGATCCTCGAGGACATGGAGGCCCAGGCCCACCACCGCGAGCGCATGGCCGCGGTGGCCAGCGACAACCGCATGCTCGCGTTCTTCGACAAGGACCGCAACGGCACCCTCGACTCCAAGGAGCAGGCCCAGCTGCACGCGGCCATGGACAAGGTGGTCAAGGTCATGCGCGGGCGCTGGGGCGCGCGCATCTGGTATCTGTGCCTCGAAGGGGACGTCAGCGGCCCGTTCACCCTGCCGGACATCGACGCGCTGGCCTGTGGCGAGGACTCCCTCGTGTGCCGCGCCGGCACCAAGGCCTGGGTGCCGTTGGCGTGGGTGCTGCGCGAGGTGGCAGACATCGACCGGACCGACTTCGTCGCCGCCGACTGATCACGGTTCTGCGACGGCTCCGGGAACTCCGTGACAGGGGCGTGACAACGCTGGAACAGCCTGGTAGAAGGAGCCTCGAATCCCCACTGAATCGGTTACCATTGGGTGAGACGCCGATGGGCTCCAACCTGCAGACAGGCCTTCGAGCGACCGGGAAGATCGCCGCGTTCCTGCTCGCGCTGAACGTCTTCTTCGTCGCCATCAAGCTCCTCGGCGCCTTCAAGGGCCTGGGCTCCGGCTACGGCGAGGTCCTGATCCAGGAGCTCGCGCAGAACCCGTTCGTGGGCCTGTGCATCGGCATCCTCGTCACGAGCATCATCCAGAGCTCGTCCACCACCACGTCCATCACCGTCGGGCTCGTGGCGGCCGGGGTGATGGGGGACGATCCCGCCAAGGCCCTGTCCATGGCCATCCCCATCATCATGGGGGCGAACATCGGCACGTCGATCACCGCCATGCTGGTGTCGCTGGGCCACATGGGCAACAGCATCGAGTTCAAGCGCGCCATCACCGCGTCGTTCCTGCACGACCTGTTCAACTGGTTGACGGTGCTGATCCTGCTGCCTCTGCAGATCGCCACGAACTTCCTGGGCCACGGCGCGCTGTTCATGGCCAACGCGCTCGACGACGTGGGCGGGCTGAAGTTCACCAGCCCCATCAAGTACCTCGTGGATCCGCAGATCCACCTCATCGAGGGGGTGTTCGAGGCCTCGCCCGACGCGGTGCGTTTCGTGGTGCTGGCCTGCCTGGCGCTGATCCTGTTCCAGGGCACGTCGTACCTGGCCCGGCGCATCAAGCGCGACCAGCGGTCCTTTGCCACGAGCCTGCTGCTGTCGCTGGGCGTCGCCGCCATCGGCACGTTCGTCGCCCACTTCCCCCAGTACGTGTTCGACGCCACCACGGCGGCCTTCCTCGCCGGGCTGGGCCTGCTGTTCGCCGCCCTGTGGGCGATGGTCACGGTGATGCGCTCGGTGGTGCTCGACCGGGTCCAGACCCTGTTCAACGACGTCGTGTTCAAGACCGGGCTGCGGGCCATCCTGCTGGGCACCGTGATCACGGCCCTGGTGCAGTCCAGCTCGGTGACCACGTCGCTGATCGTACCGCTGGCCGGCGCGGGCCTGCTCACGCCGGTTCAGGTGCTGCCCTACACCATGGGCGCGAACATGGGCACGACCATCACCGCCCTGCTCGCCGCGCTGTCGCTGGGCGAGGTCGTCGGCGTGGCCGCGGCCTTCGCGCACCTGCTGTTCAACATCTGCGGGATCGCCGTGTTCTGGCCGCTGCGCCGGGTGCCGATCTTCCTGTCGGAGTCGCTGGCCAAGATGGCCCAGATCAACCCGATGATCCCCATCGGCATCATCGCCGTGGCCTACATCGGGCTGCCCGTGGCCGCCATGGCCATCTTCCGGTAGGTAGCCCGGTTATCTGGGCCAACGCGCCAGGACGGCGCGCACGAAGTTCGTCCTCGAGAATTCCCGCCCCGTGATCGCCGCGAACGTGCGATCGCGCTTCCATCCCCCCTGGAACACCCGCCGCGCGATCACGCCGATGGGCGAGCCGAGCTCGCGCATGTCGATGATCTCCCGCGCCGCGGCCTCGATGTGCTCGGCCTTGCGGCGCAGGGCGCCGGCCGGGTCGTCCAGCATGACCGCGTGCCCCGTCAGCATCAGCGACGGCTCGAGATCGGCGACTCGGCGCAGGGACCGCACCAGCTCGTACGGGTCCTCGTGTCGCATCACCGCCGCCGCCCCCGGCGCCACGAACAGGTCGCCCGTGAACACCACGCCCGACTCCTCGTCGAACAGCGCCGTGTGGGTCTGCGAGTGCCCCGGCGTGGGGATGGCCTTGAGGATCCGCGTCGCGGTGGCCACCTCGGTGGGCATCTCCACCGGCTCCATCGGGACCGGCGGCCCCCAGTAGAAGCGACGGTAGAAGGGCATGTCGTCCACACCCTCGTCGCGCCAGCGGCGCGCGTTGCGCAGGTACACGGGGCAGCCGTGCCGCTCGGCCAGCACCCCCGCGTTGCCCGTGTGGTCCTCGTGGTTGTGGGTGCAGCAGATGGCTCGGATGGCGCGGTTCTCGAACGCGCGGATGACCAGCGGTCGGACGTGCGCGTACCCCGTGTCCACGAGCACGTCGTCCACCAGGTACGGCGTCGCCGACATGCCCAGCGACCGTATCCGCGACGTGGTGAAGCGGTAGCGCTTCACGCCCTGGGCGACCTCGTCTCGGGTCATACGACTGGCCATGGCGGGGGGTTTCTACCATGATCCCGGGGCGCGGAGGGCCCATGCGCCAACAAATCCCGGTCTGGGTCGAGATCCACGTGGACGACGAGGTCCTGACCGCCGAACCGCGCCGCGCCGGCGAGGCCCGCGACCTGATCCGCGCCGTCGCGGCCGCGGCCGAGGGCGCCGGCGCCCGCCTGTGCTTCCGCGTGCGCGAGGTCCTCGCCGAGACCACCCGCGACCGCGACCTGCTGCCCGAGCTCGTCGAGCGGGGCCACGAGGTCGGCGTCCACGCCCACGGCCGCCGCCTCCAGCCCGCCGTGGACGCGGTCCGCGCCGCCGGCGTCTTCCCCGAGGTCGCCGTCCCAGGCCTCGTCCAGGCCGGCCCGGGCGGCCGCCGCATGCTCCTGCAGCAGGCCGCCGCCCTCGGCATCGGCGTCGTCACCGACCACGGCGCCCGGCCCGCCTGGGCCTACGACGGCCTCGCCCCGCGCGAGGAGGAGGGCGTGCTGGTCATGGCCCCCACCGTCCGGCCCTTCGACTGGGGATTGATGGACACCACCGGCAGGCGGTTCGGGTTCTCGCACGCCCGCGTCGAGCAGCTACGCCGCCTCGAGGCCGCCGCCACTCGACACGGCGCCGGCTGGTTCGGCTTCGCCCTGCACGAGCACGACCTGTGTGACGCGGGCAGCCTCGTGCCCTGCGAGGACGCCCTGGCAGCGCTGGCCGATTACCTCGACGAGCGGGTCGTGCCCGCGCTGACCGTCGCCCAGGCGCGCCTCGCCACCCCTACCCTGCTGCCGCCGTCCGACCGCCGGATTCGGGCGGCGAAGGCCGTGCACCGGCTGCGATCCGGTCTGGGACGCGGGTTCCGGCGAGGTCGCGACCTCCAGCGGATGCGCAAGCGCATGGCCCGCCCGGTCCCCGGGGGCAGCACGCGGCAGCTCGACGTGGACGGACGGACCATCGTCGCGCAGCACCACCGCGCCGACGTCCCTCGCGCCGTGCTCGTCCTCGGCCATGCCGGCTTCGAGGGGGGGCGGCGTCTCGGGCTGCAGCCCTTCGGGCTGTCCGTGGAGCAGCTGAACAGACGAGGGCTGGACGTGTGGCTGTACGACCGGTCCGGGACGGGCGACAGCCCGGCGGGGCCGCTGGGGTATCTGACGCCCGGGAATCCAGAGCACCGACGGGACTGGGAGGTCGTGCTCGACGCGGCGCGGGTCGAGGGGCTGCCGCTGGTTGCGTTGACGTGGTCGGGGGGGATCGTGCCGGTGCTCGCTGCGGCGGCGCGCGGAAACCGCCCGGACGCGTTGGTGGACGGCGAGGGGCCGGTGGACCGGTTCTCGTTGCTGCCGCCGCCGGGGTTCCGGGGGTCCGAGGGGAGCGAGCTGAGGGAGCGGGACCCGTGGGACGACGCGGCGTGGGAGGACGTGGAGGCGTTGCGGATGATCGAGCATCTGCAGGGGCCCTACGCCAGGCTGCAGGGCATGCCGGATCACGTGCACGGGGAGATGGGGTTGCATGCGGAGCGGATCAGCGCGCGTGCGGTCGAGGTGGGTCTGCCGACGCGAGAGCTGCACGTGCTGGGGTCGCCGCTGCACGACCGGCCGAGGGAGACGGTGGAGGCGTTGGAGTGGGCGTTGGGGAGCTTGTGAGCGTTCTCGTCTTTTCCGCCCGTCGCTGCGGGAGTGTGCCCTGGTGCTCGGCCGCGTCAAGGGCGAGTTCGCTTCGCTCATGGCGCCTGCGGCGCCAGCCGCTCCCGGCCGGCCTTGGCCCGGCCTGCGCTCCAGGGCCTGTGGATTGCAGGCGACGGGGGGAGGGATGGCGGATTCAGGCTCTGGGTGGATGGATGGGGGTGGGCTTGGGGGGTGACTCGGGGCTTGGGGGCTCGTGAGGGACGTTCAGGGGTAGATGCCTCCGCATCTCGGGGTGAAGGTCGCGAAAAGCGACGTTCGAGGCGAGATGCCCGCTCATCTGGCAGTGAACGTCGCATCTGGCGACCTCGAGACCAAGATGCTCGAGCATGTAGAGCTGAATGTCGCTCACCGGAACTTCTGAGGCAGATGCGGAGGCATCTCAGGTCGAGGTTCCGGAAATCGGAACTTGAGTCGAGGATGCGCGCGCATCTCCAGTCGAAGTTCCCATTTGCGGAACTTGAGGGCGAGATGCGCGAACATCCTGCCGCCAAGTTCCGCTGACCGAGGCCAGGCGGTAGTTGAAGGCCAGATGCCCGCACATCTCGGGCTGAACTTCCTCCAGACGGAAGTTCGAGGGCAGATGCCCGAACATCTCGGGTTGAACTTCCCCCTGGCGGTAGTTCAGGGCCACATGCCCGCGCATCTCGAGCCGAACTTCCCCCCAAGCCCCTCCCCCACCCCCCAAGCCCCTTCCCACCCCCCAAG